>CANKZO010000176.1 GCA_947488485.1 Opitutia bacterium | reverse complement strand
TGCTGCGGCATGAAGTCGCCGCCGATCTCCAGCGTGGCGATGCGGGTGCTGTCGGTCTGCAGGGCGAGCGCGATCAGCTCATACATCAGCGGTAGGTCGTCGACCGGGTTACGGTTGGCCGGCTTGCCGAAGGGGGCCGCCGGCTTCGGGAGATGGGTCCAGCGCTGGCGCAGTTCGAGGCGCTTCTCGACGTCGCGGACGGAGGTGAAGTATTCGTCGAGCTTGGCCTTGTCCTCCTGGTTGACCTGACCGGAGAGGCGCTTGGCCTCTTCGCGCACGGAGTCCAGGATCGAGGCCTGCACGCGATTGTCTTGCTCGCGACGCTTGCGGCGTTCGGCGGAGTCGCTGACGAAAAGCTTGTCGAAAAGTTCGGCCGGGTTGGTGATCGGCGGTACGCGCACGCCGGCCTTCGTCCAGGCGATCTGACAGCCGCCGTGGATGCCGCCTTCGGAGCCGACGGTGAGGGAAGGGAAGCGGGTCTGGTGGCCGATCTCCTCGGCGAGGAACTGGTCGAGCGAGACGTTGCCGTCCGGACGGTTCTGCGCTTCGGAGTTGAGCACGCCGGAGAGGAAGGAGTGCACCGCGAAGTGGCCGCCCTTGACGCCGTGGTCGAGGCCGCGGAAGACGGTCATCCGTTCGCGCTGTTCCCAGATCGGATCCAGCAGGGTCGTCTTTTCGAAATCGCGACCAGCGGTCTTCGGGAAGAGCTGCTTGGTCTGGTAGCCGAGCAGGTTACCGATCGCCACGAAGCGGCGGGCGCCGATGCCGGCTCCCTTGGACGTCTGGACGGTGGGGTTGCCGCTGAGGGCCTTCGCGCTGAGCGAGCACAGTCCCGGTAGGGCCAAGGTGGCACCGAGGGAGCGGAGGATGAAACGGCGGCGATTCATGTCAGGGCTGGCTAAAGGGGTGTGGTGATATTTTGCGATATACGGACTTCCCGAAGCGAGCCTTTCCTTGTTGGGAAGGGCCTGCTTGGTGGCGTCGGAGGAAGAGTGCCTCCCGATCTGACAGGTCGGAGGCCGCAAAGTTCCCCTCCGGGACCCTTCAGGCCAGGAGCGGCTTGATCACCTTGGCTGGGTTGACCCCGGTGAGGCGGACGTCGAGGCCCTGTGCCCGCACGCTGAGGCGCTCGTGGTTGAGCCCCATCTGGTGGAGGAGGGTGGCGTGGATGTCGCGGACGTGGACGGGGTCCTTGGCCGCGCCGAAGCCAAACTCGTCGGTCTCGCCGTAGGTCATGCCCGGACGGAAGCCGCCGCCGGCGAACCACATGGTAAAGGCGTCGATGTGATGGTTTCGTCCGGTGAACTCACGGACCTCGCCCATCGGGGTGCGACCGAACTCGCCGCCCCAGACGACGATGGTATCGTCGAGCAGGCCGCGGGACTTGAGGTCGCGTACGAGCGCGGCGCAGGCCTGGTCGATGTCCTTGGCCTTCATGGGCAGATGCTTCTGCAGGTTCTCGGTGACGCCGCCGTGGTGGTCCCAGTTGGTGTCGTAAAGCTGGATGAAGCGCACGCCGCGTTCGACGAGGCGGCGCGCGAGCAGGCAATTGCGGGCGAAGCTGGCCTCGGCCGGATCCTTGATGCCATAGAGGTCGAGGGTCGCCTTACTTTCACCCTTGAGGTCCATGACCGCGGGCGCGCTCGTCTGCATGCGGTAGGCCATCTCGTAGGCGTTGAGGCGCGCCGAGATCTCGTCATCGCCGGTTTTCGCCAGGCGGGCGGCGTTGAGTTCGCGCACGGCGTCGATGACCTTGCGTTGGTCGGCCGCGGCCACGCCCTGCGGGTTCGTCAGGTTGAGGATAGGGTCGCCTTGGCCGCGCAGGGGCACGCCTTGGTAGGTACTCGGCAGTATGCCGCTGCTCCAGAGGGAGGCGCCGCCGCGGGGGCCGCGCGGGCCGCTCTGCAGCACGACGAACCCGGGCAGGTCGGCGCATTCGCTACCGAGGCCGTAAGTCATCCACGCGCCCATGCTCGGTCGGCCGAACAGGCCGCTGCCGGTGTTCATGAAGAGCTTCGCCGGGGCGTGGTTGAAGAGGTCGGTCTTGCAGGTTTTGACGAAGCAGAGTTCGTCGGAAATCGCGGCCGTGTGCGGAAGCATGTCGCTCACCCACGCACCGCTCTGGCCGTGCTGCTTGAATTGCTTATCGTGTCCGAGCAGGTTGACGCGGTGGCTCGAGCCCATGAACGCGAAGCGCTTGCCTTCGATGAAACTGGCGGGAATAGGTTGGCCGTTGAGTTCGTTGAGCTTGGGCTTGTGGTCGAAGAACTCCAGCTGGCTGGGGCCGCCGGCCATGAAGAGGTAGATGATGCTCTTGGCCTTGGGGCGATGGTGCGGCGTCTTCGGCGCGAGCGGATCAGCGGTCGGCGTGGGTTTGTCCGCCGCGAGCAGCGACGACAGCGCGATCGAGCCGAGGCCCACGCCGCAGTCGCGGAAGAAGTGGCGGCGGGTGCGGCCGAGGAGGCGGAAGGGGTCAGTCACGGGTGATGGTCTCGTCGAGATTGAGGAGGGCGCGCGCGGCCGAGAGTCGGTCGAGCGGGGAGAGCACGGCGAGTTCGGCGGCCTCGGGGGCGCGGGAGGTGCAACGACGGAAGGCGGTGGCGAGGCCTTCCTTCTCGATCACCTTGGCCAGGGCCTGCGCGGCCTCGAAGTAGGCCGGGTCATTGAGGAGTGTCAGGGCCTGCAGCGGGGTATTGCTGCGATTGCGACGCGTGCATGTGGACAGTCCGTCCGGGGCGTCGAAGACCGCGAACGCCGGCGGAGGGGTCACGCGGTAGGTGAACGTGTAGAGTCCGCGGCGCGTGCGGTCTTCTCCCTTGCTGGTATTCCAGGCGCGCTTCACCTGGCCGAGGGACATCACGCCCTCCGGGATGGGCGGGTAGACGGGCGGGCCGCCGACCTTGTGGGTGAGCAGGCCGCTGGCGACGAGGGCGGAGTCGCGCACGAGTTCCGCGTCGAGACGCAGGCGCGTCTGGCGGGCGAGCAGGCGGTTGTCTGGGTCCTTCTCGATGAGGTCAGGACGGCTCGCGGAATCGCGACGATAGGTGCGCGTGAGTACGATCGTGCGGTGCAGGGATTTCAGGCTCCAGCCGCGTTCGACGAGTTCCACGGCCAGCCAGTCGAGCAGCTCGGGGTGAGAGGGCGACGTACCCTGCGAGCCGAAGTCATTATCGGTCTCGACGAGGCCACGGCCGAAGTAGGCCTGCCAGACGCGGTTGGCGATCACGCGGGCGGTGACTGGATTGTCTTTGGACACGATCCAGCGGGCAAGGTCGAGGCGGTCGACGGAGCCTTGGTCAGGCTTGAAGGCGTGGAGGGTCGCCAGGACTCCGGGGGCGACTTCTTCGGCCGGACGCGTGAAGTCGCCGGCGGTCAGCAGGTGCGTCTTGCGGGGCTTCGCGAGTTCCTTGAGCACGAGTGTCGTCGGCGCGCCGTCACGCAGGTCGGCGGCATCCTTGGCCTTCTTCTGCAGGGCTTTGAAGGTCTTGTCCGTGGCACCAGGGCTGGCGGCGAAGAGGAGGGCGCGCTCCGTCACGTTTCGCTTCGCGGCGGGCTTGCGCAGGGCGGCCTTGGCCGGGCCGGAAAGCTTGGCGGTCTCGGCTTTCGTCAGGGTGGTCTCCCATTGCTGCAGGGCAGGGGCGCGCTGATCGAGGAACGTCGCGAGCGCTTGCTCGGCGTCGCGGACGGCGGCGGTGAGTTTGGCTTCATCGCGGGACGGATCCGACACCTTCATCATGGGCTCCTCCTGGTTGTTGAAGAAGGCGAACATCCGGTAGAACTCCTTCTGCGTGATCGGATCGAACTTATGGTCGTGACATTGCGCGCAGCCGACGGTGAGACCGAGCCAGACCGTGCCCGTCGTGCCGACACGGTCGATCACGCTGTCGATGCGGAACTGCTCGACGTCGATGCCGCCTTCCTGGTTGAGGGGCGTGTTGCGGTGGAAGCCCGTGGCGATGCGCTGGGCTTCGCCGGCGTCGGGCAACAGGTCACCCGCGAGTTGTTCGACCGTGAAGCGGTCGAAGGGCAGGTCGGCGTTGAGTGAGCTCACCACCCAGTCGCGGTATTTCCAGATACTGCGCGGAGCGTCGATCGAGTAGCCGTTGCTGTCGGCGTAGCGGGCCTGATCGAGCCACCAACGGCCCCAGCGTTCACCGTAGGCGGGCGAAGCGAGCAGTCGGTCGATGGCGGCGACATACGCGGACTGCGGGTCCTTCGCGCGGTCTTGCAGGAAGGCGTCGAGTTCGGCGGGCGTGGGCGGGAGGCCCGTCAGGTCGAGTGAGAGGCGACGCAGCAGTTTCTCCGGGGAGGCTTCGGCGGAAGCCTTCAGGCCGGCTTCCTTGAGTCCGTTGTCGATCAAGGCGTCGATCGCGGCCGGACCTTTCTCTTTCAAGGCCGGGCGTTGCGGAGGCGTGAAGGCCCAGTGCGGTTCGTAAGGCGCGCCTTCTTCGATCCAAAGGCGGAGGGTCTCGCGCTGTTTGGCCGTGAGCTTCGGCTTATGCGCCTCGGGCGGCGGCATCACTTCTTCGGGGTCCTGTGAGAGGAGGCGCTTCCAGAGTTCGGACTTCGCGGGGTCGCCGGGGATGATCGCACGGACGCCGTCGTTGTCAGCCAAGGCACCTTCGCGGGTATCGAGGCGGAGGTCGGCCTTGCGGTGCTTCGCGTCGAAGCCGTGGCAGGAGAAACACTGCTCGGAAAGGATTGGGCGGATCTCCCGGTTGAAGGAGACCTTGGCGTCGGCCATGGCGGACCAGGCGAGCGCGAGCAAGAGGGCGGGGCGGACCATCCCCCTCAATCAAGTCCTCCTTCGGGGTTTTGCAACCCCATGAGGGCTCAAGCCAGGAGTTCGCGGACCACCCGGGCGGGCTGGTTATTCGTCAGGGCCAGCGCGGTGCCATTGCGCTTATACGTCAGCTTATCGTGCTCGAAGCCGAAGCAATCCAGCATGGTGGCGTGCCAGTCGTAATGGTTCACGACGTCCTTCACGGCGTGGTGGCCCCATTCGTCGGTCTCGCCGTAGGTCAGTCCGCCCTTGAAGCCGCCGCC
>CANKZO010000175.1 GCA_947488485.1 Opitutia bacterium | reverse complement strand
AAGGCCGGCGACCCCGCCAAGGGTAAGTCGCTCGTCGCGCTCTGCCAGTCCTGCCACATGATCAACGGGCAGGGCGGCCAGATCGGGCCGAACCTCTCCGGCGCCGGTGCGATGGGCATGGAAGCCGTCATCCGTAATATCATCGAACCCAACGCCGCCATCGAAGCCGCCTACCGCATCTTCCAGGTCAAGCTGAAGGCCGGCGAGGTCATCGAAGCCTTCTACGTCTCCGAGGACGCGACCGCGTACGTCATCCGTCAGGCCGGCGGCGCCGATCGCCGCGTGCCCAAGGCCGAAGTGGCGTCCGCCAAATACCTGCGTCGTTCGTTGATGCCCGAGGGACTCCTCGACGGCTTCACCGACGACCAGATCACGGACCTCTTCGCTTACCTGAAGACGCTCAAGTAAGCCCTACCCCGGCCCCTACCCCTATCCCTACCCCTATTGGGCCTTCTTCGCTTGCCGAGGGGGCGTAGGGGCTTACGGCTTGAGGCATGTCCGTCTGGTTCAATCCTGCCCGCGAAATCGACGCCCTGCTGCGCAAGGCGGCCGCTTCCGTCCCCGGCCTCGAGGCCGACTTCAATCCGGAGCTGAAGCCCTCGGACCCCCGTCACGCTGACTTCCAGGCCAACGGCGTCCTCGCCGCGGCCAAGAAGGCCAAGGCCAACCCGCGCGCCCTCGCCACCGCGCTCGTCGAAGCTGTCCGCGCTCAAGGTGGGCTGGACGACAAGATCGTGCAGATGGAAGTCGCCGGCCCGGGCTTCATCAACTTCAAGCTCACGCCTGCCGCCCTCGGCGCCTGGCTCCGCGAGTATCGCGACGAATCCAAGTGGCGCGCCGGCGCAGCTCGCCTGATGGGCGGCCGCAAGGTCGTCATCGATTATCCTTCGCCGAACACCGCTAAGCAGATGCACGTCGGCCACCTGCGCCCGATCGTCATCGGCGAGGCCGTCGCGCGCCTGATCGAGTTCTGCGGCGCCGACCTCGTCCGCGATAACCACATCGGCGATTGGGGCACGAACTTCGGTATCCTCATCCTGGCCATCCGTCGCGCGGGCTTCCAACTCGACGCCAAGAGCCCGCACGCCCTCGAAGACCTCGAGCGTCTTTACAAGGAGGGCAGCGCCGCCACCAAGGCCGACCCGGCGCTCATGGACGCCGCCCGCGCTGAGCTCGCTAAGCTGCAGTCCGGAGACCCCGCGAACACCGCCCTCTGGAAGGAGATCGTCGAAGTCTCCAACGCCGCCTGCCAGCGCATCTACGACCAGTTCGGCCTCAAGACCGACGTCATCCTCGGCGAATCCTTCTACCGCGACAAGGTCGACCAGGTCTACGCCGAGCTCGCGAAGCACAAGTTGGCCGAGGAGAGCGAAGGCGCCCTCGTGGTCTGGCATGACGAGGAACCGCGCTTCTCGCGCGACGCCGAGACGAAGATGCCCTTCATCGTCCGCAAGAAGGACGGTTCTTCCAACTACGCCTCCACCGACCTCGCTACGCTCCTCTACCGCACCGAGCACTTCAAGGCCGACGAGATCGTCTACGTCACCGACGGACGTCAGCAGGACCACTTCCATCAGCTCTTCCTGACCGGCGACAAGTGGTTCAAGGCCTCGGGTCGCAAGCTTCCGCGCCTCCGTCACGTCTGGTTCGGCACGATCCTCGGCGAGGACGGCAAGGCCATCAAGACCAAGTCCGGCGAGCCGGTGCGCCTGCAGGAGCTCATCGACCAGGCCGAGAAGCTCGCCTTCGAAGCTGTCACCAGCAAGAACCCCGACCTGCCCGAAGCCGAACGTAAGGCCATCGGCAAGGCCATCGGCGTCGCCGCCATGCGTTACGCCGACCTGTCGTCGAACCGTACGATGGACTACACCTTCTCGTGGGGCAAGCTGCTCGCCTTCGAAGGCAATACCGCGCCGTACCTCATGTACGCCGTCGTCCGTGTTCGTTCGATCTTCCGCAAGAGCGGCCTGGCCGTGGGGCAGGGCGAGGAAGGCGCGACCGATCCGGAGACCCCGGCCGAAATCGCGCTCGCCCGCAAGCTGCTGGCGTTCACCGCCGCGCTCGACCAGGCGCTCGAGGAACTCCGCCCGCACCACCTCTGCACCTACCTGCACGAACTCGCCGCGGCTTACGGCACCTTCTACGCCGCGGACAGCGTCATCGTGGACGACCCCGCCGTGAAGGCCCGCCGCCTCATGCTTTGCGCGCGCACCTGCGCCGTCATGGAAACCGGCCTCCGTCTCCTCGGCATCGAGCCAGTGGAGCGGATGTAAGCGCCGCAAGGCTGCGCGCGGTTCCAGCGGTTGGCGGATAACGGCGACGATGTATCCATTCCTGCTTTCCGTGGCCGTGGGCCATTAGGGAGGACTTTCCGAGTAGACCTCCATCGGTGCTGGGCTAGAAAGGTCAGACCCCATGGAGACTCCTGCCCCAAAGTCTGAACGCCTGCTCTCGCTCGACGCCCTGCGCGGCTTCGACCTCTTTTGGATCGTCGGCGGACATGGCATCCTGCTCGCGCTCTTCAAACTGACCGAGTGGGGCTGGCTGGGCGCGATCGACAGCCAGCTGAAGCACGTCGAGTGGCACGGCTTCCTGCCTTACGACCTCATCTTCCCGCTCTTCCTCTTCATGGCCGGGGTCTCGACGCCGTATTCGCTGACCCGTCGTCTGACCGAAGGCGCCCGCGGCGAAGTCATCCGGAAGGTCATCCAGCGTGGCCTGATCCTCGTCCTGCTCGGCATCATCTATAACAACGGCCTCCAGTGGAAGGGGCTCGAGAATATGCGTCTCGGCAGCGTGCTCGGGCGCATCGGCCTCGCGGGTATGTTCGCCCAACTCATCTTCGTGTTCAACTACGAGACCCCGAAGCGTCTCTGGGCCTGGCTGGCCGGCATCCTGCTCGGCTACTGGGCGATGCTGTCGTTCGGTCATGCGCCTGGCTTCACGCCCGGCGATCTCACGATGGAGGGCAATTTCGCCAGCTACGTCGACCGCCTCCTGCTGCCGGGTAAACTTCACAAAGGTATCCATGATCCCGAAGGCCTGCTCGCCGTGCTCCCGGCGATTGGCAACGCCTTGCTCGGCATCCTCGCCGGACTGTGGCTGCGACGTTCCGCGGAGGATGCCTCCGGCGACCGCAAGGCCGCGGGCTTGGCGATTGCGGGTCTCGCGCTGCTCGCCGTCGGCGGACTCTGGAGCTTCGCCTTCCCGCTGAACAAGAATCTGTGGACCAGTTCCTTCGTGCTCTGGACCTGCGGCTGGGCCAGCCTGCTCTTGGCCTCGTTCTATTGGGTCATCGACGTCCGCGGTTGGGCGCGCGGCTTCGGGGCTTTCTTCGCCGTCATCGGCATGAATTCCGTCCTCATCTACATGTCGGGCAAGTTCGTCAGCTTCGACTTCACCGGACAGGCCTTGTTCGGCGGTCTCGCCCGGGCCTTCCCTCCGGCCGTGGCCTCGGTGGTGCTCGTCACCGGCATCTTCGCCGTGAAGTGGCTGCTCTTCTGGTTCCTCAAGCGCCAGAAGCTCTTCCTTAGGGTGTGACCGAGCGGTTGAGCGAGGGCGCTCAACCCTACCCAATGAATAGGTGGGCTATGTCGTGACGCGGTCCCGACCCTACCCAAGGCAGGGCTTGTCTTCGGCCTTCTGCTGCGGACGCTGACGTCATGGACGAACCCGAGCTCAAAGTCACGCGAGGCGACATCATCGCCCGCGGCTTGCTGTGCCACTGTCCGAACTGCGGCAAGCGTGGCCTCCTCGCTTCTTGGTTCCGCCTAGGCAAGGCCTGCTCCGCCTGCGGCATGGATCTCGCCCGCTCGGCAGGAATCTACTCCGGCACGACCTCGATCGGCTATGTTGCCTCCATCGTCTTCGTCATCATCCCGGTCTGCTTCCTCGTGGTCTTTAAGGTCCTGCCCGTGACCGCTGGCGTCCTAATCGGCATCTTCGGGTCCTTCGGTTTTATCGTCCTGGTCTACCCTGTCATGCTCTGCTGGATGGTGATGGCCTACCATGTGGCCCTGCCGGGCGAATTGCCTGCCAACGGCGGCAAGGAAGGCCGGGACGAGTGACCGCATAGGGCCTTGACTTACATCTTCATATCTAGATAAGAAGATACTTCAGATGTCTCGCTCGCTGCTCATCGATGCGCTCCGCAGTCCCGTGCGCCCCACGGTGTCGGTGGAATTCTTCCCGCCCAAGGACGCGGAAGGCGGCGCGCGCATGCTCAAGGTGGCCGCGACGCTGAAGCCGCTCGGCATCGATTTCGCCTCCCTGACCTACGGCGCGGGCGGCACCTCTCGCGATACGACGATCACCTATGGCGCGGAGCTCGTGAAGATGGGCATCCCGTTGATCGGCCACCTCACCTGCGTCGGACATTCCCAGGCGGAGCTCTCCGCGATCATCGAGCAGTATGACCGCGCCGGCTTCTCCGGCATCCTCGCCCTCCGTGGCGATCCGCCCAAGGGGCAGACGACCTTCACCGCCCATCCGGAAGGCTTCGCCCACGCCGAGGGTCTGGTCCGCCTCATCGGCTCGGAACGCCCGGGCCGTTTCGCCGTCGGTGTCGCCGGTTTCCCGGAGCGTCATCCCGACGCCACGGACGACCTGGCGGACATCCGTTTCCTCGCCGGCAAGGTCTCGGCCGGCGCGGACTTCGTCACCACCCAGCTCTTCCTGGATAACGACGACTACTTCCGCTTCGTCGATCGGGCCCATGCGGCCGGCGTGTCCGTCCCGATACTCCCGGGTATCATGCCCGTGCTCTCCTTGAAGCAGGCCCGTACTTTCTGCGGCTTCTGCAAGGCGCGGATCCCGGATGCCTTGGTGCGTGAACTCGAAGCCTGCGGTCCGGACGAGGAAGCCCAGCGTAAGGTCGGCGTCTCGTGGGCCGTCCGTCAGGCGAGAGGCCTGGTCGCCCGTGGGGCGCCTGGCTATCACGTCTATATCCTCAATAAGGCCGAATCGGCGGTAGAGCTCTTCGCGGCCTTGCGCGATTAAGCCGCGCGGGCCTCCAATAGGTTTGTAAAGGCACTCCGCTGGGACTGTGATGGGGGATGGCCCC
>CANKZO010000174.1 GCA_947488485.1 Opitutia bacterium | reverse complement strand
TCTGGCGTTCGGCGTATTCGGCCGGCGTATCCTGCTTGAGCGAGGCGAGGTCGGTGGCGAGGAAGGCCTTCAGCGAGGCGCGCTGCGTCGCGGTGAGCGCGAAGTCCGGTGCGGCGCCGCGGGCCTTGTCGTCAGCGGAAAGGCAGCCCTTGTCGCCGGCGGCGAGGACCTTCGCGAGCGGCGGCTGGGTCGTGGCGGGCATGCCAGCGTGGCAGTTGAGGCAACCGGCGCTGATGATCAACGCGGCACCGCGGGCGGCATCACCGGCGATGGGCTGGCGCTTGATCTGGCGGCTGTTGAGGAGGAGGTACGCCGCGAGCTGCGTGGCTTCCTCTTCCTCTAGGCGGAAGTGCGGCATGCGCGTGGCCGGGTAGTGCTTGGCCGGATCCTGCAGGTATTCGACGAGCGCGGCGGGATGCCACTTATCGGCGATGTGGCCCATCGGCACGCGGTCATGCGCGTCCTTGCCTTCGAAGTCGGGACGCTGGTGGCAGGCGATGCAGCCGAGGTTGGCGAAGAGTTCGCCGCCCTGCGGGGCGAGCTTGAGGTCGACCGCGCCGGCCTTGGGGGTCGCGCCCTGCGTGAGCATGGCGGCGAGATCGGCGGCCTGCTGGGCGGAGTTCGCTCCGGTCAGCGCCTTGGGCATCAGCGAGTGCGGACGGACGGAGTGCGGGTCGTGGATCCAGTCGGCGAGGAACGGGGTCTTGAACTTCGTACCAAGCTCGGAAAGTAGCGGCGCGTTCTGGCCGTGTTCCGGCATGCCCGAGCCTTTCGCCGGCAGGCGCGCGGCGTCGGCGTGGCAGGCGGCGCAGTTCATCTGCGCGAAGAGCAGGCGGCCTTCGCGGCACTGGGCGGCGAGGTCGAGGTCTTTGTCGGCGGCATGCGTGAGAAGCGTCGGCGGGACGGGCTCGAGCGGGAAATCTTTCGACGCCCAGCTCAGGCGCGCGAACGTGTCGCCCTTAGCCGCGCCGGCGATTTCGGCCACGAGACGATTCGGGCCCTTGTTGAGCTGCACGGTCTTGATGCCGGCGCCGTCGAGCAAAGGCTGGCCGTTGAGGCTCAGCTTGAACTGGCCGGAAGTCTCGACCGCGAGTTTGAAGGTGCCGCGCATCGGCGACTGCAGGTCGCCTTCCCACTTCGCGGTGAACGGTCCGGCCGGCAGGAAGGGCGTCGGCGCCTGGCCAGCGGGAACGTAGAGCGCGAGGAGGCGATCCGTGCGGACGTCGCTCTGGCCGGCGGCGGTGAAGGTGACCTTCAGGCCCGGGAGGTCCTGGGCGGAGAGGGCGGTCGCGAGGGTCGCGGCGAGCAGGCAGAAGAAGCGGCGGAGACGCATGGCGGCGGAACGCTTCCATTGGGAGGTATTCCTGCCGTCAGGCAAGCCCCCAACAAGAAGGCCCGGCGTGAACCGGGCCTTCGTCGATGAGGAATTCGCCTCAGCTTACTTGGCGAACGAGCGGTAGTCTTCGCCTTCCTTCTCCGGCACCACGTTGATCGTGTGGGCGATGTCGTCCGGCACGCGCGAGCCGTCGACGGCCTTCACGTTCATCTTGATGCGCATCTGCATCACCGGCACGAGGCCTTCGACTTCGAGGAAGACGGACTTGCCGTCGTCGGCGAGCTTGACGGACTTGACCGGGACTTGGTCCGAACCTTTCTCCTCGGGCTTGCTGACCTTATACGTGTCGGAGCCGTAGGCGCCGGAGTAGAGGTAGTTATACTGCTCGAGGGACCAGTTCTGGGCGTCGGACGCGGACTTCTTGTCGAGCGCGCCGGTGAAGCGGACGGTGATGCCCTTCTTGGAGACGTGCAGCGACTCAGGCATCGTGACGGACTTGCCGGTGTAGCGGACGCGCTGGATGGCGCCGTCCTTCACGCCGTTGGTCTGCCAACCCTTGAGGCCGGCGACGTAGAGCTGGCCGTCGACCGGGTTGAAGCGCGAGCGCATCAGGCCGGTGGCGAACTTGAGCGGGAACTTCACCACGCCGCCCTGGGCGACGTCGCCGACGCGTTCCTGGAGGACCGCGAAGAGCGAGGACTTGCCGTAGGAGAGGTAGAGCATGCGGCCTTCGAAGGGACCCCACTTGCCCTTGTTGGCAGGCACCCAGATCTGGCCGCCGTTGGAGTTGTCGACGTCGTACGGGACCCAGCAGAGGTGCGGGCTATACTTCGTCGGCGCCGTGGCCCGGTGCGCGAGGTCCGGGACTTCGATGAACTCGCCGGGCTTGGAGAAGTGGATGTAGTCGACGGGGACCCAGGTGCCCTGGTTGTCGCCGTTGGAGACTTCGCCGTTGGGGCCGACGCCCATGCCGTTGGGGGCACGGATGCCGGTGGCGTAGACTTCGAACTTCTGGCCGTCGGCCGAGACCTTGAAGATGCAACCATGGTGGTCGCTGAGGGGACCCCAACCGCGGCCTCCCGGATTCACGGGTCCGCCCTTGAGGAAGTAGAAGTTGCCCTGCGCGTCCGTCTGGAGGTCGAACATGAACTCATGGAAGTTCGAGGTGACCTGGACGTCGTTGTTGAAGTTCTGGTAGAAGTCGGCTTCGCCGTCCTTATTGAAGTCGTGGAGCAGCGTGATCTGGTCGCGGCCGAGGACGTAGATCTGCTCGTTGACGATCTTCAGGCCGAGGCCGTGGAAGATGCCGGTGGCGTAGCGGCGCCAGGTGATCTTGCTGAGCTTGTCGTCGGCGAACTTGCCGACCCAGACGTCGCCGCTCCAGGTGGAGAAGGCGATGCGTCCGTCCTGGAAGAAGTCGATCGCGCCGACGCGGATCCAGGAGTTGAAGGGGTTCTCGGCGGGGATGGTGACGGTGTCGACGAGGTAGGGAGCGGCCAGGAGTTCGGCGAGCTGGTCCTTGAGCGACTGCTTCTGGGCGGCGTCGGTCTCGCTTTCGATGCGGCCCTTGAGCGTCTCGGCCTGCTTGGCCTGGTCGGTCTCGCCGAGCGTGCCTTCGGTGACGACTTCCTGCGTCCAGTGGGCGGGACCGCCCTTGGTGAAGGCGCGGAGGTCGGTGGCGGCGGCGACCTTGGAGGGCGCCTTGCGGAGCACGTCGCCGGCGTTGATGGCGCCGTGGGCGAACGAGACCTTGAAGGAGGTGCCGGCGGCGACCTTGGTGAGCTTGAGCGCGAGGAAGTTGCCCTTGTTGCTGAGGATCGAGCCGTTGGGCAGGCCGTTGACGGTCACGGTGGTGAGTTCGTCGGCGGGCTTCACGATGGCGGGAGCGTTCTTGGCGGCCTTGGTGGTCTTGGCCTTGGCCTTCGGGTCGGCCTTCTTGCCGGGCTGTTCGGGCGGGAGCGGGATCTCCATGCGGACGATCGCGTTGGCGCCGTCGGCGAGGTCGACCTTGCCGCCGTAGGGCAGGTCGAGGAGGCGGACGGAGGCGTCGAGCTCACCCTTCACGACGGTGAAGGAGCGGGAGAGGATGAAGACGTCGCCGACTTTTTCCATCTCGGCGGATTCAAGCACTTCGGCGCCGCCGACAGAGTAGGCGAAGACGACGCGGTCGCCGTGCAGGTAGAGGCCCTGATACTTGGCGTGCTCGCGCGGGAGCGGGCCGAGCGGGATCTTGGACATCACGCCTTCCGGGCCCTTGGGCAGGGTGCGGGTCTCGTTGAAGGTGCCGTTGAAGCTCCAGCCGGGGCCGGGGTTCGTCTCGAAGAAGACCTTGGCGCCGACGGCCGGTCCGGGGTTCGGGCCGTGCTTACCGTCGAAGGCGACGCCCTTGGTCTGCATCCAGCCGCCCGTCCAGGCGCCGGCGGCGCGGAGGGTGTCGGTGTCGAAAGCGTAACCGGCTTCACGGTTGCCGAGGTTCACGAGGACGGCCTTGTTCGCGGCGCAGCCTTTCTGGTCGAAGGGGCTCTTGCCTTGGGTGTTGTCGATCGAGGCCGAGAGGAAGCGGCCGTAGTCCATCGCTTCCCACTTGGAGAGCGGTTTGGCGTCGGGCTTCTTGACGGCGTCCTGGGCGAGGCCGGTCATCGTCGCCAGCGCGAGCGCCAGGGACAAGGAAGTGCGGGTCAGGGATTTCATATGATAGGAAATGGAGTGGGGCGGGGCAGGGGTCGGCAGAATTGCTTAAACCGCCCCCCGCTGTCCACCGTATTGGAGCGTTATGAGGGGTGGAAGTTCCGCGCAAAGAATCGAAGACCGACGACAGATGACCGAGGGCAGAAAAGCAGGGACCAGGGTCAGTTGAGCGGAAACGGCCGAATAAAGGGGGTCTCCGTCCTTGCTGATGAGGAAGGCCATCCGTTTTCTTTTGAGCATACCCCCGTCATGCCTTCCCGCTTCCTCATTTTGGCCGGTCTGCTCGTCGCCGGCCTTTCCTCGGGGCTGCTTGCCGCCCCGACGGCCGCGGAGCCCGCCTTGGTGTTCAATAACACGCTCCCGAAGAACGACCTCAAAGGATCTTTCGCGGCGCAGGTCCTCTTAGCCCAGAGCCAGGTCATCCCGTCCCATCCTCGGGAGGATGATCGCCAGCCGCGCCTGATCAGTCTGCGCAAGACGCTCGTGATGGTGCGTCCGGTGCGAGTGGATTCGGCGCCGATCGCGTTCAACGATCCGGTCGTGCTCACCGCCATCGAAGGTGCCGGCAAGGAACTCGGTACGCTTACTCTGAATCCGCCGCAGCAGCTGCCGAAGACGGCCTACTTCGTGGACGGCACGCCGGTGAAGAGCATCGATTTCACTTCGCCTGCCGGCAACGTCGCCGCGATCGACGATCCGGCTGGCATCGCCCGGCTCGCCGAGCCGAGCGGAGCTTCCGTCCGCGAACTGCTCGGTGGCCACGCGCTCGTCCGCATCGAGACCGCCGACGGACGGTGGGTCCGCGACATCCATTTGCCTCCGGCCAAAGACCTCGACGGCAAGATGGTCCGGGTCGAAGCCGGGGCGGGTTATGGTTCGACGATCCATTATGGCGCCGGCACCGTCAGCATCGGCCGCGGTCAGAGCGTAATCTTCAAGAGCGTCAGCGGCCGCTGGTTCCGCGAAGGGGAGCTGGACAACAACCGTCTGATTTACGCCGCGGACGCCTGGAGTGGCGACCTGCCGGCGGAATGGCTCCGTCCCGGCCTGCGTCTGCGCTTCCGTAAAGGCCGCGACGAAGGTGAACTCGCCG
>CANKZO010000173.1 GCA_947488485.1 Opitutia bacterium | reverse complement strand
CAAGATTCCGCGCAGCCTGCCGGTCCCGGACGATTTCGACGCCTTCTGGTCCGGCATGAAGCAGAAGCTCGCCGGCGTGCCCGTCGCGCCGAAGCTTGTCCCCGTCAAGGCGCCGCTCCCCGGCGTCGAATCCTTCGACGTCACCGCGCCGGCGCTCGGCCTGCAGATCTCCGGTTACATGTCCAAGCCCGTCGGCGCCAAGCCCAAGAGCTTGCCGATCATCCTTACCGTGCATGGGGCCGGCGTGAGCGATAGTTCGCTCGGCGGATCGGCGAGCTGGGCCGCCAAGGGGTTTATCGCCATGGACATGAACGCCCATGGCCTGCCGAACGGGAAGCCTAAGCAGTTCTATGCTGACCTCAAGGTCGGCGCCATGAAGGACTATCGTTACGAACATAAGAGCGACCGGGAGAAAGCCTATTTCACCGGCATGATGCTGCGGCTGGTCCGTGCCATCGATGTGCTCACCGCCCAGCCCGAGTGGGATGGCAAGCATGTGGTCGTCTCCGGCGCCAGCCAGGGCGGGTATCAGGCCATCGCGGCGGCGGGGATCGACGGACGCGTCACCTTCTTCGCGGCGGGCGTGCCTGCCGGTTGCGACCACAGCGGCATGCTGGTGAACCGCATCGCGGGCTGGCCCAAGATCGTGCCGGTCGTCGACGGTAAGCCAGACATGGCCGTCTTGGAGGCCTATCGTTATCTCGACTGCATGAACTTCGCGACCCGGACCAAGGCGGCCGGCTGTTACTTCACCGTCGGCTTCATCGACACCACCTGCCCGCCGACCAGCATCTACGCCACCTATAATCAGCTCACCATCCCCAAGGAAATCTATGATGATATTCCCAGCGGTCACAGCCATTCGCCGGCCGCCCGGGACGGTATGACCAAGGCGGTGATGAAGCATGTCGGGAAATAGCGCACGCGAAGCGTGCGAGGGGGCAAGTGGGCACGGGGACACGGGGACAAGCGCTTGCGCGAGGGGGCATGCTGGCAAGTTGACACGTTGACAAGGGATACAGCGATACAGGCTAGAGGCACAGAGGCTCAGAGGCACAGAGGCTCAGAGGCCCGGTGGAACAGAAAGAGCCAGAGATCAAAGGGGGCAGCATTGGGAGACCGGATAGTTAGCTCGGAGCATAAAGGTTGGGACGTGCGGCCCGCGCGCCCATGGATGACCGGGCCGGTCATCCCTACCTAAGACCGATACAAGCATTCCGGTTTCCGGTTTCCCCTTGAGCAATGGATTGTTTGGGGTGGCGAGTGGCGGGTGGGAAAGTCTGGTAACATTTGGCTGAGAGGCTTGTCTTAGTGATACCCCGATGCGACTGCTCTGTGTATTCCTGCTGACCTTGCTGGCATTGCCGGCGGCCGAGCCGATTTACGAGACCAAGAACCTGGTCGCCTGGTGTATCGTCCCGTTCGATAACCAGAAGCGTACGCCGGAACAGCGGGCCGCGATGGTGGCGAAGATGGGCCTGACCAAGGTCGCCTATGACTGGCGGCAGGAGCACGTCGCCGAGTTCGAGCAGGAGATCCTAGCCTATAAGAAGCGGGGCATCGAGTTCTTCGCCTTCTGGTCCGTCCATGACGAGGCCTTCCGACTTTTCGAGAAACACCAGCTGCATCCGCAGATCTGGGTCATGATGAACGGGAAGGGCGCAACCCAGGAGGCCAAGGTAAAGAGCGCCGCCGAAGGCTTGCTGCCGACGATCGCCAAGGCGGCGAAGATCGGGAGCAAGGTCGCGATTTATAACCATGGTGGCTGGGGCGGCGAGCCCGAGAACATGGTCGCCGTCTGCGAGTACCTGAAAAAGAACCACGCTGTCACGAACGTCGGGGTCGTCTATAACCTTCATCATGGCCATGGCCACCTGGCGCGCTTGGACGAAGCCCTCAAGCTCATGCTGCCGCACCTGCTGTGCCTCAATCTGAACGGCATGGACATCGGCGGCGATGCCAAGGGGCGCAAGATCCTGCCGGTCGGCGTCGGGACGGAAGACCTCAAGGTATTGAAGCAGGTCAGGACCAGCGGATACGCCGGGCCCGTCGGTATTCTTAACCATACCATGGAAGACGCCGAAGGTCGTCTCTTGGACAACCTGGACGGACTGCGGCACCTCGTTCCCCAGCTGGACGATCTCCCGCCCGGACCTAAGCCGAAGTATCGGACCTTCGCCGTCGGTGGCCCGGTCACGGCCAAGCCGACTTTGGTCGTTGCGGATGAAGCGCCGAAGGGCGAACCGTCGTCGTCGGCCGAGTTCGGCAAGGCTTTGCGGGGAGGGCAGGTCGTGGCCGCCTCGCCGGAGGCTTTTCGCTGGCCTTGCACCATCGAAGCGCGGGTCCGTTTGGATTCGAAGAAAGGATACAACATCATCGCCGCCGGCGGGCCGAAGAGTTCGCCCCGGCATTGGGAAATCTACTCCCATCACAGTAGCGGTTATTTCAGCGTCTACCTGCCGGGACGCGGCGGCGATTTCTCCTCGAAGGTCGATATCACGGACGGCAAGTGGCACGACGTCCTCGCAAGTCTGGACGACCAAACCGTCACCTTGTGGGTGGACGGCAAGATCGTGCTCGAACGAGCGCCGAAGCCCTACCAAGAAGCGCCGGTTCCTGATAAGCTGGCTTTTGGTCGGCTGGTCGAGGGCGGTATCGGGTGCGACGGACTGGTGGATGACGTCCGGATCTCGCGCGGGGTCATGAAGCCGCGGAAGACGGAAGGACCTCGTCTGCCGATGGACAATACCATCGGACTTTGGAGTTTCGACGCACTCGGTGCGGCCGTGCCGCGTGCGCCGACCCCGCCAATCGCCGCCTTCGATCCGGTCCTTACGCCTTTGCGTCCGGACCAGGATCCGCATGCCGCACATCCCGTGAACCGGGATCGAGTCTTTGATTTCTATGCCAAGCAGGCCGTCACTTTCGGCGGCGTCGCGCCCCGCCCGTCGTTGATACCGTCCTATCCAGGACTCGATGGCGGCCGACAGGGCCATTGGGGTAATCAGAACGACGCCGTCACGTGGAAGGACGGGCGCTGGGGGGCTTCAGACCTCGGTAATCTTTTCAGCGGCGTCCTGCGGGTCGATGATATGAGCGTGCCTAAGGCCGTCTGGGTGCGAAAGGGTGATGAAGCCGCCGCGTTCGACCCCGTGACGCTCAGTTTCCGGGCTCGCTGGCGCGGTGGTTTCGCGCGCCTGAGCGAGTTCCGCCATGGTTTCGCCAGCGGGCCGGCCGTCGTCGGCAAGACTTTCGCCCGGGAGAAGAATCCGGTGCCGCCCAAGGGCGCGCGTTACCTCGGGTTCTATCGGCATGGAGAAGACGTGATCTTCGCGTATGAGCAGGATGGTCGGAGAAAGCTGATATCCGCCTGGCAGACTGACGAAGCCGTTTTGGATAGGTTGACGCAGGGAGGCCCGAAGCGCTGGTCCAAGGAACTCACGACCCCCATCACGCGTGGAGAGCAGAAGCCTTTCGCCGTCGATACCATCGGCGTGCCGTTTGAGAATCCCTATGGTGCGCTATTCTTCATCAGCGGAATTGATTTCCTGCCTGATGGGGCCGCGGCGGTCTCCACCATGACCGGAGAGGTCTGGCTGGTCCAGGGGTTGACGGGTGACCGGGCCGTCTGGCGGCGGTATGCGACCGGTCTGCATCAGGCCTTGGGCGTCAAGGTCGTCGACGGTAAGGTGCTCGTCCTCGGGCGCGACCAGATCACCCGGCTGCACGACCTCAACGGGGACGGCGAAGCTGATTACCACGAATGCTTTTTCAATGGCTACGCCACCTCGCCAGGCGGCCATGATTTCGTCGTCGGCCTGGAGCGAGACGATGCTGGCCGCTTTTACGTCGCCTCGGGCAATCAAGGTCTCTTGCGGCTGACCCTGCCGGATAAGGTCGAGGTGCTCGCCACCGGGTTGCGTAATCCGAACGGCGTCGGCGTCTCGGCGGACGGACGATTCATCACCTCCAGCGTCCAGGAGGGCGATTGGACGCCTTCGTCGGCAGTCTGCCTCGTCGAAGCCGGCTTCAGCGAAGGCACGCATTTCGGCTGGGGTGGTCCCAAGGACGGTAAGCCGCCGACGCCGCCCTTGCTGCATCTCCCGCGCGGGGAGGATAATTCCAGCGCCGGGCAGCTTTTCCTCGGAGCCGGTCGTTGGCCATCGCTGGCGGGCGAAGGAAATCTCCTGCATTTCTCCTTCGGGACCGGCAGTGCTTGGACGATCAGCCGTCAGAAAGTCGGCGGAGTCTGGCAAGGCGCGGCGCAGCGACTCACGGGCGCTTTCCGTTCGGGTGCGCAGAACGGCCGCTTCAATCCCGCGGACGGCCATCTCTATGTGACCGGCATGCAAGGCTGGGGTAGCTATACTCCGGATGACGGGTGCTTGCAGCGCGTCAGGCATGTCGGCGGTGCGCCGGTCCTGGTCGGGCATGAGGTGCGTGATAATGGCGTCCTGTTGAAGTTCGACAGTCCCATCCGCTCGTCCGAGCGGGCTAAAGCCTTCGCGCAGGCGTGGAATTATCGTTACAGCCGTTCGTATGGTTCGCCGGAGTTTTCCGTGCGTCACCCGGAGACCGTGGCGCATGATGTCCTGGCGATCGAAGGCGTGGAGGCCGATGCTTCCGGTCGGACGATCTTCGTGCACCTGCCCCAGCTACGGCCGTCTAGTCAGGTGCATATCAGGCTTGGACAAGATGCGGAGGTCTTCCTTTCCGCGCATGCTTTGGGCGAGCCCTATAAAGACTTCGCCGGCTATCGGGCCATCGCCAAGCAGCCGGCGCATGCCCATGCGGCGGCCTCCGCCGAGGCGGGCAAGGCTCGTCCCGTGCGTTGGGAGACCGAACTCTGTGGGCCTGACCCCGTAGTCCTGAAGATCCAAGCCGGCAGTGCGTTGAATTACCTGCAGAAGGAACTCAAGGCCAAGGCCGGCCGGGCCGTCGCGCTCACCTTCGAGAATCCTGACATCATGCCGCATAACTGGGTGCTCTTGAAGCCCGGGTCGGAGGAGCGGGTCGGCACGGCTGCCGCCTTGATGGTATCGCTGCCAGATGGCATGGATCGCCATTACGTGCCCGAGTCTCCCGACGTGCTCATCCACACCCGCATCCTCGAGCCGGGTAAGAAGACCACGATTTACTTCACCGCGCCCAA
>CANKZO010000172.1 GCA_947488485.1 Opitutia bacterium | reverse complement strand
CCTTGGAGGATGTCCAGGGAGGAGGGCAGGGAGCCTGCGGTATGGTGCAGGACCAAGATGGTCACCGGACTGCGGCGTGGTTCGCAGCCCAGAGAAGTCGGACCTTGTTCGATCGACAGTCCCGTGAAGGCCGGCTTTTCCTCAACCTTCGACGGAAGCTTAGTTTCAGGTGCGGTCGCGCAACCGCTGAAAAAAGCCGCAAATGCCGAATAAATCGCCAGCTGGCAGCAATATGAGCGAAAGAAGGCAATCATGGCGGGGGTACGGACAAAGATAGCGAACGTCTGATTTAGCCCAAGTAAATACCGATTAAGTGTATTTTAACCCAATATATGTTATCCATAACACAATTAGACATAATGTATATTGTGCGAAATATATCTAGGAATAGGTTCCGGGGTGCATTGCGTTATTGATTGGTCGATTGGATACGCTCATAAAGGAACTTCCCCAAACCCATCTAGCTCCGACTTTATGAAAGTAGCCCGACACATCATTGAAGCCCGCCGTGAGGCCATCGCCAAACTTCTCTCCAAGGTCGGCTACGTTCCGGTCCTGGAGATCTGCAAGCAGTTCAATGTCTCGGAAGCGACGGCTCGCCGCGATCTGACCGAACTCGAGAACCAGCGACGGATCACCCGCACCCACGGTGGTGCGCTTTCCGATTTCAACCGCAACTTCCCTCCGCTCGACGACCGTAAGATCGAAGACGCCGAGGCCAAGCGCCGCATCGGCAATCTCGCCGCTTCCCGCGTCAAGGCCGGCATGACCGTCTATCTCGACTCTGGTTCGACGATCTTCTTCGCTGCCGAAGCCATCGCCGCCGCCGGCGTCCCTGACCTTCAGATCGTCACGACCTGTCTCCCGACCGCCCAGCTGATCTCGTGTCTGCCGGGCGTCGAAGTCTATATCCCGGGCGGCCTGTTCCTGACCCGACATGCGATGGTCGCCGGCGACCGTACGCTCGAGGAAGTCGCCCGCTGGAATTTCGACGTGGCTTTGCTTGGCGCCGAAGGCATCGACGAAAACGGCCTGTGGAATTCCCAACGCGACATCTCTCACCAGCAGCGTGAAGTCATCCGTCGCAGCGACGAAGTCCTGATCTGCATGAACAAGGTCAAGCTCGGCCGCGGCGGACCTTGTGCCGTCACCCGCGACGTCACCTCGCTTTTCCTGGTCACCGATGCTGACGCCGCGGCGGTACAGAAAGCCAAGGTCAAGCTGCTCCCGGAACGAGTCCTGACCGCCGTCTAAGTTCGCCTCTTCTTATTGAGGCATGTCGTCGGACGCCATCCAGTCGTTGCTAACACTGTCCCATGAGTTGGGCGGTGATCGACTGCGCATGGCCATCCTGGGCGAAGGCAACACTTCGGTCCGGCTCGATGATGACACCTTCGCGGTCAAGGCCTCGGGTTCGAACCTCGCCACCCTTACGGCAGCGGATGTCACGTCCTGCGCCTTCGACCGCCTGCTGCCGTTGCTCGATAAGACCACCGCGACGGATGTCGAAGTCGACCAGGCCCTGTTGGCTGCTCGTCTGGATCCTGCCGCCAAGAAGCCTTCGATCGAAGCCCTCTTCCACGCTTACCTGCTCACCCTACCCGGCGTCCGCTGTGTCGGTCACGTGCATGCCATCGCGGTGAACCAGATCCTCTGCTCGCCGCGCGCCCGGGAGTTCGCCGAAAAGCGGGCCTGTCCGGATGAGATCGTGATGTGCGGAGTCGAGTCAGTCTTCGTGCCTTACGCCGAGCCCGGCCTAGGTCTATCTCAGGCGATCCGCCGTGAGGTCGTCTCCTTCGTTAAGCGCACTGGGCGCGACCCGAAGATCATCCTCCTTCAGAACCACGGCATCATCGCTGTCGGCTCATCGCCGAAGGCCGTCCTGGGCTCTCTGCTCATGGCCGAAAAAGCCGCCGAGATCTTCGTGGGTGCCGCCGCCCTCGGCGGACCGGTCTTCCTGACTGCCGCCCAATGCGAACGCATCGCGGGACGTCCCGACGAACATTACCGGCAGAAAATGCTCGGTATGTGACCCTTTTCACCCCTCCCCTTCCCTTTCTGACCATGTCTAATTACCTCGCCATCGACCTCGGAGCCGAATCCGGCCGCGTCATCCTCGGCCAGCTCAAGGCCGGTAAGTTCACCATGAAAGAGGTGCACCGTTTCTCCAACGGTGCCATCACCGCCAACGGCACCCTGCGCTGGGACATCATCCGCATCTTCCGCGAGATCCGCATCGGCCTCGCCAAGGGCGCAAAGCTCGGTCCGATCAAATCCATCGCCTGCGACTCCTGGGGCGTCGATTACGTCCTGCTGAAGGGCGACGGCCCTCTGCTCTCCCTGCCTTTCACCTATCGCGACGAGCGTAGCTTCAAGTCTTACGAGCTGGCCATGCGTCGTTTCTCCCAGAAGGAGATCTTCGAAGGCACCGGCATCGCCTCGATTTCGATCAACACGCTCTATCAGCTGTTCGACGACGCCGAGAACCGCCCCGAGATGCTGCAGTTCGCCGACAAGTTCCTGCTCATCGGCGACTACATCACCTGGTTGCTCACGGGCAAAGCCCGCGCCGAAGAGACGCTGATCTCCGGCAGCCAGTGCTGGGACACCCGCAAGCGCGACTGGGCTTGGCCGGTGCTGAAGAAGCTCGGTATCCCGAAGCATATCTTCCCGAAGCCGGTCGCTCCGGGCGTGAAGCTCGGCAAGATGCTGCCCTATCTCGCCAAGGAGACTGGTCTCGGTAAGACCGAGGTCGTCACGACCTGCGCCCATGACACCGCCGCCGCGGTCGCTGCCGTCCCCGCCACCAAGGGCGATGACTGGGCCTACCTTTCCTCCGGAACGTGGTCGCTCCTCGGCCTCGAACTGCCCAAGCCGCTCGTCAACGAGACCGTCCGTAAGGCCAAATATACGAACGAAGTCGGCTTCGGCGGCACGTCCCGCTTCCTCAAGAACCTCGTCGGTCTCTGGGTCCTCCAGGAGTGCCGTCGCGAGTGGATGGAGAAAGGCGAGGTCTCCGACTACGGTGAGATCGTGAAGCTCGCGCTCAAGGCGCCTTCGCTCCGTTCGTTCATCCGTCCCGATGATGTCCGCTTCGCCAAACGCGGTGACATGGTCGCCAAGGTCCAAGCCTTCTGTCGCGAGACCAAGCAGCCCGTCCCGAAGACGCACGGAGAGATCGCGCGCTGCGTGCTCGAATCCTTGGCCCTCCTTTATCGCGTCGAGATGGACGGCATGGAGAAACTAACCGGTCGTAAGCTGAAGCGCCTGCACATCGTCGGCGGCGGCTGCCGCAACGCCTTGCTCAACCAGGCCACGGCTGACGCCACCGGCCGGACCGTCATCGCCGGACCCGTCGAAGCCACTGCTGCCGGCAACATCTTGGTCCAAGCCATCGCCATGAAAGAGCTCAAGAACCTCGACGAACTGCGCAAGGTCGTCCGAAACTCCTTTGAGGTAGTGACTTACGTACCTAAACCCACGTCCGCCTGGGCCGCCGCCCAAGCCAAGTTTAATGGTTTAAAGAAGTCATAAAACCCCTTACTCACCTCACACCCTTTCCACGTAAACAACATGTCCAACTACAAGTACGTCTCCCACCTCTGGAATGATGCCGAAGCCGCGAAGCTCGATCCGGTCGGCCGTCTGGTCTATCGCTCGAACAAGCTCGGCGCCGACCAGCGCATCACGAACACCGGCGGCGGTAACACCTCTTCCAAGATCGTCGAGAAGGATCCCCTGACCGGCGCCGACACCCAGGTCCTCTGGGTCAAGGGTTCCGGCGGCGACCTCCGCACCAGCAACCGCGACAACTTCTCCTCCCTCTACCAGGACAAGCTCGTCGGTCTCCAGCAGTCCTACGCCGCCCGCGCCGACAAGGGCCTGAAGTCCCAGGCCGAGGACGACATGGTCGCGATGTACAACCACGCCACCTTCAACCTCAACCCGCGCGCCTCGTCGATCGACACCCCGCTGCACAGCTTCCTCCCCGGCAAGCACGTCGACCACATGCACCCGAACGCGATCATCTCGATCGCCGCTTCCAAGAACTGCGAAGCCCTGACCAAGGAGATCTTCGCCGGCAAGATGGCCTACGTGAAGTGGATGCGCCCGGGCTTCGAGCTCGGCCTCGCCATGCAGGACATCTCCCGCCAGCAGCCCGCCATCAAGGCCATCATGATGGGCCAGCACGGCTTCATCTCCTGGGCCGATGACGACAAGGCCTGCTACGAGCTGACCCTCTCGATGATCGAGCAGGCCGGCGCCTACATCGAAGCCAAGTATCAGGCCAAGGGCGGCGACGCCAAGGTCTTCGGCGGCGCCCTCTACCAGACCCTCGACACCGAGAAGCGTCACGCGACCTTCGCGGCCATCCTGCCTTGGCTCCGCGGCCAGGTCTCCAAGGAGAAGCGCTTCATCGGCACGATCCAGGACGACGAGAAGATCCTCCGTTTCGTCAACTCGAAGGACGCCCCGCGCCTCGCCGAGCTCGGCACCTCCTGCCCGGACCATTTCCTCCGCACGAAGATCAAGCCGCTCTACGTGAACTGGAATCCCCAGTCCGAAGACGCCGCCGCGCTGAAGACCAAGCTCGCCGCCGCCCTCGAGCAATACCGCAAGGACTACGCCTCTTACTACAACGCCTGCAAGCGCCCGAACTCCCCGGCGATGCGCGACCCGAACCCGACCGTCGTCCTCATCCCCGGCCTCGGCATGATCGCCTGGGGCAAGGACAAGTCGGAATCCCGCGTCACGGCTGAGTTCTACAACTGCGCCGTCGAAGTCATGCGCGGCGCCGAAGCCATCGACCAGTATATCGCCCTGCCCCAGCAGGAAGCCTTCGACATCGAGTACTGGCTGCTCGAAGAAGCGAAGCTGAAGCGCATGCCGGCCGAGAAGGAACTCGCCCGCCAGGTCATCATCGTCGTCGGTGCCGGCTCCGGCATCGGCAAGGAGACCGCCCATCGCCTCGTCAAGGAAGGCGCCCACATCGTCTGCGTCGACAAGAACGTCGAGGCCGCCCAAGCCACCGCCAAGGAGATCACCGACAAGTTCGGCGCCGGCATCGGCGTCGCCGGCACCGGCCTCTCCAACTGCGGTCCGGCCATCGGCCTCTCGGGTGACATCATGGACCGCGCCTCGATCCGCAAGATGCTCGACCAGGTCGCGCTCGCCTACGG
>CANKZO010000171.1 GCA_947488485.1 Opitutia bacterium | reverse complement strand
CCTGCGTCCCGGCGGTGAAGAAGGTCCGCATGACCAACAGCGGCACCGAGGCCACCATGTCCGCCATCCGTCTCGCCCGTGGCTACACCGGCCGCAACAAGATCATCAAGTTCTCGGGTTGCTACCACGGCCATGTCGACTCGCTCCTCGTGAAGGCCGGCTCCGGCGCGCTCACGCAGGGTAATCCCGATTCCGCCGGCGTCACGCCCGGCACCGCCGCCGACACGCTCGTCGCCGAATATAATAATCTGCCGGCGCTTTCCGCGCTCTTCGACGCCAATGCTGGTCAGATCGCTGGCCTGATCGTCGAGCCGTTCCCGGCCAACGTCGGCCTGATCCTGCCGTACGCCGGCTTCCTCGCTGGTCTCCGTGAACTGTGCACGAAGCATGGCACGGTGCTCATCTTCGACGAAGTGATGACGGGCTTCCGCCTCTCCCTCGCGGGCACGCAGGGCCTGCACGACGTGGTCCCGGACCTCGTCTGCATGGGCAAGATCATCGGGGGCGGCCTCCCGGTCGGCGCCTTCGGCGGCAAGGTCGAGATTATGGACAAGCTCGCGCCGCTTGGTCCGGTCTACCAGGCCGGCACGCTCTCGGGCAATCCGCTCGCGATGGCTGCTGGCCTCGCCGCGGTCCGCAAGTTGAAGTCCCAGAACCCGTATGCGCGTCTCGACGTCCTCGGCCGCCGCGTCCGCGACACGCTGCTCGCCGCCGCGCAGGCCAAGGGTATCCCGCTGCAGGTCCCGCAGGTCGGCTCGATGTTCTCGCTCTACTTCAACACCGAGAAGGTCCGTAACTACGACCAGGCCATCGCCTCTAACGGCGACCTGTACCGCAAGGTCTTCCGCACCGCGCTCGACAAGGGCGTGTACCTCGCGCCTTCGCCCTACGAGACCGCGTTCATCTCCACTGCCCACGAGGGTAAGGACATCGACAAGGCCTGCGAAGTCCTCGACGCCGCCGTGCGTGCCCTCTGATCATGCCAAAACTCGCTTTCATCGGTTCCGGACGCATGGCAGGCGCCATGGTGCAGGGCCTCCTCCGTTCGGGCGCCTGCGCCCCCGGTGACATCACCGTCATCGGTGGCAACGATTCCACCGCGGTCGACCTGGCCAAGGCCACCGGCGTCCGTGTCGCCACGACTCCGGCCGAGCTCCTCGCCGGCGCCGATGCGGTCGTGCTTGCCTGCAAGCCGCAGCAGTTCGCCGACCTCGATAAGTCCTACGCCACGCTCGCGCAGGGTAAACTCGTGCTCTCCATCCTCGCCGGTACGCGCCTCGCGACCATCGGAGCGTTCTTTTCGTCCGCCCGCAATGTCGCCCGCGCCATGCCGAATACCCCGGGCGCCGTCGGGCAGGGCATCAGCGCCCGTTGTTCCGCGACCCCGCTCGCGGCTACCGACGCCCAGATCGTCGACTCGATCCTCTCTGGTCTCGGCCCGGTGATCGAACTCCCTGAGTCCATGTTCGACGCCGTCACCGCCGTCTCCGGCAGCGGTCCCGGTTTCTTCTTTGAATACGTCGCCGCTTACGAAGAGGCCGCCGTCGCCTTGGGCTTCACGCCTGAGCAGGCCAAGCTCCTCGTCCGGCAGACCTTCAGCGGTTCGCTCGCGCTCCTCGCCGCCACCGGTGAGACGCCCGTGAACCTGCGCATCCAGGTGACCTCACCGGGCGGCACGACCAAGGCCGGCCTGGATGCGCTGGAAGCCGGCAAGTTCCGCGCCATCGTCGCTTCGGCCCTCATCGCCGCCAAGCAGCGCGGCGAAGAGCTCGGGAAGAAGTAGAGCGTCCGCTTAAGCGGACGCAGGGCTAGGGTCCAGGGCTAGGGCTGGGAGCAGGCCGATGATGGCATCATCCGACGCCGTAGGTCCCAGCAGTTCAGGATGGCCAGCGCCATGATCACCCAGTGCAGATCACGGCCGACGATCGGCACGACGGTCATCAGGAAAATCCCGACATAAGCCATGTAGTTTAAGGCCTCGAGTCCGCCAGCGAAGAGCAGGAACGATAGCGCCATCATGTTGATCGCCACCATCAGTAAGAGCAGTCCGCAGGGGACGATTGTCCAAGCCGTCCGTCGGGCCAGCCATCCCCCGCTGAGCCGGGTCAGGATGACGGTGGGGATGAGTGCAAATACCAAGTGGAAGGCATAACTTAGGATGTGCTGAAACGTCACGAAGCTCCCTGTCATCCAGGCTTCGGTGAACATCGTGACGATGGCCCAGCCCAAGCCGTAGGCCGCCCCGAGGCGATAGAGATTCGGTTTTCGCGTCACCTGAAGGGAGGAATTCATTTACTTTATCAATCGGGTCATCCCTGGGACGATGCTCGCGTCATCCGTCGGCGCAGATCCCAGCAGTTGCCTACGGCGAGGAAAATCGGGACGATGGTCGCGAAGCCGTAGAACGGGTACCACCAGAACATGATGAGCGAATCGTGGAAGCGAAGTCCTTGGAGCGATTCGAGTACGCCTCGCCACGCGAGGCTCCGGGTGAATTCGACTCCTGCGATGACGACCAGCATGCAGGAAGCGAAGATCAGCGTGCCCAGCAGCAAGGCCGCTGGACCGTAAGTCCATACTTTCCACGCTTTCGTCTTGCCGAGGCGTCCCGCGAGCAGGCGAGTCACCAGGATACCAGTCGGGATGCTGCCCAGCAGATACCAGCCAGTCATCCTGAAAAAATCTCCTCCGAGGCTTTTCAAGACCGCGAGGGCGACGACGCCCCACAGCAGTCCATAGACGGCGCCGAGTCGGTTCAGGTTGGGCGTGCGGGTGCTTTCCATGACGGCAATTATTACTTACACCAGTAATTCAGCCAACTTTCTATATGCAGAATATATGCAAGTGGGCCGGATTATGTCGCCCATTAGGAAGCCGCGGAGGCGCGGATTAATACCGTTTTAAGCAATCTATTCGAGGATTAGGACAGCACGTGGTGCTGTCCCTACCTATTTACCCCCGATACTCGATACTCCAGACTCTATACTCTCAAACGCCTACTTCTTCTTGGCCTTCTTGGCGGCTTGGCCGCCGGGCAGGCGCTTCTGGCCTTGGTTGGGCAACGGGCCGGCGAGGGGCGGAGTCTCGAAATACTTGCCGTCCTCGAGCATGCGCGGGTCGCCCGTCTCGCGAAGGATCGTGAAGAGGCGGTCGGTCATTTCTTTGCGTACGGCGGCATAGTCGGGTGACTCAGCGACGTTGTTCATCTCGTGCGGATCGGCCTTCAGGTCATAGAGCTCGAACATCGGGCGGCGGCCGTAGAACTTATCGAAGAGCGCGGACCACTCGGGGGATTTGCGGGCGCCGACGAACCAGGCCTTGGTCGGGCCGGCATCATCGTCAGGCAGCGTCACGAAAGTCGTCTGGGCGACTTCGTCGAAGGTCGGCTCATTGGTGCCGTCGAGACGGTACGGATTGCCCAGCGGCCAGCGCTCGGGCTTGAAGTTAACGATCAGGACATGGTCCTGCGTGCGCAGGGCGCGCTGCGGATACGGCGAATAGTCGGGGCGGGCGATCTCGACGTGACGTTCACGGCCGGCGACGACCCAGGTACGGGTCGGGTCGACCTGGCCTTGGCGATCGGACTGTAGGACGTTCCAGAGCGAACGGCCCGTCATCACCGCGGGAGGCTTAACGCCGCCAGCTTCGAGGAAGGTCGGGGCGAGGTCGGGCAGCGTCACCATGTCGTCCACCACGCGTCCGCCCTTTACGCCGGCTCCGGATACGATGAGCGAGACGCCCGTGCCGAAGCCGTAGAGGTTGCACTTGCCGTGCGGGAAGCCCGGGGCGCCGTGGTCGCCGCTCACTGCGATCAGCGTCTTGCTGCGTTCACCGGCGCGGTCGAGTTCTTCGAGCAGCACGCCCATCGCGGCGTCGAGGGCCTGGACTTCGCCGAGGTAGTCGGCGAGGTCTTCGCGCACTACCTGGACGTCGGGCAGGAAGGCCGGCAGCTTGCCCTTGAGGGCGTCGGGATCGAGGCCCCAGAGTTTCTGGCCACTGCCACGCACCCAGGTGCGGTGAGTGGTAGTCGGCCCAAACCAATAAGCGAAGGGCTGGCCAGCGGCTTTCGCCGCGAGCATCGCTTTGAAATTACCGCGGACCTCTTCGAGGAGCTTGGCGCGGGCCGCCTCGACCGTGGCACCTTTCGCCACCAGGTCGGTCGCGTTTTCCGAGAAGTTGTTGAAGGCACGGCCGGATTGCTCGAAAGCGTGCTTTTGTCCGCCGTACGGTGCGTCGGCCGGCGAGCCAGGGCTCCAGACCTTATAAGACTTACCGAGGTGATAGCCGGCGTCGCGCAGGAGCAGCGGATAGGTCGGGATGGTTTCGTCCCAGACTGCGCCTTGGAGGATGGCGCCGCGGCCGGTGCGCCAGAAGTGCTGGCCAGAGAGCAGCGAACTGCGACAGGGCGTGCAGGAGGGTGCATTGACGTGCGCGTTACGGAAGAGCACGCCTTCTTTGGCGAGGCGGTCCAGATTCGGGGTACGGAGCAGGCCGTTCGTACCGGCCAGATTGCCATACTCGGCGTAGACCCGCGCGAAGCGCCCCCAGTCGTCGGCGAAGAAGAAGAGGATGTTCGGACGTTGCGGGGCCGAGAGGGCGAAGCCGGAAGCGGCGACTAGGGTGAGGAGCAGGGCAGGGAGTCGCATCGGATTATTTCAGAGGGGCTTTCTCGAAGTCATCCTTCTTGACCCAGTTGGCGTCGACGGGCTCACCCTTGAGGTAGCGCTCGTAGAAGCCGCGGCGGCGGGCGTCCGGATGGGGGAAGGCGTCATATTCCGCGCCGCGTCCGAGGGCGCGGAGGTCGCCTTGCTTCTTCAGCTCGGCCCACATCAGGGTGCGGAGTTTTTCCACGTCCGTACTCCGCTCGGCGGCGAGATTTCGTACGCAGTCCGGGTCGGTCTTGAGGTCGTAGAGTTCGCGTCCAGGACGCATCCCGAAGCAGAGTTCCCAGAAGGGGTCGGTCCCGGCGGCGCGGCGTGCCTGGAGGATGAAGCTCTTCGTCGGACTGGCGTCGGTGTCGAGGTAGCCGGTCTCAGGATTGCAGGCCGGCCAGCGGGCTGGCTCGGTGTTCTCGAGGTAGATCATCCCGTCCTTGACGATGCCGCGGGTCGGGTAGCCGACGTCTCCGGGACGACCGAGGTCGTTACGTTCGCGGCCGATCAAGGTGAAGTCTCTGCCGGTCGGCGGCGGATCGCGGTGCG
>CANKZO010000170.1 GCA_947488485.1 Opitutia bacterium | reverse complement strand
ACCGCCTGAGTAATATTTCGGCCAGCATCGGACTCGGCCAGCTCACGCGCCTCTCCGGCAAGGTCTCGCGTCGCCGTGGGCACTTCAAAGCCTATGCCGAAGCCTTCAAGGGTCTCCCTGGCGTCACCATGCAGCCCGAAGCTTCGTGGGGTCAATCGACCCGCTGGCTCACCTGCTTGACGATTGATCCTGTCCTCGCCGGCGTCACCCGTGAGCAGGTCCGCCTCTCGCTCGAAGCCGAGAGCATCGAAGCCCGGCCCGTCTGGAAGCCCATGCACCTCCAGCCCGTCTTCGCCTCCGCCGAGATGCACGGCGGCAAGGTCAGCGAAGGCCTTTTCGACCACGGCCTCTGCCTTCCCTCCGGCGCCGGCATGACCGAAGAGGATCGGAATCGGGTGATCCAGGTCATCAGGAAAGAGTTCAGCTAATGTGGTATGTCAGCCAAATCGGCAGGCGTGAGCATTACGCCTTGCCGGCGTACTTGCACCGCAGCGGCCAGCTCGGCTTGTTCGCGACGGACATCTGGGCGCCGTGGGCCGCGAGCCCGCGCTCGCTCTTCCGGCCGGAGAAGCTTGCCCAGCGCTTCGAGGCGTCGATGAGCGCGGCTCCGGTGGCCAGCCGCTCATTCTTCGCCAATCTCATCGAAAGGGTCCGGCCCGGTGATTCGTTCCAACGGTGGACGGGTGAAGGCAGGAGTTTCGGCGCCTTCGCGTCCGATGCGTTCGGCCGAGCCGGACTCAAGGCCGGCGATGTCGTCATCGGTTATACCGCCGCGAACCTGGAGCAATTGGTGACGGCCAAGCAGAGGGGGGCCAAGGCATTGCACGTCCAGATTGACCCCGGTCTTGCTTGGTATGAGACGAGGCGCCTTGAACAGGCCGCATATCCCGATGCCGAGGAGCCGTCGCGCGTTCCCTCCCCGACCTTCGTCGAACGTATCCGCAGCGAATGGCAGCAAGCCGACAAGATCGTGGTGCACTCTGCCCACAGCCGCGACGCTTTGGTCGCACAGGGCATCGCCTCCGAACGTTGCGCCATCATCCCGCCGGCTTTCAGCTCCGCCGAAGCCAGCAGCCCGCGAAGGCTCAAGCGGGAGCGGCCCCTCCGCGTGCTATTCGTCGGCAGCCACTGTCTCGCCAAGGGCTTCCACGTCTTTTCCGAGGCCGCGCGTCAGGCCGGACCAGGCTTCGAATTCGTCTCAGTGGGCAGGCACATGCTCAAGCCGGGCTATCTCGCCGCGGCCGCCGGCCATGTCGCCATTCTTGGGGCGAAGTCGCAGGCAGGCGTGCGGCAGGAGATGGCCCGCGCCGACGTGCTCGTATTCCCGACGCTCTCCGATGGTTTCGGCTTGGTGCAGCTGGAGGCGATGGCCGCAGGACTTCCGGTCATCGCGACACCTGCTTGCGGCGAAGTAGTCGAAGACGGAATCAACGGCCGCATCGTCCCTCTGCGTGACGCCACCGCAATCGTGTCTGCATTACAAGAGCTGCGTGACGACCCGTCCAGGTACGAAAAATTTTCGCAGGCGGCCTGCGAACGCGTCCGGGATTTCTCCCCTGACCGGCATTTCGCCGCCTTGATGGCCCTCTGATTGCAGCGCTCCGTCAAGCACCTCTTCCTGCCCTCAGGGCCTCCAATCCTCGATACGCCATGCCCTTCGCCCGCATCCTCCGCTCCAGCGCCCTCATGGGCGGAGCTCAGGTCGTCGTCTTGGCGGCCGCGTTCGTCCGCGCGAAGGTGATCGCCATGATCCTCGGCGCTTCAGGCGTCGGCCTCATCGGCATCTTCAACGCCTTCAGCGGCAACGTCGCTTCGTTCGCCGGCTGGGGCCTGGGTACTTCCGGCGTGAGATTGATCGCCGGTGCTCCTGATGAGCAGAAGCCGGCCAAGATCGCCGCGGTCCGCCGTATGGGCTGGGCCCTGAGCCTCCTGGGGCTCGCGTTGGCGCTCCTGCTCTTCTGGCCGGTCGGTAGCGCGACCTTCGCTTCGTCGCAGTATGCCGCCGAGATGGCGATCGTCGCCTGCGCGGTGCCTTGCGTCATCGCCTCCTCCGCCTGGTCGGCGGTGCTGCAAGCTTCGGGCAAGGTCGCCTCGTTGGCCAAGGTGCAGATCGCGGGCGCTCTCGCCGGGCTGCTGCTGGGCCTGCCCGCCATCTTCCTCTGGGGAACGATCGGCATCGCGCTCAGCATCTTGTTCGCCGCCGCGGTGCCGGCCTTCGTCCTATGGCGGGCCGCCCGGGCGGAGTGCCACGTTTCCGCCGGATCATCCCCCGAGTCGGCGGACCTTGGCCGCCTCGTGAAACTCGGCGGCGCCCTCATGCTGGTCGGCTGGCTGGGGCAGCTTTCCGCCTATGTCGTGCGCCTGGCCATCGTGCGTAGCGAAGGCCTGGACGCCGCGGGCTATTATCAGGCGGCGTTCGCCATCTCGGGCAGCCTGCCCGGTTTCGTCTTCGCCGCGATGGGCGCCGATTTCTTCCCGCGCGTCGCCGCGGCGAAAGACGAAGAAGAGGCGAGGCAGATCACCGAGAAGCAGATCCTCGCCGGGCTGTTGTTGGGGGTCCCGGTCATCATCGGTCTCCTGACCCTCGGCAAGCTCTGCGTCCATCTCCTGTATGCCAATAGCTTCGACGCGGCGATCCCCTTGCTCACCTGGATGACCTGGGGCGTCTTCGTGAGGATCATCGCCTGGCCGCTTGGATTCCGTCTGCTCGCTCGCGGATCCGCCAAGGCCATGATCACGATCGAAGGCCTCTCCGCGGCGGTCACCGCCGCGGTCTCCGTTGGCTTGCTCTACGGTTACGGCCTGCTCGGGTGCGTCGTGGGATTCCTGGCCGGTCAGTTGTTCTACGCATCCTTGCTGGTCGCCTTGTCTTATCGGCAGTCCGCCCGCGCGTTCGAGGCCGGCACGTTCGCCGCCATCGGCGGTTCCGCCCTGCTCGCCGGACTGGCCCAGTTCTTTGTCAGCCGTCTCGACGGCGACTACTGGGGAATCTTGCCGACCCTCCTGGTGGCCGGCGCAAGCGGTTGGGCTTTCCGGAAGTTCAGCCAACAACCTTGAAGACCCGTCTTAAAGTCATTTGTCCGGGTCGTCAGGGCGGAGGCGCGAACCTCCTGCTCTCGCGCTGTGCTGCGCGGCTCCATCACCGTCACGGGATGGAACTCTCCTTGGTGGATTTTTCCGACGGCGCGACCGCGTCGGCCTGGTCCTCGGCCGGGATCCCGTTCGAGTTCACGCCTTATTCCCCGGGAGCGAAGATCGAGATCCGCCCCGGAGAGGTCACGCTCATCAGCCTCTTGGGCGCCAAGACCTTCCCTCATGCCCTGCGCGGCGATTTCGCCGGACGACTCGTCGCCTGGTGTACGGCGCCCCAGGACCCGTTCAAGTTCCTGCCCCCGGCCTATTTTTTCAATAACCGCAGCTGGGCGACCAAGAAGGCGTTTGCCCGCAGCTTCTTCCCCGCGCATCGACGACGCATCGCGGATTTCCTGAAGGAGGGCGCCCGGCGTGGCGGCGTTATCTTCATGGACAGGCATTGCCATGAGGTAAATGAAGACCTCTTCGGGCCAGGCATCCCTGAGGCAGTCATCCCGATCTGCACGGGAGTCCCGGCCATCGGCCCAAGGTTGCGTACGGCCGGCACCGGCAAGGCCTACTGGGTCGGCCGCATCACGGACTTCAAGACGGAGCCTTTTGTTGCGATGACCCAGACGCTCCTGCGTCCTGGCTCGCCGATCAAGGAAGTCGTCGTCATCGGCGACGGTGCTGACCTGTCTTCGGCCAAGGAGCGGCTGGCTGGGCTGGCCGTCACTTGGCTGGGCTATGTCGATCCGGAGAAACTGGACGCGGAACTCCACGCGCATGCGGACCTCGTCTTCGGGCATGCGACCGCCCTACTGGAAGCGGCCAAGCTCGGCATCCCTTCGCTCCTGGTAGACGGTACTTATGAGCGAGTCGCCGCCGACTCGCTTCGCGCCGAGTGGCTTCATCGATGCCCGGTCGGTTACGTCGGTCGGATCACTCGCGCCGATCACCTCATCGGGCGTAACGTCGAGGAGTGCCTGGCAGAATTCTCCGGCAACGCCGAACAGCTGGCCGCCGCCGATCATCGTCGGTGGCAGGAAGCACACCACCCGGATGCGGTCGCGGACAGGCTCGCGGAAGTCATCGCCAGCGGAGACTACACCGTACAGGACTACCTTGATTCCGGCGCGGCTCGTCCGGGCTGGTTCGGTGCGGCGATCGAGTGGACGAAGCGTAACGTGTTTGGCCGGAGATACTGAGCCATGAAGAAGACCCTCAGAAGCATCCTGCCGATGCCTTGGTACCGTCGACTTGCACGACTTTACTCCTATGCGTTGGCGCTGCGAGAGGGGCCAGGTTTCGTCCAGAAACTGGCCTTCGGTCGGGGAGAGATGACGCATCAGTTCCGTGCGTTGGCTCATCCGTTCACATTTCGGATCGACGAAGAGAACCGGAAGGTCGTCTTGGGTAACCTTATCAGGAAGGAAGTCCTCGCCGGCCCCTTGCCCGCCGAGGCGCGATTCATCGTCGATGCGGGCGGCTATATCGGCGACAGCGCGGCGTTGTTCTTGAGCCGTTACCCGCAGGCCCGGTGCCTGGTGCTCGAGCCCGGACAGGCCCATGCGTGGGCTGAACGGAATCTCGCACCCTACGGTCGGCGGGCGATATTGCGTAAGGTGGCCTTGATGGGTGCCGCCGGCTCCTTCCGCATGCTCGAGGCCGACACGGGCACGCAGGTCATTCCCGCGCCCGATGGTTCGGTCGAGGTCATGACGATTCCGGACATGCTTGCCCTGAGCCCCACCGGCCGGATCGACATCCTGAAGATCGACATCGAGGGAGCAGAGCTCGAATTATTCAGGGGTCCTTGCGACTGGCTTCGTGCCGTGGCCTGCGTCTCGATCGAACTGCACGGCGAAGCAGCCAAAGCAGAAATCCCCCGGACGCTCCTTGCCGCCGGGTTCAAGCTCAGTCAGCACGGGTCCCTCACCGTCGCCGTCCGGCAGGAGGGTTGAACCATGAGTCTCGTCGTCCTCACCAATATCCCGACCCCTTATCGCACGGCGTTCTTCGACGCCTTGGCGGAGGAGGCGGCGCGGGCGGGGAAGCGCTTCCATGTGCTCTATTGCGCGAAGACGGAGCCAGGTCGGCATTGGCCCTATGACCCTTCGAAGATGCGCCATGCGCACACGGTGCTCCGTGGCTTCC
>CANKZO010000169.1 GCA_947488485.1 Opitutia bacterium | reverse complement strand
CCGGCGATTCGCCGCTCTCGAAGGAACCCGAGTGGACCGAAGTCTGGTATGACGTCGCTTCCGGCGCCACCGTCTCGCAGTCCAAGCCGCAGCCGGGCCCGCTCTGGATCAAGGCCTCGCGCGAAACGAACACCATGCCCCAGTGGGCCGGTTCCTGCTGGTATTACCTCCGCTACATCGATCCCAAGAACGCCGAGGCCCTCGCCTCCAAGGCCGACCTCGAATACTGGGGTTGCCCGGACTTCTACATCGGCGGCGCCGAGCACGCTGTGCTGCACCTGCTCTACGCGCGCTTCTGGCATCGCTTCCTCCACGAGATCGGCGTCCTGCCGACCGCCGAACCGTTCAAGAAGCTCTTCCACCAGGGCCTCATCATGGGCGAAGACGGCGAGAAGATGTCCAAGAGCCGCGGCAACGTCGTGAACCCCGACTCCATCGTCAAGGACCACGGCGCCGACGCCCTGCGCATGTACCTGATGTTCCTCGGACCGCTCGAAGCCTCCAAGCCCTGGAACTCCGACGGCATCATCGGTATCACCCGCTTCCTCAAGCGCCTCTGGCGTCTGGGGGTCGACGAGAACACCGGCAAGGTCTCCCCGAAGATCAGCGCTGACGGCGCCGAATCCGAAGAACTCGTCCGCGAGCTCCATCGCACCATCCAGAAGGTCGAGAAGGACATCGAGACCCTGCAGTTCAACACCGCCATCTCGCAGATGATGATCCTCATGAACGTCGCCGAGAAGTCGCCGGCCCTGCGCCGCGCGACCGTCGAGGACTTCGTGCGCCTCGCCGCCCCGTTCGCCCCGCACGTGTGCGAGGAGATCTGGCAGCGTCTCGGTCATAAGGAAAGCGTCACCGCCGCCGGCTGGCCGAAGCTCGACGCCTCCAAGCTCATCGAGACGACCGTCGAGGTCATCTTCCAGGTCAACGGCAAGGTCCGCGCCACCGCCAAGGTCGCCAAGGACATCTCCAAGGACGCCCTGCTAGCGCTGGCCAAGGCCAACGCCGACGTGATCAAGTTCACCGACGGCAAGCCAGTCGTGAAGGAGATCGTCGTGCCGGGCAAGCTGGTGAACATCGTCGTCGCGGGCTGAGCGCCGCCCGCTACGCCAATAAAAAGGGCCCCGTCACGGGGCCCTTTTCTTTTACCGAGTCGGCGAAGCTTACTTCGTCTCGGCTTCGGCGATATCCTCCATCTTCACCGGCTCCATGCGAGGCACGAGCACGTGAATGATGAGGAGGCCGATAAGGTAGGCCGAACCGGCGATGAACCAGAGGATCGCGTAGGAGCCCGTGCGCTGGAGGACTTCGCCGACCACGAAGGCCAAGAGCATGCCACCGACCGCACCAGCCATGCCGCCGATGCCGACGACCGAACCGACGGCCTTGCGCGGGAACATGTCGGAGGCGAGGGTGAAGATGTTGGCAGACCAACCCTGGTGAGCAGCCGCGGCGAGGGACACCAGCAAGACCGCCGGCCACATGCCGACATCGTTGACGAAGACGATCGGGACCACGCTGACGGCGCAGATGCCCATCGCGGTCTTACGGGCCGCATTGATAGTCCAGCCCGCCTTGATCAGGCGACCGGAGATCCAGCCGCCGCCGATGCTGCCAACGTCGGCGATCAGGTAGATCGTGACGAGCGGGAGACCGATGTTCTTGAGGTCGACGCCGTGCTGTTTGTTCAAAAAGCCCGGGATCCAGAAGAGGTACAGCCACCAGACCGGGTCCGTCATGAACTTGCCGATGGCGAAGGCCCAGGTCTGGCGAAACTTCAGTAAGCTCAACCAGCTGACCTTGCCCTGTTCGTCGGGCGGATCGGACTCGATATGGGCCAATTCGGCCGCGGTAATGGTCGGGTGCTCGCGTGGGCTGTGGTAGGCGATCGCCCACCAGACGACCCAGACGAAGCCGATGGCGCCGGTGATGATGAAGGCCCACTGCCAACCCCAAGTCACCGCGATCCACGGCACGATAAGGGGCGCGCCCAGGGCGCCGATGTTGGTGCCTGAATTGAAGATACCAGTAGCCAGAGCACGCTCCTTCTTGGGAAACCACTCAGCGGTGGCCTTGATCGAGGCCGGGAAGTTACCCGCCTCGCCGAGACCGAGAAGGAAACGCATCAGGGCGAAGCCAGCGGCGGCACCGGTCAGCGTCACGAAGGCGAAGCCGGTCTTGGCATCGATCTGCATCCAGGGGAGGCTGAAGGCCGGCAGCAGGTGGGCGAAACCATGCCCGATAGCGGCCAGACTCCACAGGCCGACGAAGATGATGAAGCCCTTCTTGATACCGATGCGGTCGATGATGCGACCCGAGAGCAGCATCCCGATGGCGTAGGCAAACTGGAAGCTGAAGACGATCGCGGCATAGGTCCGCTCATCCCAGCCGAATTCCTTTTCCAAGGCAGGCTTCAGCAAGCCGATGACCTGGCGGTCGATATAGTTGATCGTGGCGGCGAAGAACAGCAGCGCGCAAATAATCCAGCGCTTGTTACCGATTTTTCCTAAGGCTTCGGTCATAAGAGGGTATCGGCCAACACAAACGCCGATTTTCGGGTAAGTCCACCCCAGAAGTCCTGTTGACGGACCCCCGCCATAAAGCCAGTAATTGAAGAGAATATTCCCATGACGAAGCCTCGCATCCTCCTCACGACCACCTCCTTCCAAGACACCCCCGGCGAACACCATAAGTTGCTGGCTGAAACGGGCTGGGAAGTCGTCACCGCCCGCGGTCCGCTCAACGAAGCAGACACGTTCGCGCTGATGGGTGAGTTCGACGGCTACATCTGCGGCGACGACATGATCACCGCCGCGGTGATCGAGAAAGCCCTTCCCCGCCTCAAGGTCGTCTCGAAATACGGCATCGGCGTCGACAAGATCGACGTGAAGACCCTCACCGCCAAGGGCATCCCCCTGCTCTTCACCCCCGGCGTCAACCACACCACGGTCGCCGAACACACCTTCCTCCTCCTGCTTGCCATGGAGAAGAACTTCTACTTCCACACCGATTCCACCCGCTCCGGCGGCTGGAAGCGTAAGACGGGCCATGAGCTGCTCGACAAGACGATCGGCATCATCGGCATGGGCCGCATCGGCAAGGAAGTCGCCATCCGGGCCCGCGCCTTCGGCATGAAGGTCGTCGGCTTCGACCTCTATTGGGACGACAAGTTCGCCGCTCAGTATGACGTGAAGCGCGCCGCCACGATGGACGAGGTCTTCGGCGTCTCCGACTACCTCTCGCTGCACACCAACCTGACGCCCGAGACGCGCGACCTGATCCGCGCCGAGAACATCGCTAAGATGAAGAAGGGTGTGCTCATCCTCAATTGCGCCCGCGGCGAGATCGTCCACACCGACGACATCGCGGCCGCGCTGAAATCCGGCCAGGTCGGCGGCTACGGCACCGACGTGCTCGACGAAGAACCGCCGCGCGCCGACCACCCGCTCACCAAGCTCCCGAACTGCGTCGTCACGCCGCACATCGGCTCCCGCACCGCCGAGAGCGTCCAGCGCCAGGCCGTCGCCGCGGTCACCAACCTCATCCGCGCGATGCACGGCGAAAAGCCGCTTGCCCAGATCAACCCAGAAGTCGCGGTGAAGAAAGTCGTCTAATCTCCCCGCCGAAACCTTACCCATGAGCGAAGTCTTCCACGTCGTCCCCCGCGCCGCCCACGAGGCGCTCGTCACCGCCGCCTACGTCAAGCGCGGCTTCGGCGCCAAGGAGTCCGCCCAGGCCGCCCAGATGGCCAGCATGGCCACGCACCACGGCATCCGCACGCACAACGCGCTGAAGGCCCTCCACCTCGACGAGCTCTTCGGCTCGGGCGCCAAGGTCCCGGGCTGCACGCCCAACGCCACCGTCACCAAGAAGGCCACGCGCTTCGAGGCCGCTGAAGTCTGGGATGCCCACCAGAAGCTCGGCCAGGCCGTCGCCGTCGACGCCATCGAGCGCTGCATCGAGCTCGCCGACAAATACGGCGTGGGTACGGTCTCCGTCGACAACGCCTTCCACTACCTCTGGGGCGGCGGCTACGTGATGGAAGCCGCCAAGCGCGGTTACCTCGCCTACACGAACTGCACCGCCACGCTCGCGGAAGTCGTCCCCTTCCAGGGCAAGTTCCCGACGCTCGGCACCAACCCGCACTCGTGGGGTTTCCCGACGACCAAGGAGCTCGGTTTCCCGATCGTGATCGACTGGGCCACCTCCGTCATCGCCATGGGCCGCGTCCAAGTGCTCAAGCGTGAAGGTAAGATGCTCCCGCCCGACGCCGCCGTGGACAAGGACGGCAAGGTCACCCTCGACCCGAACGAAGCGGTCTCGCTCATCCCTTTCGGTGCGCACAAGGGCTACGGTCTCTCGCTCATCAATGAGATCGTCGCCGGCTACATCGGCGGCTCGCTCCCGACCATCCGCAGCCGCACGCACGTCCCCGGCGAGAAGCAGGCCTGCGCCTTCTTCTTCCAGGTGATCCACCCCGAGGCCATGAGCTCCGGCGCCTTCGCCCAGGGCCGCACGCAAGGCCAGAACGTCAAGGCCGTCATCGACGACGTCCTCGGCCACGGCAACGAGAAGTGCATGCTCCCCGGCCAGCTCGAGGCGACCTTCGCCGCGCGCAGCCAGAAGGCCGGCGGCCTCCTCTTCTCCAAGGCCGAAGTCGAAGCCTTCAACGAGATCGCGTCCCACATCGGCCATCAGCCTTTCGACCTCGCTGCGCTGCCCACCGGCTAAGCCCTCCTCACTTCTAAACCACAACTCCTCCTACCATGGCTCTCCAGATCAAGTCGGCGAAGGAATGCGCCTTCGACCAAGTCTCCCTCGGTGAAATCATGCTCCGCCTCGACCCGGGCGAAGGCCGCGTGCGCACCACGCGCCAGTTCCAGGTCTGGGAAGGCGGCGGCGAATACAACGTCGCCCGCGGTCTCCGCAAGTGCTTCAACCTCCGCACCTCCGTATGCACGGCGTTCGTCGACAACGAGGTCGGCCGTCTGCTCGAGGACTTCGTGATGCAGGGCGGCGTGAACACCGACTTCATCAAGTGGCGCGAGGACGACGGCATCGGCCGCACGGTCCGCAACGGACTCAACTTCACCGAGCGCGGCTTCGGCATCCGTGGCGCCGTCGGCGTCCCGGACCGCGGCAACACCGCCGCCTCACAGATCAAGCCCGGCGACTTCGACTGGGAACACCTCTTCGGCAAGCTCGGCGTCCGCTGGCTCCACACGGGCGGCATCTTCGCGGCCCTCTCCGAGACCACCGCGCAGGCCACCATCGAGGCGGTCA
>CANKZO010000168.1 GCA_947488485.1 Opitutia bacterium | reverse complement strand
CTCGGCCTGCTGGGTTACGACGCCCTCACGCACCGCAACTTCCCCGTCTTCCTCGGGCTACTCACGCTCTCCAGCCTGGCGATGCTCATCGGCAACATCGTCTCCGACCTCTGCGTCGCCGCCGTCGACCCGCGCATCCGGTTCGACAAATCCGCATGAGCCTGCTCGACCCCATCACCCTACAGCGCTTCGCGCGCTTCCGTCGGCATCGCGCCGGCTGGTGGTCCTTGCTCTCGCTGCTGGCCCTGTCGGTCCTCGCCTTACTCGGCCCGCTGCTCGTCGGCCACCGCCCGCTGATCCTCCAGGTCGACGGCGTCACGCGCTTCCCGGTCTTCGCCGGGTATATCTCTGGCCGGGAACTCGGCCTGAAGATCGAAGGCGAGCCCAACTATCGCCTCCTCGCCGAGGAACTGAAGCGCGACGGACGCGGCTGGCTCGTCATGCCGCCGGTGCCTTTCGCGCCGGACGAGGTCTGTGAAGTCATGCCCGCCGTCTCGCGCGATGACCAAGGTCGCTGGCAGGATCCGCGCGGCCTGATTGCCGAAGGACGCATCTTCTCCCTGAACGCCGACGGTACCCGCCGGCAGGTCTGGACGATCATCAACGGACGACCTGAAGGCGACGCCCGCCTCCTCGCCGATGGCGCGACGAACGCGCGGGCCAAATTCGCGAACGGCGAGCTTGTGCGCCGCATACCCGCCACGGACCGGACCGACTGGGCGCCCGGCGCCGGCCTGCGTACGCTGATTCCTTCGCCCTGCCCGCCCGGACTGGACGGCCACTGGCTCGGCACCGATGAATCCGGCCACGACATCGTCGCGCGGCTCTTCGGCGGCTTCCGCATGCTGCTCCTCGCCGCCGTCATCTTCCTGCCTTGCGTCTACGGCGTCGGACTGACGCTCGGGGCCGCGATGGGCTACTTCGGCGGCTGGTTCGACCTCGTCTTACAACGCGTGATGGAAGTCTGGTCCAACATTCCCTTCCTCTACGCCATCATCTTTCTCGCGAGCCTGCTGGAGCCCTCGCTGGCGATCCTCATCCTGATCCTCGTGGCCTTCTCGTGGATCGGGCTGGCGCAACAGCTCCGTGCCGCGGCCTACCAAGTCTCTGCGCGTGATTTCGTGACCGCCTCGCGCGCGCTCGGTGCCGGCCATGCCCGCATCATCTGGAGCCACATCCTGCCTAACTGCGCGACCGTCATCCTGACCACGTTGCCGTTCAGCCTGCACGGCTTGGTCTTCTCGCTCTCGGCCCTCGATTACCTCGGCTTCGGCCTTCCGCCCACAGAGCCCTCCTGGGGCGACCTCCTCCACCAAGCCAAAGAGAACTGGCATGCGTGGTGGATCCTCGGCCCGACCCTTGGCTGCCTCGTCGGCACCATGGTCATGATCAACTCCATCGGCGAAGCGTTACAGGACGCCTTCGACCTCCGCCGCCAACAACGATGAGATTCTTCCTCGCTCTCCTTTGTCTCGTCGGGTCCGTCCGCGCCGAGACTTACCAGGACCCCAAGGCCGCGGCCTTCTACGCCGAGCACCCGGATTTCTTCCGCTTCGCCAAGCCGGCCGACCTGCCCAAGGACCTCGTCTGGCAGGACGGGTCAGCGCAACCGGAATTCGCCGACCCCCGCGCGGTCCGCGGCGGCGTGCTCCGACAGTTCACGACCTCTACTCCGCCGACGCTGCGGCGCGTCGGCCCTAACGCGAACAACGGCTTCCGCGGCGAACTTTACGACAACAACGACTTCGGACTGCTCGCCGGGCACCCGGACACCGATGAGATCATCCCCGCCCTCGCGACCAGCTGGGCGATGTCCGCCGACGGCATGACGGCCTATTTCCGCCTGGATCCGAACGCGAAGTTCACCGACGGCCAGCCGGTCACGGTCGACGATTACTTCTACACCTTCTACTTCCACCGCTCCCCCTGGGCCAAAGCGGACTGGTATGCCGACCACTACACCCGCGAGTGGGGCGGCGTCACGAAATACGACGACCATACGCTGGCGGTGAAAGCCCCGCGTAAGCGCCCCTATCAGCTCGAACTTCTCGGCGGCCTGCGACCGACGCCCCGCCAGTTCTTCAAGGACTTCGGGCCCAACTACGAGAAGGCCTTCAACGACCGCTTCCATCCGACCACCGGCCCTTATTACGTGAAGCCCGACGGCTTCCAGCGAGAGAAGTCCATCACGCTCACCCGCGTGACGGACTGGTGGGGCGATCGTCGGAAATACTACCGCCATCGCTACAACCCCGACGCCATCCAGTACGGTGTCATCCGCGACCTCGACAGCGCGTATTCGTCCATGCTCGCCGGCGAGATCGACTTCATGCCGATCATGATGCCCCGCTATTGGTATGGCACCAACGAGAAGAAGGCCTACCAGAACGGTTACCTCACCAAGGCGCAGTTCTTCAACGACATCCCCCGCCCGCCCTACGGGCTGTATATCAACACCCAGCGGCCGCTGCTCGCGGACGTCAACGTGCGCGTCGGCCTGCACCACGCCACGGACTTCCAACGCGTGATCGACGGCTTCTACCGCGGCGACTACGAGCGCCTGCAGCAGTTCAGCGAAGGCCTGGGCAAGTTTACCGACCCCTCGCTCCGCGCCCGCCGCTATTCGCCTGAGCTGGCCCGCGCCGCGTTCGCCAAGGCCGGCTTCACCATGGCCGGCGACGACGGCATCCTGCGCAACGCCGCCGGCGAGCGACTTTCCTTCCGCCTCACCTTCGACACCTCCGACCGCCGCAAATACCTCGCGACACTGGTCGAGTCCGCCCGCCGCTGCGGCGTCGAACTGCGTCCGGAGACGCTCGAGCACACGACGATGTATCGCAAGGTCATGGAGAAGAACCACGATATCGTCTTCTGGGCCTGGTCGGTCTCCAGCCGGATTCCGGCGCTCTGGGAGTCGCATCACTCCGAGAACGCGATCGAAGTCCTGGCCGACGGACGTAAGGTGCCGAAACGCCAGACGAACAATATCACAGGTGTCGACGACCGGGAACTCGACGGCCTCATCGACCGTTTCCGCCTGGCGACCGAAGAGGCCGAGATGGTCCGGCTCTCGCACGCGATGCAGCGACGCATCCATGACCTCGCGGACTTCATCCCCGGCTTCAAGGTGCCCGGCTACCGCATCGCGCACTGGAACTGGGTCAAGTTCCCCGCCGGCTTCGACGTCCGCGCCGCCGAGGACCCCGGCCAGTATGGCCTCTTCTGGCTCGACCCCGCCCAACGCGAGACCGACCTCAAGGATTTCCGCGACGGCAAGACGCGCGGGGCGCCGAAGACCGTGATCGAGGATCGCTGGCGCACCGAATGACCGCCGTTCTTCCTTCCCCTCCCTCCGCCCCCGACCTAACCTCCGCGCCATGTCCGCCGAGCCTCTCCTGAAAGTCCAGGACCTCAGCGTCACCTTCCACAACGGTGACCGCGAGACCGTCGCCGCCCAAGGGGTGAGCTACGAGCTGGCGGCCGGCGAGGTGCTGGCGGTCGTCGGCGAATCCGGCTCCGGCAAATCCGTCACCGCCCTGGCCCTCACGCGCCTTCTCCCTCCCGCCCCCGGCTGCGTCCTTGGGGGCTCCGTGCGCCTGCAGGGCGTCGAGCTCCTCACCCTGCCTGAGAACCAATTGGCCAAAGTCCGCGGCGGCTCGATCGCCTATATCTTCCAGGAACCCGGTAGCTCCCTGAATCCCGTCTACACGATCGGCTTCCAGATCGGCGAGGCCATCTCCCTGCATCGCCCGGAAATCAAGGATGTCCGCGCCGAAGTCATCCGCGCCCTCACGGAAGTCCACATCAACGACCCCGCCCGCGTCGCGGACCAATATCCCCACGAGCTTTCCGGCGGCATGCAGCAGCGCGCGATGATCGCCATGGCCCTCGCCTGCGACCCGAAGATCCTCGTCGCCGACGAACCGACCACCGCGCTCGACGTGACCATCCAGAAGGAGATCATGGACCTGCTCGCCCGCCTGCGTCGTGAACGCGGCATGAGCATCATCCTCATCACGCACAACTTCGGCATCATCGCGAACTTCGCCGACAAGGTGCAGGTGATGTGGAAAGGACGCATCGTCGAGAGCGGCCCGGTCGCTCAGGTCATGAGCACGCAGACCCACCCCTATACCAAGGCGCTGATCGCCTGCATCCCGCGGCTCGGCCAGCGCCGTCGCCGACTCACCACCCTCTCCGAGGAACTCAAGGTCTCCCGATGAGCGACAACCTCCTCGAAATCAGCGGACTCTCCGTCCACTACCCCGGGCGCGCCGCCTGGTTCTTCCAGAAAGCCGCGCCGAAGAAAGCCGTGGATGATATCTCCTTCGTCGTCCCCAAGGGCAAGACGGTCGGACTCGTCGGCGAATCCGGCTCGGGCAAGACCACGACCGGCCGCGCCATCGTGAAGCTCGCGCCGCTCACCGCGGGCAGCATCCGCTACCAAGGCCAGGACATCGGCACGCTCTCGAACGCCGCGTTTCTCCCGTGGCGTAAGAAGATCCAGATGATCTTCCAGGACCCGTATAACTCGCTCAACCCTCGGGCGGACATCCTGAGCATCCTGTCCGAGCCGCTCGAGATCCACTTCCCGGCGATGACCCGCGCCGACCGCGAGGCCCGTTGCGCCGAGCTCCTGCGCAGCGTCCAGCTCCCGGCCGAACACCTCCGCCGTCACCCGCATGAATTCTCCGGCGGGCAACGTCAGCGCATCGGCATCGCCCGCGCCCTCGCCGTGCAGCCTGAGCTCATCATCTGCGATGAACCCGTCTCGGCCCTCGACGTCTCCGTCCAGGCCGAAGTCGTCAACCTGCTCCAAGACCTCCAGGAACAGTTCGGCCTCACCTACCTCTTCATCGCCCACGACCTCGCCGTCGTCGAGCACGTCAGCGACCACATCCTCGTGATGTCCAAAGGTAAGATCGTCGAGCAAGGCACCCCTGCGCAGATCCTCGGCGACCCCCAGGAAGCCTACACGAAGACGCTGCTGGCCGCGGTGCCCCGGTTCTGATGTCCGCGGACGCCCAGTCGAAGCTCGACGGAACGACGCGCGGGCTCGGCCTGCTGCTGGTCGGCATGGCTGCCTTCGCGACCTGGGATCAGTGGGCCATCTGGAGCACCAAGGATGATTACGGCTTCGGTTACCTCGTGCCCTTCTTCTCGGCTTACGTGCTCTGGGACCGCTGGGACGAACTGCGGGCGCTGCTGACCGGCGAACGCTCCCACGTCTCCGCCCCGCCCTCACGCGCCGGCCTGATCTCGGTCCAGCTGCTCGCCTTCCTCGCCGTCGCCTGTTTCGGACTCGGCGC
>CANKZO010000167.1 GCA_947488485.1 Opitutia bacterium | reverse complement strand
TCGTCGGTGGCCGCACCGGCCGCGACGGCGTGGGTGGCGCGACGGGTTCCTCGAAGGAACACACCGAGACGGCCCTCCAGAATTCCGCCGAGGTCCAGAAGGGCGACGCCCCGACCGAGCGCAAGCTGCAGCGTCTCTTCCGCGATCCGGCCGTCAGCCGCCTGATCAAGCGTTGCAATGACTTCGGCGCCGGCGGCGTGTCCGTCGCCATCGGTGAGCTCGCCCCTTCGCTCCACGTCCACCTCGATCGCGTGCCGCTCAAGTATGATGGCCTCGATGGTTCCGAGATCGCGCTCTCCGAATCGCAGGAACGCATGGCCGTCGTGCTCGAGCCCAAGGACGTCCCCGCTTTCCTCGCCGCCGCCCGCCGCGAGAACCTCGAAGCGGTGCAGGTCGCCGACGTCACCGACTCCGGCCGCCTGATCATGGAATGGCGCGGCCAGCGCGTCGTCGATATCGCCCGCGACTTCCTCGACACCAACGGCGTGACGCAGACCGCGTCCGCGAAGGTGCTCGCTCCCGACGCTTCGAAGAACCCCTTCCAGTCCGGCTCCGCGCCGACGGCTGACGATCTGCTGAAGGCGGTCTCGTCTCTTCCGAACGCCGCCCAGCGCGGCCTGGTCGAGCGCTTCGACGCCTCGATCGGCGCCAACACGGTGCTGCATCCTTTCGGCGGCGCGACGCAGTCGACCCCGCAGGAAGCGATGGCCGCTAAGCTGCCGGTCCTCGGCGGCGAGACGGACGTCTGCACGATCATGGCCTACGGTTTCAATCCCGTGGTCGCCCAGTGGTCCCCCGGCCACGGCGCAGTCTGCGCGGTGGTGGAATCGCTCGCCCGTCTGACCGCCGCCGGCGGCGATCCGTCCCGCGCGCGCCTGACGCTCCAGGAGTATTTCGAAAAGCTCGGCCAGGATTCTTCCCGCTGGGGCAAGCCGCTCGTGGCGCTCCTCGGCGCGCTCGAAGCGCAGCTCGAGTTCGGTACGGCCGCCATCGGCGGCAAGGACAGCATGTCGGGTTCCTTCAAGGATCTCGACGTCCCGCCCACGCTCGTCTCCTTCGCCATCGTCCCCGGCAAGGCCAGCCACGTCATCTCCGCCGAGTTCAAGCAGGTCGGCTCCACGGTCGTGGTCGTCGACGTGCCCCGCACATCCGCGCTGCTGCCTGACTTGCAGGTCGCCCGCGAACGCCTCGCCGCCATCCACGCCCTCGTCAAGGCCGGCAAGGTCCGCGCCGCCGCCGCGGTCCGCCAGGGCGGTATCGGCCACGCGCTGACGCGCATGTCCTTCGGCAACCGCCTCGGCGTCACGCTCGCCGCCGCGCCCGCCGCCGACTTCCTCATCCCGGCCTATGGCTCCGTCGTGCTCGAAGTCGCTTCGGCCGCCGACCTCGGCGCGCTCCCGCATCGCGTGCTCGGCCAGACCAACGCCGAAGCCAAGATCGTCTGGCCCGGTGCGTCCGTCTCTGTCGCCGACCTTCTCGCCGCCCACGAAGGCGTGCTTGAGTCCGTCTTCCCGACCAAGGCCAGCGAGCCGCAGGGCACGCCTGCCCCGATCAGCTTCACCGTCCGCTCCGGCCTGAAGCCCAAGGTGCGTGTCGCCAAGCCGCGCGTGATCATCCCGGTCTTCCCCGGCAGTAATTGCGAATACGACACCGCCCGCGCGTTCCGTCTCGCCGGCGCCGAGCCCGAGATCCTCGTGCTGCGTAACCTCGACGCCGCCGGACTCGGCGAATCGCTCAAGGCCCTTGCCGACGCCATCGCCCGCTCGCAGATTCTCATGATCCCCGGCGGCTTCTCCGCCGGTGACGAACCGGATGGCTCCGGCAAGTTCATCGCCGCCGTCATCAAGGCTCCGATCGTGCGTGACGCCGTCATGGAGCTGCTCAAGAACCGCGACGGCCTCGCCCTCGGCATCTGCAACGGCTTCCAGGCGCTCATCAAGACCGGCCTTGTCCCGTATGGCGAGATCCGTGACGTCGACGCTTCCGCCCCGACGCTCTTCCACAACCGCATCGCCCGCCACATTTCGCGCTACGCACATACTCGCGTCGCCTCGGTCAAGTCGCCTTGGCTCGCGCGCATGGACGTCGGCCAGGTGCACACCATCCCGCTCTCGCACGGCGAAGGCCGCTTCACCGCGCCTGCGGCCGTCATCGCCGACCTCGTCAAGAACGGCCAGGTCGCCTTCCAGTATTGCGACGCCGCCGGCGCGCCCTCGAACCGCATCGAGTTCAATCCCAACGGATCGCTCGAAGCCGTCGAAGGCATCACCAGTCCGTGCGGACGTGTCCTCGGCAAGATGGGTCACACCGAACGCGCCGGCGCCAACGTCGCCAAGAACATCCCCGGCAACAAGCACCAGCCCCTCTTCCAGGGCGGGGTGGATTACTTTGCTTAAGCGCTAACCCGGTAGGGATGCGATGACATCGCATCCGCTGCATTTAAGTTAGGGGAAGCATCAGTGGTGACTTAATCGTCGACCATGTCTGTCGGAGTCCGGAGGCAGGTGCGGCACGACGTACTGGATGTAGAGCTCGAGCAGCTGCTGAGTCGGGATCTCGTCGTCCACGAGCATGCAGGTGCTGCCCAGGAGCTTCATGGCCTCAAGGCGGGCCGTTGCCGTGAGAGGCAGGTCGCCGTATAGGCTAAGCTCCAGGGTGCGCCCTATGCCCAGTCGGCGGACCTCCTCCGCGTGCTGGGGGTTGCGTATGTAGTGGTTGCCCAGGAATGGATCCCGGGGCGGGGTGGGGTCGTGGTTCATGTTAAGACTTCTTGGGAGGCTCCTTGGCGGCGACGGCCGACACCAGCTCCGTCAGGCGCTCGTAGGCCTTCATGACCTCAGCGTACTCGTGGGAGTCCTCAGGCACATCTTCGCGCAGTCGGCCGTTCAGGCCTATCCGCTTGGTGACCCCACCCGAATAGGTCTTGGGGTTCTCCCAGATTGAGTACCAAGTTGAGCCATCTAGTGAGAAGTTTACCTCGGGCTCCTCCGGCCATGAACCGTGATCAGATTGAAGTTCCCAAGCCCAAGCCGGAGCATCGAAGCAGCGATAAGCTTTACCTATGGATTGGCCATCTACGACTAGGCCGACCGAATAGAGATTCTCCCAGTCCTGTCCGCGGCAACAAGGGCAGTCGTCATAGTACTCAACGTAGGCGGAGTGATCCTGGAAGTTAACCAGGGTGAAGTTATGGTTGTTGTTCATAAAGTTTAGGGGTGTGTAGCGGAGTTAGTTGCGGTGAGTGGGGATGCGGGAGGGCTTGCACCTCCGAGCTCATGAATATGAGCCGTGCGCTCTACCTGCTGAGCGACGCTACCGGAAATGGGCGGGCGCCTGGCTCAGCCGGTGAGGGCAGCGACCAGGCGCCGATTATTTGGCGGTGCCATCTTAGCGCGGGGCGATAGTCCGCGACGCGGCGCTTTTGGCGCGCGCGACTGATCCTGCCAGAAGATAGTTTTCAATCTATCGAAGCACCGGCTGTTATTGGTTAGCCGGAATCAGCTGCCAAACAAGAGGCACGACGGACTCCTGAAAACAACTGACTGAAAGGGTGGTCCTGCCTGGAGTCGCACCAGGATCCCAAGCTTAGCCAGGTTGTGTTTTGATTAAACTACAGGACCGAAAGGTGGTCGCGGGCGGATTTGAACCGCCGACCCCCGCATTATCAATACGGTGCTCTAACCAGCTGAGCTACGCGACCGAAAGGGCGTGACGCCAGGCCTCGCGACCTGGCGCCGATTAGTTGCATGCCATCTTAGCGCCAGGTTCTTATCCCCGGCGACGCGGCGCTTTTGGCGCGCGCGACTGATCCTGCCAGAAGATAGCTACCATGCTATCAAAGCACCGGCTGTTATTGGTTAGCCGGAATCAGCTGCCAAACAAGAGGCACGACGGACTCCTGAAAACAACTGACTGAAAGGGTGGTCCCGCCTGGAGTTGCACCAGGATCTAAACCTTAAACGAGATTGTGTTTTGATTAAACTACAGGACCGAAAGGTGGTCGCGGGCGGATTTGAACCGCCGACCCCCGCATTATCAATACGGTGCTCTAACCAGCTGAGCTACGCGACCGAAAGGGCGTGACGCCAGGCCTCGCGACCTGGCGCCGATTTCTTATATGCCATCTTAGCGCGGGTTATTCTCCCCGGCGACGCGGCGCTTTTGGCGCGCGCGACTGATCCTGCCAGAAGATAGCTATCATGCTATCAAAGCACCGGCTGTCATTGGTTAGCCGGACCGGCTTGCGCCGGCGAAAGATGGGCCCTGCCGGACTTGAACCGGCACCCTGGCTATTATGAGCAGCCGGCTCTGACCATTGAGCTAAGGGCCCGAAAGGGGCGACCCGAACAGGAGTCGAACCTGTATCAGGCGGGTAGAAACCGCCGGTTCTTTCCATTGAACTATCGGGTCTAAATTGGCGGAGAGGGCGGGATTTGAACCCGCGAAGCCCTTTAGAGGCTTACCCGTTTAGCAAACGGGCGCGATAGACCACTACGCGACCTCTCCAAATTTTCCATCGGGGGAAATTTAAACGCGCGTGCTGTGAGTCACGCGCGCCCCAAGCTGGTCGCTGGTCACCCTCCCTTTTCACCAAGGGGGTAGGATCCCTTTCGGGAGTCCATTGGTCTTTCATTGTTTCGTGGCAGAAGGAGTCAGCTATGATATCCAAACCGCCAGCCTTATTGGTTAGCTGGCCACAGCGCTTGCGCGCTGATCAGAAAGTGGCCGGACATGAGTGACATGCCGTCGGCGGTGGTCCCCGGTCGTGTGACCTGGGGACGAAGCAACTAACTCGACTATCAAGGAGCGGTGGTGCAGTTGGCAGGGAAGGGGGTTAAACCCGTGCCCTGGGTGGCGGCTAATGTCGCAAGAAAGGAGAATTCCCATATTGGTGTCAACAGTTGAATACACCAAACTGTCATCAATAGGTAAATTCATAAAACATTCATAGGTAGTAGTTTATGATTACTCATAATTTACCTGCGTCAGAAACGCCAAAATATCTGCCGCACGATCAAGCGCCGGCACCGTTATTCCCATTCGCCGCGCCGGGCAGGGTGGGGTGATGTTAGATGATCACAAGGTGACCGCGGTCAGCGGTTAGCGGTTGGCGGTTAGGCCACGCTCACTTCCCGGCCTGCGTTCTCCCGAACTACTGAGGAGCGATGTACTTCTGCAGCTCTTTTACGCGTCTCTGTCCTGCGGCTACATCGCTCCTCGAAAGCTTCTTTTCCAAGACTGCGGCTTTATTACTAGCTTCCACATCTAGGGTTCCGGCGAGGCTGTAAAAAACATACGCATCGAGTTCGT
>CANKZO010000166.1 GCA_947488485.1 Opitutia bacterium | reverse complement strand
CGAACTGGCCGGGCAGGAACTCGACCGCGAAGGCCGTCTCATGGGCGGCGAGCGGGAAGCATTCCTCCGTCACGTCGTCGACGGGCGGCTCGGCGAAGACCGTCGGGATCGCCTGGCGGATGGCGGCCTCCGTGGCGCCCTCGACGTCGTAACGCTGGAGGATACGCAGGCTTTTCAGCCCCGGGAGGCGAAGCGAGTCCCGCAGGTCACGCAGGAGATGGTCGGCTTCGGACCGGAAATCGGGTTTCTTCTCGACGAAAAGGCGCTTCATGAAGTCAGCCCAACCTTGTTGCGGCTCGGGAACCAATTCAAGGTCGTAACCCTAGTTAGAGACAAGATTCAGCCTCGGGTGGCGGGTGGCAGCCCCAGGTGGCGGGTGGCGGGCAGAGGCCATGAGTTGACCGGTTGATCAGAGGCCCGGAGGGCCGGAGGGCATCCCATTCAGGGCCGTTTCGGGTGGCGGGTGGCAGCCTCAGGTGGCGGGTGGCGGGGTAGAGCCGCCGAGAGGCTCAGTTGACCAGAGGCTCGGAGGCCCGGAGGCATCCTATTCAGGGCCGTTTCGGGTGGCGGGGCCAGGTAGGGGCGTGCGGCCCGCGCGCCCGCGGATGACCGGGCCGGTCATCCCTACCCTGAGGTAAAGGACCAAACTCAAGGAGAGTCCGCCCTACCCCCCTCAGGCCAACAGGTCCTTGATATAATGTCCGTGGACGTTCGTCAGGCGGCGTTCGAGGCCGTTATGGTAATAAGTCAGCCGTTCGTGATCCAGGCCCATGAGGCGGAGGATGGTGGCGTTGAAATCATAGACCGAGGCCTTGTTGACGACGGCCTTTGCTCCGAACTCGTCGCTCTCGCCGTAGCTGAAGCCCTTCTTCACCCCGGCGCCGGCGAGGAAACACGTGAAGGCGTCGGGGTTATGGTCGCGCCCGGTGCCGTTGCCCTGGAGGAACGGCATGCGGCCGAACTCGGTGCACCAGACGATGAGCGTCTTCTCGAGCAGACCGCGGCGCTTCAAGTCCGCGATCAAGGCGGCGGTCGGCTGATCCATGATCTCCGCCTGCATGGCGTGCGTCTTCAGGATATCGGAGTGCGAGTCCCAGTTGGTGATACCGTTGCCGCCGGAAGGATCGCTGCCGTTGAAGAGCTGCACCACGCGCACGCCCTTCTCGATGAGGCGTCGGGCGAGGAGGCAGTTCTTGGCGTATTCGCGCTTCAGCTCGGTGCCGGACTCGACGCCGTATTCCTGGCGGATCGAAGCCGGTTCGGACGAGAGATCCATCACGTCGGGGACCGACATCTGCATGCGGCCGGCCAGTTCGTAGGTAGCGATGCGCGCGGCCAGGTCGTTGTCGTCAGGGAAGCGTTCGAGGTGCCCGGCGTTAAGGCGCGCGAGCAGGTCCGACGTCCGCCGGTCGTCGGCCGGCGTGTAGGCGGACGGGCGGGCGAGGTTGGCCGGTGGGTGCTTCGCGTTGAAATCCGTGCCTTGGAAAGAAGCCGGCAGGAAGCCGCTGCCGAAGTTGTTCTTGCCGGAGCGGGCCATACCGCGCGGGTCGTTGATCGCGACGAAAGCGGGGAGCTCCGAGTTGGCGGTACCGAGCGCGTAGGTGACCCAGGCCCCGAAGGAAGGATAGCCCTCGGCCGTGAAGCCCGTGTTGAAGAAGTTCTCCCCTTGCGGGTGCGCGCTCGTCTGCGTGTGGAGCGAGTGGACGAAGCAGAAGTCGTCGGCCAGCGCACCGAGATGCGGGAGCAGTTCCGAGGTCATCTTGCCGCTCTGTCCGCGCGGTTTGAATTCCCAGAACGGTTTGGCGATGCTGCCCGTCGGCCCTTCGAACGTCACCGCCGGCACGCCCGGCGGCTTCTGCCCGTGATAACGCGTGAGCGCGGGCTTGTAGTCGAAAGTGTCCACGTGGCTGACCGCGCCGGGGCAATAGATGATGAGCACCTGTTCGGCCGCCGCGGGGAAGTGCGCCTTGCGCGGTGCGTAAGGGCGACGCGGGTCGATGTCGGGGCGGATGGGACCGGAAGCCGCGGCCGGGCGGCCGGTGTCGGCGGCCAGCAGGCCGTCCATCGCCAGCAACTTCGCCAGGCCCACGCCGCCCAAGGTGAGGCCGGCTTGATGGAGGAAGTTACGTCGGCTGAGCAGCGCGCGTCCCTGCGGGGAAAGATGCAAGGGATCGAAGCTCATGGGAGGAAGCCGTATTCGTTGGAGTTGATCAAGGCACGGCAGACGACGGGGAGGCCGGACTCGCGGGCGACCTCGACGGAGGCGGCGAGTTCGGCGGGCGCGGGGTCGCGGCCCAGCAGCAGACGGAAGCCGTTGCGCACCTGCGCGGCGTGATCGGACGGGGCGGCGCCTTTGGCCGCCTGTTCGGCGACGAACCTCGCCTGCTCGACGATGAAGTCGCTGTTCATCAGGTTGAGCGCCTGCAAGGGCGTGGTCGAGATCGCGCGCTTGGCGCTGACCTGTCCGCAATCGGGGAAGTCGAAGGCGGTGAAAATCTTGTCGTCCACGCGACGCATGCGCTCCTGGTAGAGCATGCGGCGCCAGGTCTGCGGTCCGTGGTTATCGGTCACCTGCCATTGGGCGTAGGTCTTCTTCACGTCGTGGATGCGGAAGCCGCGCCCGCCGACGGAGCGATCGAGCTTGCCCGCCGCGAGCAGGACCGAATCGCGGATGACTTCGGCTTCGACGCGGCGAGGCGGGAAGCGCCAGAGCAACGCCGAGCCGGCGTCGCGGCGCAGCCCTTCGGCCGAAGGCGCCGAGTCCTGCCGGAAGGCGTCGCTCAGGACGAGCGTGCGGAGCAGGTCCTTGACACCCCAGGGCTGGGCGCCGGGACGAGAGGGAGCCGTGAATTCCGAGGCCAGGAAATCCAGCAAGGCCGGGTGCGACGGCGTCATGCCCGCCTTGCCGAAATCGGCGGCGGTGACCACGAGGCCCGCGCCGAAGACATGATGCCAGAGGCGATTGACCATCACGCGGGCGGTGAGGGGATGCTCCGGACGGGTGAGCCAGGCCGCGAACCGGAGACGGCGCACGGATTCGGGCGCGGATGAATCGAGACCCAGATCGCCGCCGAGGACCGCGAAGCCGGCGGGCGGCACCGCGTCGCCCGGCGTCTCCGGGCTGCCGCGCAGCAGGACGCGCGTGTCCACGGGCTGGATGAACCGGCCGACGAAACTGTGGCGCGGGCCCTCTTCGTTCAGGTCGGCGATCAGGCCCTGCAGTGCTTCGTCCGCCTGCCGGAGGAGCGGATCGGCCTTCACCTTTCGGCCAAGCGCGGCGGTGTCGCCGATTTCCTGCCAGGTCCCGTCGGGGCGCTGGCTGAGCAGTCTGAACGGGGGCAGCTGGCCGCCGCCCTCGCCGGCCAGGTAATCCGTCTCGAAATAATATTCCCGGTTCGAGCTGAGCCGGAAGCGGTCGACCTCCTGCGGACGCGGGAAGCGGATCTCGACCCACGGCCTCGTCTTGGCGCCTTTCTCGGCGCGGGCCTTCCAGCCCTCGGTGCCGAACTTGCCGTCGTTCGCCTTGGCGATCTCACCGCGCAGCTGGGCCATCGCCTGGTCGCCGACCAGGCTCGTGCCGGCGGCGGCGAGGGCGAGGTTGCGGCCTTGGTCCCCCGGGCCGAAGACCTCGAGCTCGTCGACCGAAACGTAATTGGAAGCGAACTCGACGCGCAGCGCCAGCGTCTGCCGGGCGGGGAAATGGAATTCGGAATAACCGCCCCAGTCTTCCGACCAGACGCCGAGCCGGTCGCGCAGCTGCGCGCGCCGCGCCTGCATCTGACGATGCAGTTCCTCGGCCCGCTGCTGACGCGGGTGCTCCGGAGCGAGCTCGGGGCGACGGCCGCCGAATTCGACGCCTTGGAAGACGGCCGTGAGCGAATAGTAGTCCTTGATGGAGATCGGGTCGAACTTGTGGTTGTGGCAGCGCGCGCAGCTGACGGTCAGGCCCAAGACCGAAGCGCCCAAGGTCTGCATCACCTCGTCCAGGCGATCGGCGCGCGCCTGGCGGATGGCCGTGGGCTCCTGGCCGACCGTGGCGGCGGGCACGTGCGGACCGGCGACGAGGAAACCCGTCGCGTCTCCGGCGCCGAGCTGATCGCCCGCCAGCTGTTCGCGGATGAACCGGTCGTAAGGCAGGTCGGTGTTGAACGCGCGCACCACGTAGTCGCGGTAGATCCAAGCGTTCTTGCGATACAGGTTCGCCTCGGAGCCATTGGTCTCAGCCCAGCGGATGACGTCGAGCCAATGCTGGGCCCAGCGTTCGCCGAAATGCGGCGAGGCGAGAAGCTCCTCGACCAGCGCGCGGTAAGCGGCGTCGGCATCACGCGCGTAATCGGCCACGAAACGGTCGGCGCGTTCGGCCGTGGGCAGCAGACCCGTGAGCGTGACCGAGGCGCGGCGGAGGAGGGCGCGCGGCTCGGCGGGCTTCGAGTAGCCCAGTCCCTTCTTGGTCAGCTCCGAGAGGAGGAAGGCGTCGACCGCGCCGCGCGCCGGGATCGCCGGGACCGCCGGACGGACCACCGGTCGGAGAGACCAATGGTCGGAGACCGGGTTGGTCGCGAGCGCGTCCATCTGACCGGGCCAGACGGCGCCTTCGGCGATCCATCGCTCGAGGAGGGAGAGCTGGGTGGCGGAGAGCCGGTCGCCCTTCGGCGGCATGCTGATGTCGGGCTCGTTGGTGCGCAGGACCAACATCAGGTGGCTCTTGGCCGGGTCGCCGGGCACCACCGCGGGCTTGCCCGTGTCGCCGCCCGCGAGCAAGGCCTGGCGTCCGTCGACCCGGAAGCTAGATTTCTGCTTTTCGGGCCCATGGCATTCCAAGCAGCGCTTCGAAAGGATGGGCTTGATCTCGGTCTCGAAGTCGACCGCGGCGGCCGCGGCGGCCGTGACGAACAGCAAAGGCAGCCAGGACGGTCTGAGTCTGTGCGTCTGCATGGGCGGGAGATTGGCTTGGGGCAAGGAGGGGAAACCTTCGGCTTATCGGGGAGATAAGGTCGTTGCCGGCGTTCGGCAAGTACCGCCCCTAATAAGCTAAGCAGCGCCCCCTCCCCCGCCCCAAGAGATGATTTCGTTTCGGGTGGCGGGTGGCAGGGCGGAGGCATCGGGTAGGGCTGGCCATCCTTGGCCGGCCGCGGCCGAGCAGGGATGCTCGGCCCTACCCTCGGATGACCGGGCCGGTCATCCCTACCCCTACCCCTGCCCCTACCCCTACCCCTAATCCATTGACACCCCTCCCGCCATTCCCCTTCTTTTGCCCTTCACGTTTTCACCGACCCCTCCTCTTTCCCATGGCTAAAAACACCAAGAATACCTCCAAATCC
>CANKZO010000165.1 GCA_947488485.1 Opitutia bacterium | reverse complement strand
GCTCGGTGATCGTCGGTCAGAGCCAGAATAGCTCAGGCCAATCGGAAGCCTTCGTCCATCAGTCCGGCGTGATGACCGGCCTCGGCTTCCTCGGCACGGGCGACGAATCCGACGCCACCGGCGTCTCAGCCGACGGACAGGTTATCGTGGGCTACTCGCGCATCACTTCCGGCGGCGCCTTCCGCCACGCGTTCGTCTATGCCAACCAGACGATGCTCGATGCCGATGAGTGGCTCCGCTCCCTCAACGGCCCGGGTAGCATCCTCGCGATGACGACTAGCCTGAACCAGCTCCCCCTCGAAGGCGCCCACCACCGTCCGCTGATGTCCTACGACAACATGGGTAAGCAGAGCCAAGTCTGGGCGACCGGCGACTTCGGTGCTTCTTCCCGTCAGTCCAACAGCCATATGACCTCAGGTGAGATCGGCGTGAGCCAGGCCTACGGCGACTTCGTCCTCGGCATCGCCGCCGGCCACGCCTCGCTCAACCAAGACCTGCTCTTCGGCGGCAGCGCCAGTATCGCGGGTAATTATCTCCTCGCCGAAGCCGACTACCGCCTACCTGACCGGGAAAGCATCGTATCGCTCGTCCTCCTGCGCGGCGATTACGACGCCGACGCCACCCGCGGCTACGCGACCGGCAGCGGCAATGACACTTCCAGCGGCAGCACGGGCCTAAAAACCTCCAGTGCCCGCCTCCGCTTCGACGGCCCAGCCCAACAGCTCACGGGTAGTTTCTCGGCGACGCCCTTCATCTCGTACACCGCCACCCGTACGACCGCCAACGCCTACACCGAGACCGGTGGCTCTTTCCCGGCCAGCTTCGGCGCCCAGGAACACACTGCGCAGGAAGGCCGCCTTGGCGTCACCGCGAAATACGTCGCCGTCGCCGGCACGACGCTGCTCTTCACTGCGGAGTGGATTCACCGCTTCGACGACGCAGGCTCCGGCCTCACCGCCACTAGCTCCACGATGGGCACCCTGACCGCCGCCGGCATCGCGCCCACCGCGGACCAGGCTCGTTTCGGCTTCGAAGTCGATCACCGGCTCTCGGCCGACACACTCCTGAACCTCTCCGTTCACGCCGCCGCCACCGGCCCGTCCTCCGACGTCTCCGCCGCCCTGAGTATCCGTCGGGCGTTCTGAGCACCCCAATCTAACCTGCGAGAGCACCGAGCCGTGCCATCAACCAGAACATGACTAACGCCCGCTGGCTTATTTCTTTTGGAGTTTTCCTCTTTCTCTGCGGCCTCGCAGGCTATCTCTCCAATCCCGCCGCCGCCAAAACTGCCCTGATTTCTGGCTCCCTCTTTGGTGGTCTCTCGGTGGTCTGGGGACTTCTTCTGGCCAAGGGATTCAATTTTGCCAAATGGGTCGCGCTGGCGATGACCTTGATGCTTTGCGGCGTCTTCGGTTGGCGCTCCGTCGTCAGCTGGCAAGCCGTGGCGGATGGCGCCCCCAAGGCCTTTGCCGCCAGCCTTATCACGCTGATGCTCCTTGGGTCCATCGCCACCGTCGGCAAACTCCTCCGTCGCTAAGCGCTTAGAAGCGGATGCGATGTCATCGCATCCCTACCCCCGCGCAGTCGCATCCACCAATAACCAGGCCCACGTGGCGACGACCCCGTCAGGGCGCGCATTGAGGCGGTCGTAATCGCGGATGAGCGACTTGAGTTCGCTCGGCGAAAGTCGCGGATCGCCGGTCACGCCGCTGCGATGCAGGTTTCGCAGGAAATCCAAGGCACTCGGGTAAATCTCTTCGGACTCGAGCACGCCATGCGCATGGACGTCGAAGTTCGCGGACTTGAGCAAGGCGAGCCACTGGGGCTCATCGCGCCAGCGCACGGGTCCTTCGCCGATGAGGTCGCGCAGTTCGTTGAGGCAAGGATCGCACGGGACGCCGAGCAAGAGTCGTCCGCCAGCCGGCAACGCCGCACGCCAATGACGCAACACCGCCGCGGGATCAGCCGCCCAATGCAGCAGGCCGGTGGAAGCGAGTGCGCCGGCTTTCTCGATGGGACCGAAGGCATTATGCACCGACCAATTCGCAGCCGGCACGGCCTGTCGGCCGAGCTCGACCATCGCGGGCGAGGCATCCGTAGCGTCGACGTTCACGCCCTGCGCCAACAATGCGGAAGTAAGGAAGCCCGTGCCGGCGCCGAGTTCGGTCACGCGGACGCCGCGGCGGAACGGCGCGAAGGCGGCCAACGCTTCGGCGAAGCGCTTCTGCGGCGCGGCGTGCGCATCGTAACTCTCAGCTCGTTCATGAAAACGCATGGGATTAGGGGGCGAGGAACTCGCGCAGGTCATGCCCGAGTCCCTCTATAATATGACAACCGGCGATGGCTTGGCAAACGCCCGCGGCATCCAAAAGCGTGTCCTGGTCGCCCACATAAGCTTCCCAGCCGGGGCTAAGCCCCTGACGTCCGAAGGTGATCAGTGAGATGCCCGCGGGCTGGGACAGGAGGTCCAGGCCGGCCTGCAGGTATTCCTTCTCGTAGGGCAAGGCATCACCGACCATCGGGGCCAGACCGGCTCGCTTGCGAAAATCAGCCAAGGCCGCCGGGGCGTCGGTATCGATCCAGCGACGGAGATACTTCACCTGGGTCTCAGAGTGCTTCCCGCACTTACCGTGCTCGGAGCAGAACGATGTGAACGGGGCGAAGAGCAGCACCTTGGCCGGGAGCTTCACGCCGCGGGCGCCAGCTTCGAGCACGAGGTGCGCGCCAAGCGACCACGCGATGACGGCGTCACAGTTGGAAAGATTTTCGGCGGCGCCGACGACGGGCGGGTAGATGAGATGTTCGGCTTTGGGCGCATGGGCCACGGCGATGTCCTTCATCTCCTCGAGCGAGACGCCCCATCCGCCGATCCAGCCGATCTTCATGCGGAGACGCCCTTCAAGGCGGCGACAAAGGAAGACAGCACGGTGGGGGAAAGGCCTCGGCGGAGCGAGATGCGGATACGTCCGGTGCGCACGGGCACCGTGGGCGGACGGATGGCGGAGACCATGAAGCCGGCGGCGCGCAGCGCGGTGGCATATTTTAGGGTGACGTCGGAGTCGCCGAGGATGAGCGGGATGATCGGCGAGTCACCTGACGGCACTGCGAAGCCGGCTTCCAAGAGCCCGTCGCGCCAAGCATGGGAGAGCGCATGAAGGTCGGCGCGTTCGCCCGACATCCCCTTCAAGCGCTCGACCGCAGCGAGGGCGGCGGCGGCGCAGGACGGCGCGAGGTAGGTCGAGTAGACGAACTCCCCGGCGAAGTTAATCAGGGCGTCACGGACTTCGGGGGCGTGGGAGAGCACATAGGCGCCCTGCGAACCGAGGCCTTTGCCGAGCGTGCCGACCACGATGTCCGCGGCGGCAAAAGCACCCTGGGCTTCCTGGAGGCCGGAACCGGTAGAACCGTACCAGCCCGTGGCATGGGCTTCGTCGAGCACCCAGCAGAAACCAAAGCGCTTCCGCAGAGAGGCCAGACGCTTCAGGTCAGGGCTATCGCCGTCCATCGAGTAGACGCTTTCCGTGACGACGAAGATGACGCCATCCAAGGCTGGCTCCTCGTGGAGCATGAGCTCAAGGGCATCGAGGTCGTTATGGGCGAAGCGACGGAGGCGGGCGCCGGAAGCCATGATGCCATCGAGCATGCTCGCGTGGACGAGTCGGTCGGCGAGGATGAGGTCGTCCTTTTTCGGCAGGCCGCCGAGGACGGCGGAGTTGGCCGAGAAGCCGGTGTTCATCACCAGCCCGTGCGCATAACCCTGCCAAGCGGCGAGGGTGTGCTCGAGCTGCTGGTGAATCTCGGTGTAGCCGGTGACCAGCGGCGAAGCGGACGAAGACGCACCCCATTCGTGGAGCGCGGCCACGCCGGCGGCGACGACCGCGGGGTCGCGGGACAAGCAGAGGTAATCGTTATCGGCCAGGTTGACGCGGGTATCGGCCGAGGCGCGCGCCGTTAGCTTACGGCGCAGCGACGATCCCTCACGCTGGGCGAGGGACTGACGCAGGCGCTGCAGCAGGGCTTCGTTCACCGCGGCAGGAAATGGAAGCGGGCAGACTTCTCACCTTTGCCCGATTCCCCGAGCAGCGGGATCCAGGACTCGACCAGGCCGGCGCGATTCGCGGCGGCGACTTCCTTCGAAGGCTTCTTGATGGCGTTGAGCCAGACACCGATGGGGCCGTCGTAACGGCGACGCAGATAGGAGATTGCGAGACGCGCCTGGTTGATTGCACCGAGACGATCCTCGACGACGACGATGGCGACGGTCGGCTTGATCGCCGCAGCGAAGTCCGCCCAGTCCTTACCCTTAGGGTCAATCGGTACGGCCACACCGCCAGCGCCTTCGACGACACGACACGGCGCATGCGGAACGGCGCGATAGAGCTTCAGGAGCAGCGCGAGGTCGAGTAGCTTACGGGCCTTCTTCGCCGCGGCGAGCGGGGCGATCGGGGCGGGGAGCGTCAGCAGCGTGTGCGCTTCGGCCCACTTGCCTGCAGCCTTCTTGGCGTCGGCCGGACGACCGGCGCCCGCGCCCGACTCCACCGGCTTGATGACCTGCGTAAAGCCATCGCGGGAAAGGCGACGCGCGAGCAGGCCGGCGACATGGGTCTTACCCACGCCGGTGTCGCTACCGGTGACGAAGATGAGGGCCATGTTATTTGCAGCCGCAACCGCCGTTGCCGCAGGATTCTTCGGTGGCGTTGGCCGCAGCGAATTCCGCCACGTTCGGCCATTCGGCTGGCTTAGCGTCCGCCGGGGCGAGGTCGCCGCGATGGATGCGACGGGCTTCGTCCGGATGCATCGGGTGCAGGCCGAGACGCTTCATCAGGTTCATGTCTTCTTCGATGTCGGGGTTACCCGTCGTGAGGAGCTTCTCGCCCAGGAAGATCGAATTGGCCCCGGCGAGGTAGCAGAGGGCCTGCGTCTCATCGTTCATGTTGGCGCGGCCAGCGGAGAGACGGACCATCGCCTTCGGCATCAGGATGCGGGCGACGGCGATTGTGCGGACGAACTCGATCGTATCGACGAACTTACGGCCTGCGAGCGGCGTGCCTTCGACGGCCACCAGCGCGTTGATCGGCACGGAGTCGGGCTGAGGGTCAAGCTGCGCAAGCTCGACGAGCATCTTCATGCGATCGTCGACCGTCTCACCCATCCCGAGGATACCACCGGAGCAGACTTCGAGGCCGGCCTTGCGGACGTTCGAGAGCGTCTGGAGGCGGTCGTCGTAGGTGCGGGTCGTGATGATCTTCGAGTAGTGCTCGCGGGAGGTGTCGAGGTTGTGGTTATACACGTCGCAACCGGCCTGCTTGAGGCGCCCAGCCTGCGCTTCGCTGACCATCCCGAGG
>CANKZO010000164.1 GCA_947488485.1 Opitutia bacterium | reverse complement strand
TCGCTGTATTCCGGGACGCGCGAAGTGCTTTCCGGGATGTCCTTGCTGCCCTGGGCGAAGGCGTGCGTCACGCGGAAGCCCGCGAACTTGGCGACGTCGGCGGGATTCTTCGGGCCCTTGTTGAAGACCGTCGTGAAGGCCACGACGTGCGAAGTATCGAGGCCGATGATGCCGATCTTCTTCGGCGTCTCTTCGGCGAACACGGACGTGACGAAGGCGACCGCACAGGCGGCCAGACGGAAGAGGCGGGGCGAACTCATGCCCATTGATAATTCGAGGCGGGGCGACTGACAAGCCCGCGGGCCAGCGGTTAATGCGAACCTTCGAGCAATTGCCAGACCCGCCAGGCCATCAGCAGGCCGAGAGTCAGCCACAATACGCCCAACACGCGATCGACCCAACGGATAGTCGCCGCATCCTTCAGCCGGACGCGCAAGCGGTCGCCGATGAAGGCGTAGAAGCTCATCACCCCGACTTCGGCACCCAAGGTGCAGAGCAGGAACACGCCCGTCGTCGACCAGGCGAAGGCGTCGGTGGGCACGCTCGCGGCCTGGATGATGATGAGGAAGAAGGGGATCGTCTTCGGGTTCGAGAAATTGACCCACGTGCCGCGGAGAAATAGCCCGAGGGCGCCACCCTCCAGTCCGGCGGACTCCGGCAGGCTTGAGCGCGGGCGCGCGAGATGGGTCAATGCGAGATACAGGAAGTAGGCCATCCCGGAGACCGCGATGGCCGTCATCGCATGAGGAACATGCTGCGCCAGCCACTGCGTACCGAAGAGCGACAGGAAAAGGTGCGGCGTCTCGCCGACGGCGAGTCCGAGCGTGTGCCAGAAAGCGCGACGCTTGCCGTAACGCAGCGAGGTCTCGATGGTCGACAACGCCGCCGGCCCGGGCGAGAGGCTCGCGGTCAGGCAGGAAGCGATGAGCAGACCGACGTTCATCCGCGCTTAGCGGAGGGACTGCTTCCAGCGCGCGATCTCGCGGGCGACGGCCTTGGGGCCGGGCATGCCCGTGTTCTCGCGCGCGGCGAAACCACGTTTGAGGCTGAAGACTTCGCGCCAGCCCTTCGTGAAGGCCTTGTCGGCGGTCAGCGCGGCTTCGTCGGAGACCTTGTCGAGCGGCACGCCGGACTTCTCGGCGAGCGCGACGAGGCGGCCGACCGCGTGGTGGGCGTGACGGAACGGCATGCCCTTGCGGACGAGCCAGTCGGCGAGGTCGGTCGCGAGCAGCGCGGGATCGGACGCGGCGGCGAGGCAACGCGCCTTATGGAACTTCGTGCCCGCGAGCGTGGCGTCGGCGACGGCGACGGACAGGATGAGCTGGTCGGCGGCGTCGAAGAGCGGCGGCTTATCATCCTGCAGGTCGCGGTTATACGTGAGCGGCAGGCCCTTGGTGAGCGAGAGCAGGTGCGTGAGCGAAGCCTGGAAGCGCGCGGCCTTGCCCCGGAGCAGCTCCATCGAATCGGGATTACGCTTCTGCGGCATCAGCGACGAACCCGTCGAGAACTCGTCGGGCATGCGCGCGAAGCCGAACTCGGCGGAAGACCAGAGGACCATGTCCTCGGCCAGGCGGGAGAGGTGGACGCCGCAGAGGGCGGCGGCGAAGCAGAACTCCGTGGCCGGATCGCGGTCGGCGACCGCGTCCATGGAATTACGCGTGACCTGCGGGCGGCCCTTGGCGTCGACGAAGCCGAGCAGCTTCGCGGTGACTTCGCGGCGGATCGGCAAGGTCGTGCCGGCGATGGCGCCGGAGCCGAGCGGACACCAGTTGGCCGAAGCCTTGGCGGCGGCGAGACGCGTGCGGTCGCGGCCGAACATCTCGGCATAGGCGAGCAGGTGATGGGCGGCGGAGACCGGCTGGGCGCGCTGCAGGTGCGTGTAGCCCGGCAGGATCACGTCGGCGTTGGCCTCGGCGAGCTTCACCAAGGTCTTGAGCAGCGAGACGAGCGCCGCGTCGGCGGCGTCGCACTGGTCCTTGATCCAGAGCCGGACGTCGGTCGCGACTTGGTCGTTACGCGAGCGGGCCGTGTGCAGCTTGGCGGCGGCCGGGACGCGCTTCGTGAGCGCGCTCTCGATGTTCATGTGCACGTCTTCGAGGTCGCGGCTCCAGACGAACTTGCCGGCGGCGATCTCCCGGGCGATGGCGTCGAGGCCCCGCAGGATCGCGTCACGCTCCTTCTTCGTCAGGATGCCGGCCTGGGCCAGCATCGTGGCGTGGGCCTTCGAGCCGCGGATGTCCTGGGCCCAGAGACGATGGTCGAACGAGACGGACTCGCCGAAACGCAGCATCAGTTCGGCAGGACCGGCGCTGAACCGGCCGCCCCAGGTGGCCTGGGCTTTCTTCCGTGCGGACATGACGAACCAATGCCCGCGGGAGGGCGTGCAGGCAAGCAAGGACGCTCAGCGGCCGGCCGGAGCGGGCGCGGGCTGAGCGGCGGCCTTGGCGGGCGTGGCCATGCCACGGGCGCCGTCGACACGGATCACGATCTCGCCCGGCTCGGCGACGCCCATGCGTTCGCGGGCCTGGTCACGCACGAATTCCGGGTCACGTCCGAAGCGGTCGATATAACGGTCGGTCTGGGCGCGCGTGCGTTCGAGCGCCGCATAGGCCTGCTCCTTCTGACGTTCGCTGGCGCGCAGGCCTTCCAGGCGCGCGGCTTCGTCGCCATAGGTCGACCAAGTGAAGGCGAGGACGGTGCAGAAGAGGATGAACGACGCCCAGAGAAACAGCTTCTCGGTCTGAGGGTTGCGGGAAGAAGGCTCGCTATCCATGACGACCGCGGGAGTGAAAGCGGAAATACACTACGGGGCGAGGGGAAAATGGCCCGCTTACTTCACCGTCGTGGCGACCGCCGCCAGGGAGCCGCTGAACTCCATGAAGGCCCAGACGACGACGCCGGTGACGGAGACATACAGCCAGACCGGGAAGACCCAGCGCGTGAGCCGCTTGTGCTCCTCGAGGCGGCCGACCTTGGCCAACCAGACGGCGCGGAGCACGAAGGGCGTGACGACGATGGCCAGGATGACGTGCGGGATCAGGATGAAGAGGTAGAGTCCCTTGAGGCTGGCCCAGACCGAGGCGGGGTCGGCCGGGGCGTAAGTGACGTTGGTCCGGCCGAGGGCGACCCAGAGGTGGACCTTGGAGGCGAGGTAGACCGCCAGGAAGAGCGCCGAGGTCATGACCGCCCACTTCATGGCCTTACCGTGGCCTTCGCGGTCCCCGGCCTTGATCCGGAAGATGCCGATCAGCAGGAAGACGGTGGCCAGGCCGTTGAGGCCGGCGACGGCGCGGGAGAGGATTTCGGTGGTGGAGGCCATGCCCCAGCAGAAGGGGTTTTCAGGGAAATGCCAACCTTTCGACTTAACCGAGGCTTAAGGCGTCCCATGCTATCATTAAGCAACCCCCATGAACCCTCCCCTCCTCACCTTGCTGGCAGCGACCCTCCTGGCGGCTGGTCCGGCGCTGAAAGAAGCCGATAGCGCCCCGCCCGCCCAGAACAAGGTCACGATCACCGTCCGCGGCGACAAGCGGATCATCGAGTCCAACGGCATCCCCGACCACAAGGTGGCCTCCTTCCCTAACCGGGGTAACCCCAACAGCATCTCCGAGCAGAAATACCGCCTCGAGGTCCCTGCCCGTCCGCAGCCGGCGACCGAGCAGCCCGGTCGCTTCCCCTATGCTTGGGGCGTCGCCTTGAACGGCGTGGTCTTCGACCCGGGTACCGCCGAAGTCTATAACGACGGCGACCGGAGCAACCCTTGGCGCTACGAGGCGCTCAAGAGCAATACCGAGATGGGCACCACCCCGCGGATCCCGACCGGTCTCGGCCTCGACCAGAACCACGGCCACGTCCAACCCAACGGCGCCTACCACTACCACGGGCTCCCCACCCTGCTCATCGCCCGCCTTTCCGGCGGCGAGCAGAAGATGACCCACGTCGGCTGGGCGGCCGACGGCTATCCGGTCTACGCGGTCTATGCGTACGTTAATCCGGCCGACCCGAAGAGCGGAGTCAAAGCCATGAAGAGCAGCTATCGCCTGAAGACCGCCGCGCGCGGCGGCGACGGCAAGGATTCTCCCACCGGCAAGCCCGATGGTTCGTTCGGCTTGGATTACGAATACGTGCCGGGACACGGCGACCTCGATGAGTTCGGCGGGCGCACGGGCGTGACCCCGGAATTTCCCGAAGGCACTTACTATTACCTGCTGACCGAAGAGTTCCCCTTCATCCCGCGTAAGCTCAAGGGCACGCCGGATCCTTCCTTCAATAAGATGCGCATGGACGCCCACGCCAACCTCGGCGGCCAGAGCGGCCCCGGCGCCAAGGGCAAAGGGAAAGGCAAGAAGGGCCCTCCTCCTGGCGGCGAACCAAAATAAAGTTCGGGCCATTGAGCCGGCGGCGGGTGCGGAATTTTTCTCGCTAGGTTCCGGCGGCGCACCCCCGTCGTGAGTTGGTCCGTTTCGCGGATGGCACCAGAAGCGCACCATAATGAGACGCTGGGGGCGCTTTCCCGCAGTAACAGGGGGGTTCTAAACTCGTCAAAGCAGTTGCGAAAGCCCACCGCCCCATCTACCTACGGAATAGATGTCCACCCCTCCTGCCCAGCCCCCTGCGAACGGTTTTTTCCGTTCCTTGATCCGCTGGTTCGACGCGGACTACATCCCGGAAGGAGCCGAAGCGCTGCGCCAGACCCCCAAGCAGGTCGACTGGCCCCGCTCCATCCCCTTCGTGGTGCTCCACCTGGCCTGTTTCGGGGTCATCTGGGTCGGCGCCAGCCCCATCGCCGTCTGGACGGCCGTCGGCCTCTACTTCTTCCGGATGTTCGCGATCACGGGCTTCCTGCACCGCTACTTCTCCCACAAGACGTTCTCCACCTCCCGCGCCTTCCAGTTCGTGATGGCCGTCTGGACCGCCCTGGCCGTCCAGCGCGGCGCCCTCTGGTGGGCCTATACGCATCGCCATCACCACAAGCATTCCGACGAAGAGGAGGACAAGCACTCGCCGGTGGTCGATGGCTTCTGGTGGTCGCACATCGGCTGGATCACCTCGAAGAAGAACTTCCCCACCGACTATTCGAAGATCCCCGATCTCGCGAAATACCCCGAGCTCGTGTTCCTGAACCGCTTCGACATCTTCATCCCGCTCCTCGCCGCGGCCGCGACCTACGGCGCCGGCGCCTGGCTCGGCGCCCACGGCTACGATACCAACGGACCCCAGATGCTCGTCTGGGGCATCATCTCGACCGTCGTGCTCTTCCACGGCACGGCCTGCATCAATTCCCTCGCGCACGTCTTCGGTTCGAAACGCTTCAAGACGACCGGCGACGAATCCCGCAATTCGTTCATCCTGACGCTCATCACCCTGGGCGAAGGCTGGCATAACAATCA
>CANKZO010000163.1 GCA_947488485.1 Opitutia bacterium | reverse complement strand
ATTCATGTCCAGCCCTACAAAGTCAGTATCCAGCAGCCCATCGCGATCATTCGCTTGGTTGGCGGCCGCCCTATTAGGCATAGCCATTATGCTCTCCACGAGCGGATGCGCCGTGGTCGAGCAGGTCATCAGTTTCGGACTGATTGGGTCACACTAAATTATCGTCCGTTCGTCGGTCCTTGGTTGGTCGAAGCCCGTACCATCGAGTCCGCCCTCGCCCAGGCAGGCATCGCCGCCACCTGGCGCCGCCGGGCCTGGGACGCCGAGCATTTCCCGCACGCCACCCGCGGGTATTTTCCTTTCTGGGAGCGGATCAAGTCTCTCGGGTAAACCCCACTCCTCCCATTCTTGCTCCCTTGGGGTGGTATTATAGGGGTAGATTTAATAATCCCAATGGCTGCGTTGCGTCTCTTTGCGATGGGACGTTGCCACGACCCTTGTCGCTCTGCATTATGACTCCATAATGAGCTCGCCCCTTCAGGTTACAATCGTCCGGGCCGGCAAGGAGATCGGGACTTATGACTTAGATGAGGTCCTGCGTCTCCTGGGGTTGGGCACGCTCAAGCCAACGGACATCTATTGGCACGAGGGGATGGGTGGCTGGGAGCTCTTATCTAAGCTTGATGCCTCCGAGGGGCTGAGGTTGCCAACAGAGCCCGAGGTGAAGCCAAAAAGTAATAACGAATCCAAGAATTTCTTCGGAGGCTGCGGATTACTTATATTTCTGATTTGTGGTTTATATTCAGTATTCTTGTACGGTATAAGACGTGCTGGAAGTGGGGCTGAGGATGCTGCATACATTTTTGGGGCTATCTCCTTGCTCGGCCTGTGCATTGAGATTTTCGTCTTCAAAAAGAAGTGAGCTAAGGCCTTACCCTTGGGAGATAATCCTGCCGGCTTAGGTTTGTCGGGGGTCATAATGGGGTCAGGCCGTTATTGGGTGGTGCTGTTAGTAAACTCGGCTAAAAACCTCGATTTTTCTAACAGGCAAATTTACTAACGGCCTGACCCCGTTCTATCCTCTCGTCGGTCCTCCCTCTCGATAGGCTGCATCGGCATTATCGATGCACGCCCGTGAGCTGGAGGTGTTATAGTCAGTGCATGAATGACTCCGAAACCCCGAATCCACGTCCACGCTCAATCCGTATCGCCCTCTGGGTCGGTTGGTTGTGGTTTGCGTTGGTCTTTTTCAATCCTGGAACGCTCACGAACATGGGGCGCAATTTTTTCGCTTGGTTGCCCCTTGCGCTCCTTTTTTCGATACCCCTGATATTGGTCGCCAAAGGCTTGAGGGGCGGGCGCATAGCCTTGAACCTGATTCTCCCGATCGTCTTGGCCTTCGTCGGATTCAACTTGTTGCGCCTCTTAGAGGTCTTCACGCCGATGACTTTTATTCTATTCCCTTTTATGGTCTGCTTCGTCTGGTTTCCTTTGTTGGTTGTGCTGATCTGTATCAATCGTCAGTCAGCCAGAGAGTATTTTAGCCCGCGTCCATATTAAGCGTCCGGCTTTTCCGTGGCCTCTGCCCTTTGTGTCTTGCACGTTAAGTCTAGCCGTTTCCCGTATCAAGCTGGCCTGACCCTTTTTCTGCTACCTTGCGATGGGACGTTGCCACGACCCTTGTCGCTCTGCATTATAACTCCATAATGAGCTCCTCCCTCCAGGTTACAATTGTCCGGGCCGGCAAGGAGATCGGGACTTATGACTTAGCTGAGGTCCTTCGTCTCTTGGGGGCGGGCACGCTCAAGCCAACGGACTACTATTGGCACGAGGGGATGAGGGTCTGGGAGCTCTTGTCTAAGCTTGATACCTCCGAGGGGCTGAGGTTGCCAGCAGAGCCCGAGGTGAAGCAACAAAGTAGTAACAAACTCTCCTTTTTCTGCGGATGCTTTGGACTATTAATATTCCTGATTTTTGGTGTTTATTCAGTATTACTTTACAATAAATCTCTAGGACCACATCACAATTCTGAGAATGCCTTTGCCGAAGCTGGGGCATACTGTTGTGGTGCTATTTCTCTCCTTGGCCTATGCATTTACATCTTCATAAAGAAGCGAGCTAAGGCCTAACCCTTGGGAGATAATCCTTCCGGCTTAGGTTTGCCGTCAGAGCTCCGGAGTGGGCTGCTAACGGCATTCACTGTCAGAGGGGGAAATTTGGTGGGCCCACCGGGATTTGAACCCAGAACCAAGGAATTATGAGTTCCGTGCTCTAACCGTTGAGCTATAGGCCCGTGGCGGAGACTTTGGGCGAAAGGGGGTGGGAGGGAAAGCCCATTCGCCGGGTTGAATCCTTCGTCCGAGGGTGCTAAGTTGACCGCATGAGCTCACCCCGCTCGTTCCCGCGTCGCACCTTCCTGCAAGGCATGCTGGCCGCCCCATTCTTCGCCGCTTCGGCCCGCGGAGCCGAAGCGCCTAAGCTTGTCGATCCCGCGCGAGGTCCGGGCGCCGGGTGGACCATCGCGGTCTTTCCCGACACCCAGAACTACGCGAAGTATGCGAAGAACCAGGCGCACTTCGAGCTGATGACGAAATGGGTGAAGGAGCATCGTCAGGCCTGGAATATCGGGTTGGTCATGCATGAGGGCGACTTCGTCGAGCAGAACAACATCGCTGTCGGCGGAGGCGGTGGCTACGGCGACCAGAATTCGGAGTCGCAGTGGGCCTCGGCCAAGCGAGCGTTGCGGATTTTCGATGGCGTGATCCCGACGGTCTTCGCGACGGGTAACCATGATTATGGCGTGCGTAACGCCGAAGACCGTACGACGCAGTTCAACGACCATTTCCCGCTGACGCATAATCCGCTCACGTGCGACGGACAGGGCGGCGGCATCTTCTTGGAGGGACCGCCCACCCGCGACGGCAAGGTCACGCTCGAGAACGCGGCCTACGTCGTCAAGGTCCCCGGCGGACGCAATTTACTGATCGTCTCACTGGAGTGGGGGCCACGGCGCTTCGCCGTCGATTGGGCCCGCGAGCTCCTCGCTCGGCCTCGCTTCCGTGATCACCTCGGTATCCTGCTGATCCATGATTACCTGCTGCCCAGCAATCAGCGCGACGGACAGGACGGCAACCGCAAGCGCCCCGGTAATCCTCATTGGTATAAGACAGGCCTGGCCGGCGATACCCATGACGGCGAAGACCTCTGGAACGCCCTCGTCCGTAAGACGCCCAATCTGCGCCTGGTGCTCAACGGACACGAGATGGGCGCCCACGTCGGGTATCGTCAGGATGACAACGACGCAGGCAAGGCGGTCCATCAGATGCTTTTCAACGCCCAGGGCCTCGGCGGCGGTTCCGATCACCGCGGCAACGGCGGCGACGGCTGGCTTCGTCTGCTGACCTTCGAGCCCGACGGACGGACGCTGTCAGTCCGGACCTTCTCGCCGTTGCGGCTTCAGGACGGCCGTCCGCATTACTGGGACGACCCGCGCTGGCGCTTCAGCGTGGACTTCGGCGGCTGAGGTCAGTCCTTACTTCGCGACGACGTCGATGAGCTGGCTGCGGACCGGGGTGATGGTCGCGCGGTGCTTCTCCACGGCGGCCGTCAGGCGGGCCACGATGTCCGGATGGTCGGCGGAGATCTCGTGGGCTTCGGAGGGGTCGACGGCGAGGTTGAAGAGAATCGGCTTCGGGTGTTCGACCGGCTTCGGGTCAAAGTAGGAGCCTTGGGTGATGAAGTGGATCTTCCAGTCGCCAAGGCGAGCGGCGTAGAGCTTCTCGCCACGGTAGTAACAGAAGAGCCCGCGGTCTACGGCGCGTTCCTCGAGGAGGAGCGGGGAGAGGTCGGTGCCGTCCATCGGGCGGTCCGCCGGCGTCTTTGCTCCGGCGAGCGTCGTGGCGGTCGGGTAGAGATCGAGCATCGTGGCGACGTTGTCGGTCACGCCCGGCTTGATCTTGCCGGGCCACCAGGCGATGCCAGGCACGCGCATGCCGCCTTCCCAGGTGCTGCCCTTGCCGTCTTTGAGCAGGCCGGCGCTGCCGCCGGTCTCGGTGCCCATGAGCGTCCACGGGCCGTTGTCGCTCGTGAAGAAGACCAACGTGTTGTCGGCGACACCGTTGGCTTTGAGTGCTTTGAGGACCTCGCCGACGTTCCAGTCGAGTTCGGCGAGCACGTCACCGTAGATGCCGCGCGAGCTCTTGCCCTTGAATCGTTCCGACGCGAAGAGCGGCGTGTGCGGGAAGGTGTGCGGCATGTACAGGAAGAACGGCTTGTCCTTGTTCGCGCCGATGAACTGGGCGGCCTCTTCGGCGTAGCGCTTCGTCAGCTGAGTCTGGTCGGTGCGGGGTTCGAGGAGTTCTCGTCCGCGGTAGAGGGCGGCGTTCCACCAGGCCGGATCCTGCGTGACGCGGGCGTTCGCCTTGGGCGGGTTGCCGGGCGTCGGGTTCATGTCGTTCGAGTGCATGAGTCCGAAGTGGAAATCGAAGCCGTGGTCGAGCGGGTGATGCTGCGGCAGGTTATTGGCCCAGACGCCGAGGTGCCACTTGCCGATGATGCCGGTGGCGTAGCCAGCGGACTTCAGCGTTTCGGCGAGGGTGACCTCAGAGGCGGGCAGGCCACCGGTGGAGACAGCGCGCAGAACGCGGTATTGGTTATGGGCCATGCCGGAGCGGACGGGGTAGCGACCCGTCATGAGCGCGGCGCGACTCGGGGTACAGACTTCGGCGGCGGAATAGAACTGCGTGAAGCGCAGGCCTTCGGCGGCCATGCGATCCAGGTTCGGCGTCTTGATGGTCGGATGTCCGTAGCACCCGAGGTCACCGTAACCGAGGTCGTCGGCCAGGATGATGACGATGTTCGGCTTCGTGGCGGCGTGGGCGGCGAGGGTGAGGGCCGTCAGCAGGGTCAGCAGCAGGGGACGCATGAGACCGAGAAAGCCCAGTCATGAGCCCGTGGCAAAGACCTTTTAAGGGCGGGCAGGGGATACGGCTTGAAAGGACCGAACAATCAGGGGATTTAGGAGTCATACCCCCATGCGATCCGCCGTCTATTTGTCCGCGTTCGTCTTCGTCGCTGCCTATGCGGCCGACGAGAAGCCCTATGAGCCGGACTTCACCCCGCAACCGCCGGTCAAGGCGCTCTCGCCCGAAGACGAGCTCAAGACCATCGAACTGCCGGAAGGCTATCGCCTCGAGCTCGTGCTCAGCGAACGCGACGGCATCCGGGAGCCTGCCAATCTGACCTTCGACGGCAACGGCCGCATGTACATCGCCGAGCTCCGCACCTACATGCAGGACATCGACGGCAAGAACGAGCACGACCCGATCGGCGTCGTCTCGCGTCACGAAAGCACCAAAGGCGACGGCAAGTTCGACAAGCATGTCCTCTTCCGTGACAAGATGGTCCTGCCGCGCATGGTCCTACCGCTCGATGACCGCGTGCTCATCAACGAGACCGACACCCTCGACATCTTCGTCTACCGCGACA
>CANKZO010000162.1 GCA_947488485.1 Opitutia bacterium | reverse complement strand
ACCTCTTCGACAGCGAGAAAGACCCGCTGGAGCTGAAGAGCTTCTACGGTCAGCCAGGTTACGAGACCGTCCAGGCCGACCTCGAGGCCCGTCTCGCCAAACTGCGTGCCGACCTCAAGGTGCCGGAGGTGGACGACGAGTATGCGACCGGCGTGAAGAAGCGCACGCCTCCCGCCGGTAAGAACGCCGCGAAGGGTAAGGGCAAGAAGGCTCCGGCGGCCAAGTAGGCCTCAGCGCCAGCTGGCGCGCACGACCCGTTCCCATTCGTCGGCCATCAGTTGGTGGCCGGCGGTGGTCGGGTGCACGCCGTCCCAGATCCAGTAGGACGAAGGGGCGCGGCGTTGGGCATCATCGAAGACCTTCTGGAAGTCGACGAGCGTCGCGCCGTGCATGGCGGCCAGGCGGCGCACGACCGGCACGAGCAGGGCGAGGCGCTCACGACGGCCGGCAGACTTATCGATCGCGGCGCCGGTGGCCCCAAGGAAAGGCTCGCAGAGCACGAGACGTAGCTTCGGGTTGGCGGCGCGGGCGGCGGTGAGGAGTTCGTCGTAGGTCTTCTCAAAGACTTCCGGAGTCACTCCCTTGCTGCTGTCGTTGACACCGATCATCACGCTCAGCACGTCGGGCTTGAGTTCCAGCGTGTCTTTCGGCCAGCGCTTGGCGAGGTCGAGCACCGTATTGCCGGAGACGCCTCGGTTCAGGAAGGTCACGTTCTGCTCCGGCGCTCCGGCGCCGATGCCCGCGGCGAGGAGGTAGACGAACCCATGGCCGTGGACGTGGTTGAGGTCGGCCCCGCGCCCACGGTTGCCGTCCGTGATCGAGTCGCCTTGGAAGAGAATCCGCGGCGAGGCGGGCAGGCCGGGCAACGGTTCGCCGGCGAAGGCTTGGCCGGCGAAAAGCAACGCGAGGAGGGCGCCCCTCATTTCTTCTTCGCCTTGGCGTTCTTCTTACCCTGATTGGCGTCGGCGGCCGGATCGTAGGCCGCGTTTTTCGTCGGCAACTGGGCGTCGACGGACTTCAGCCAAGCGTCGAGGCGGGTGCGCAAGGTCTTGGCCATCGCCGGCTGGGCGGTGGCGAGGTCCTTCGTCTCGCCCACGTCATTGGCGAGGTCGTAGAGTTCATCCCGACCGTCTTCGTAGAAGTGCACCAAGCGGAAGTCGCCGCTGCGGACCGCGCTGTAAGGGGTGGCGCCTCCGGGGTGGTAGTGCGGGTAGTGCCAGAAGATCTCCGCACGGTCGGGCTTGGCGCCGGACTTCAGGAGCGGGGCGAGGCTGATGCCGTCGACGAGGGATTGCAGCGGCTTCACGCCCGCGAGTTCGAGGACGGTCGGATAGAGGTCGATCGTCATGGCTGGCGTAGTGTCGACCGTGCCGGGCTTGGTCACGCCTGGGGCGTGGAAGATGAGGGGGACGCGCACGCCGCCTTCGTAGGCCGAGCCTTTGCCGACGCGGAACGGCGAGTTGTCGGTGACCGGCAGCAGGCCGCCGTTGTCGGCCGTGAAGACGATGATGGTGTGCTCGTCCAGTTTCAGGCGCTTCAGCGCGGCGCGGATCGTGCCGACCGAGTCGTCGACGCTCTCGACGAGCGCGGCGTACGTGGCGTTCTTCTGCTTGAGGTCCGGCAGCTTCGCGGCCTTAGCCTGGTATTTGGCGATGACGTCCGGCTTGCCGCCGAGCGGCGTGTGCACGGCGTAGTGCGGCAGGTAGAGGAAGAAAGGCTTCTCTTTGTTGGCTTCGATAAACTTCACCGCTTCGGCCGCCTCGCGGTCCGTGAGGAATTCGCCCGCGGGACCTTCGGTCAGCGTCGGGATCTTGTAGGGTGCGTGATAGCTGGGCGGTTGGCCCCGTGCGTAGCCGCCGACGTTGAGGTCGAAGCCGTGCTTCTCCGGGTAGTAGGCTTCATCGCCTTCCTTGAGCCCTGGAGTCAGGTGCCACTTGCCGATGCTCGCGGTCGCGTAGCCGGCGGCTTTGAATTGTTCGGCCAGGGTGATCTCCTCGAAGGGCAGGAACTTCTGCCAGTCCGGGATCTTGAGTTTCGCCTTCGGGCGGTCATGGCCAGCGATCCAGTCCGTGAGATGCAGGCGGGCGGGATATTTGCCGGTCAGCAGGGCGGCGCGGGTGGGGGAGCATACCGTGCAGGCCGAGTAGCCGTTGGCGAAGCGGACGCCATCCTTGGCCAGCTGGTCGATGTGGGGCGTCTCGTAGAATCGGCTGCCGTAGCAGGACAAGTCGGTCTGTCCCATGTCGTCTACGAGAATGACGATGACATTTGGCGGGGTGGCGGCCGCAAGCAAGGCCGTGAAGCAGAGGAGCAGGGGGGTGATTAGGCGGGTAAACACGCGTCATTCCTCGTTTTCAACCCACTGCTGGCAAGCGATTAGTGGATTGCCTTAGGTCGCGCCGTCCTTTGAATCCTCATATGTCCCCTAAAAAGCTGATTATCGCCCTTTGGGCCGTCGTCGCCCTCGTCGCGCTGGCCATCGTCCTCGCGCCTTCGAATGACGGCTACCGCGAGTTCGCCACGACGCAGGTTGCGCCGACCGTGAAGGTCGCTCAGGTTGCCGTCGAGGTGCCGCTCGCGACCGAGAAGTCCTCGTCGTCTTCCACCGTGGCGACTGCGCCTGCCGCCGCTCCGGCGATTTCGCTCGGCGGCGTCTCCGCCTTGCTGGCGGATGCTTCGCGCGTGCCGGCTCCGGCGGTCGCGCCTTCCGCTCCGATGTCGACGAATGCTCAGCCGGCCGCCCCGGCCGAGGCCGCCAAGGATTCCAAACTCACCGAGAACCCCGGCCAGTGGCGCCGGGCTTCCACCGTCTCCAAGACGGAGATCGAAGCGGCTGTGCAGCGCGACGCCATGACCCCTGAGACCGCGGTGGCCTTCCGTTCCGCCTGCGGACACGACCACGACCTCCACTTCGACGCCAAGGGCAAGCCTCTCTACGCCTGCTCCATGGAGATCCAGATCGGTCCCGATACCACCACGTACACGTCGACCCCGTCGTATCCGCTGGCGGACACCTTCCTGCTGCACAGCCGCCCGACCGCCACGCGCAAGATCTATCTGGATTTCGACGGACACGTAACCACCGGTACGGCTTGGAATGCCGGCCGTAGCCCCACGCTGACGACCCCTGCTTTCAGCCGCGACGCCAGTCCTGATTTCAACGACGCCGAGAAGGCCGTCGTGCAAGAGGCTTTCCGTCGCATCGCGGAGCATTTTGCGGCCTGGGACGTGGACGTTACGACCGAGGACCCTGGCCTCGAAGGCCTGCGCAAGGCGGGCGCAGGCGACCTCGCATACGGTATCCGTGTCGTCATCGGCCCTAAGGCCTTCACCACCAGCGCCGCCGGCATCGCTTACCTGAATTCTTTCTCCGATTCGATCGACACCCCATGCTTCACCTTCGCCGAAAGCAGTTGGAGTGCCGCGCTCATCGCAGGTGTCACTTCTCATGAAGTCGGACATACCGTGAGCCTGGTCCACCAGGGGCAGAATCCCGGTACGGGCGAATATTTTAGCGGCCATGGCACCGGTGCGCTGGAGTGGTCTCCGATCATGGGTAATGGACTTCGCCCCGTGAATCAGTGGGCCAAGGGAGAGTATAAGGACGCCACCAGCACCCAGGACAATCTCGTCGCCATCGCCAATGCCACCTCCGGCGTCCCGCTCCTCGCAGATGACCATGGCGACACCACTGCCGCCGCCACCATCGCTCCTGGGCTCTCGGTGACCGTCGGTGGCGTCATCGGCACCTCCACCGATGTCGACATGATCCGGATCAACGCGGGTCGCGGCAATCTCGTGATCACTCCGAAGGTCTCGCTCGTCGCCCCTAATCTGCGTCTGCAGATCAGGGTCCTTGACGACAAGGGCACGGTGCTAGGCACCTACGTCGGGGACGGTACGGTCGGCAAGATGGCCCCGGCCCCGATCACGGTCGTGATTCCGACCGAAGGCCTGCACTACATCGAATTGGACGGCATCGGCAATGGTACGGGCGTGACCGAAGGTTACACCGGCTATGGTTCGATCGGTTACTACAGCCTGGCGGCCTCTTGGCCCGACCCGGCCAATAAGCCCCCGGTGGCCGACGCCTCCCTCACGGCCAACAAGAACTATAACTACCAGACTCAGCCTGGCGCGATGGTGAACTTCAACGGAACCCTCTCGTCCGACCCGGACGGCATCATCATGCGCTACATCTGGAACTTCAAGGATTTGTACCCCAGCGGCGCCGCCGGGGCCACGGTGAGCTATCGTTACAAGGCTCCCGGAACTTATTATCCGACCCTCACCGTCATCGATGATCGGGGTGCTTCGGCTTCCACGACCGTCACCGTGGTCGTGAGCGGCCCGAACCGTCTTCCGACCTGCTCGCTCGCGCTGGTCACGGGGTCCTTCGTCCGCCTGAACTCGATCCATGACGCCGCCAATGCGACGATTCAGGTCCAGGACCAGTATGGTAATCCCGTACGCCGCGCCCTGGTCTACGTCTCGACCACGGGTCTCGTGGCCATGAAGCGGACCGCCATCCGTACGAATGACCTCGGCCAGGTGAATATTTCCACGCCGGGCTTCCGCCGTGGCGCCCGTGGCACCGTAGTCTTCACCGTCTCGACGGTCGAATCCCCCGGCCGTCCCTACGTGAACACCTCGGTCGCGCCGGTCACGGCCGTGGCGCCTTCGGTGACGCTGACCCGCTGAGGCTAGCTTCATCGCTGACGAAGGGGCGGCCGCTGGCCGCCCCTTTCTTTGGGTCAGTGTCCGGCTTTTGGGCTGGAGGGCTGGTCGTCGTGGATTAGGTTCTGCATACCCCATGGCCAAAGAACTTCCCCACTCGTCCCGTCGTGAATTCCTCGGTGCCGCCGCCTTCGCGCTGGCCGGCCTGGCCACGACCGCGCGTCTCGCCGCGGCCGATGCCCCGAAGGCCTCGCCGGTCAAGCGCCCGCCCAACCCTTACGTCTACAAGTTCAACATCGGCAAGATCGAGGCCTTCTCGATCAGCGATGGCCACATGCTCTTCCGGCAGGGCCTCGACCTCATGTGGCCGGAGTCCGACCGCCTGACCATGAAGGCCGCGCTGGAGTTCAACCGCGAGCGTCTGGACGCGCTGCCGCTCTACGTGAACATCATGGGCCTGCGTATCGGCGACGAAGTCGCGCTGATCGACGCCGGCTTCGGCGAGCGTCACCCTAACCCGAACTTCGGCTGGCTGGCCGAAGGGCTGCGTCAGCTGGGCATCAAGCCCGAGCAGGTCACGACCGGATTCCTCAGCCACTCGCATTCCGACCACCTCGACGGTTTCGTCGACAACGGCAAGCCGGCGTTCCCGAACGCCAAGATCTACCTGCTCAAGGAAGAGTATGATTTCTGGCGCGGTCCGAACCCGGATTTCTCCAAGTCGAAGCGCGACAAGAAGCCGCTGCCGAACATGGTGAAGACCATCTGTCGGAACTTTGACATCCTCAAGGACCAGCTCGTCATCGCGAAGGACGGCCAGAAGCTGTTCCATGACGCCGTGACCGTCCTCGCCGCCCCCG
>CANKZO010000161.1 GCA_947488485.1 Opitutia bacterium | reverse complement strand
CAGGCGTGAGCACTGGATCGCCGTCTTCGGTCTTCCCGTCCATGAACCGACGCAGGCGAAGGTCGATGCCGCCCTTCAGCTTTTCCTCTTCGCCGTGGCAGTGGGTGCAGTGCTCCTTCAGGATCGGACGGATCTGCGTCTCGTAGTTCGGTGCGTCGACTGCACGCAGACCGGTCGCGGCGACGAGGCACGCGCCGAGCAGGGCGACGACATGGCGAAGAGGGGAGGGCATGGATCCGAGGGGCTGGATGAGGATTCAAGACAAAGCTTACGGCCTAGGGTTACAGTAAGAATCTCCGGCTTATGGATTAGGATAATGATACGGCGGAATAAGAGAAAGACGGCATCATCGGCCCAGCTTTTCGGAGCCGTGCTGCCTGATCCACTCGCGAGAGAATTCGGCGCTGGGCATGCCGACGTCGAGCACGGTGTTGGCGAGGAAGATGATGTCGCTGATGCGCCCTTCCTTGAGCCACTTCAGACCCAGGTCGCACTGATGCTTCATGAGCTCCACCGGGACCGGCTTCTTGTTCTGGAAGTCCCAGAGATAGAGCCCGAGGGCGATGCGGGCCTTCGGAGGAGCGATCTTCTCGAGCGCCGTCAGGTTGGCCTCCAGTCCGGGGATTTCGCCGGAGTCCCAAGTCCAGAGGGTCAGCACGTCGAATTCACCGAGGAAGTCGCCGAGCGGGGGGTCGCACGACCTGTAAGGGACCTTCGTGCCCTCGCGCACCGGGTTGACCTCGTGGGTGTAGATCGTGACCCACATGTCGAGGGGGCGTCCGCCTCCTTTGACCTGGGCGCGGAGTCGGCGGAGGTCGGCGAGCGGCATGGCGGGCCGTCCGGTGTGCGGATCCGTCGCCTTCTTCCGGGGGATGGGGCGAACGAAGTCGTCGAGGAACACGCCTTGGATGTTCGGGAATTCCTGCGCGAGGGAGAGCGTGGCGGGGAGTTCGTTCATGCCGCCCGTGCCACCGGCGCCGACGACGGACCAGACCACCCGCTCCAGCGGTTGGAACGAGACGGCGTATTGCTGATAGCTGCTCTTCTTCCGGCCGACCTCCTCGGAAGGCAGCGCCGGCAAATCGTTGCCCCGGATGAAGAGGAGGTTGGGCACGCCGAGCCAGAAAGCGCCCTCGGCCGGCGTCATGCGCGAACCGCCGGGAGCGAAGTCCTCGATGTGGTGCTTGGTGTTACCGCCCGGCCAGGCGGGACTCTTCTTGTTGTTTCCTCCCGCGGCGACGGTGAAGATCCAGAGACGGTCGCGGACCGTCTCGGCCGGGCGAGGCTGCGCCTGCGAGCCCGGCGAGGCGAGCAGCAGGACGGCGAGGAGGGTGAGGGCTTGTTTCATGTCCGGATGGCTCGCTCAGCGCCCCAGTTTCTCGTCGCCGTGCTTCCTGATCCATTGGCGCATCCAGGGGGCGGAGGGGGCGCCGATGTCGAGGTGGGTGTTGCCGAGGACGACGAGGTCGCAGACCCGGCCTTCCTTGAGCCACTTGAGGCCGAGGCCGCACTGGAGTTCCATCAGGTCGAGCGGCGTCGGCTTGCCGAAGCGGTAGGTCGGGTCGGCCTTCTTCTTCTCATCGAGGCCAGTGTAGTCCCAGAGGTAGATGCCGAGGGCGATCTTGGTGTCCTTGGGTTTGGCGGCTTCGATGCGCGCGAGGTTCTTCTCGAGGTCCTTGAGGTCTTCGCTCTTCCAGGTCCAGAGCACGATGACGTCGAAGTGCTTCAGTGAGTCGGCCAGAGGAGGTTCGCAGTGGGTGTATTCGGGATGCAGCGGGTCGAGGTCGTAGGCGTAGACGGTCGTCCAGACTTCCATCGGGCGGCCGACCTTGGCTAGCTGGGCGCGCATGGTCTTGAGTTCCTCTTCGGACATCGCGGGATGGCCGGCGAAGGTTCCGTCCGGGCGCTTCTTCCGGTCTTTGACGAAGTCATCGAGGTAGACACCAGTGAAGTTAGGATAGGTTTTGGCGAGCGAGACGATGTCGGGCAGCGTCTTCAGGCCGCCGCCGCCGCTCGAACCGACCGCGGACCAGCTGACCTTCTTCAGCGACTCGAACGAGATCGCCCATTGGTCCATCGTCGTCTTCGCCTTCCACTTGCTCTCCGTCCAGCGCGCGTTGGGGCGCGTATGGTCCTGGGTGACGAAGAGCAGGTTAGGGATGCCTAGCCAATGGGCGCCCTCCACGGGCGTCATGCGGGAGCCGCCGCGGTATCCGGCGTTCTCCAGATACTCGGCGTCGCCGCCCGGCGGGCAGGCGAAGAGCCAGAGGTGGTCGCGGACCGTCGCGGGCTTGGACGTCGGCTGCGCGTGGGTGGCCAACGGCGCGCAGAGCAGGGTGAGCAGCAAGGCAAGGGTGGGGCGCATCGGGGTCAGCATTCCGTCACGTGCGCATCTCTCAATCCATAATCGTTGTCTTTTTAAACCATTTTCCTAAAAGTCATTGCTATGGGAACAATGAAAGCAAAGCCGCGTTCCGGGGCCGGCGAGGAGCGTCGCTATTTCAAGGAAGTGCGCTTCCGGCAGATCCGGGCGCTCTTCGAAATCTCCCGTCAGGGCAGTTTCGCGGCCGCCGCCCGTTCGCTCGGTATGGCCACGCCCTCGGTCTGGCGGCAGGTCCGGGCGCTGGAGGATGACTATGGGGTCCGCTTCGTCACGGCCAAGGGGAGGTCCGTGCGGCTCACCGAGGATGGCGAGCGGCTGATGCGTCTGGCGGCTCCGTTGGTCGAGGGGTTCGATTCTTTACGTAAGCTGTTCCTGGACCTGCAGTCAGGGGCGGAGCGGGTGCTGCGCCTGGCCGCGCCGGCCTCGGTGCTCAACAGCCCGCTACGCGACGTCATCGCCGCTTACCGGCTGGCGCAGCCGTCGGTCAAGCTGACCCTGATTGACGCTCCCTCGCGGGTGGCGTGGAGCATGGTGGAGTCCGACGGCGCGGATCTGGCGCTCGTGGGTGCGCCGTCCGGCGTGGTCCTGCCGTCACGGCTTTCGGTCGTCCCGCTCGCCAGCCATCCGTTCGAGGTGATCTTTCCCGAGGGGCATGCGCTCGGCAAGGTCCGTAAACTCGGCCTCCGTGACATCCTCGCCCACCCCTTGATCCTGGCAGGGGAGGATTCCAGCTCGCGGCTGCAGTTTGACCATGTGGTGTCCAAGGCGGGCCTGACCTCAAAGGTCAATATCGCCATGACCGCTGGCAATGTGCCTTCGATCCTCAACTATGTCGGCCTCGGCATCGGCGTGGCCATACTCACCCGGTCGGCGATCGAGGCGATGTCGTTCCCCGCGGTCAAGCAGGCAGGACTCGCGCATCGCGACGCCTCAGCCGTCCTTGGTCATGACAACCTTGTCCTCGTCCATCCCAAGGGCCGTCACGAGCTGGAACATATCCGGATCTTCCGCGAGATGGCCACCGCCGCGCTCAAGGCCGGCTTCGGCCGCTAGCCCGCGTGGCCGTGAGGAGGGCCTGGAGTTCCTGGACGATCTCGGGGCGCTGGGTCGCCAGGTTCGTGGTCTCGCCCGGGTCTTGGGAAAGGTCGTAGAGCTGCGGGCCGGTTTCCGATGAGGCACCCGGCCGCATGAGGTCCTTCAGTTCGCCGCGGTCGTAGCGATTGCCGCCGGAGCCGGCGTGCGTGATCAGCTTCCATGATCCCTTCCGGATGGTCAACGTGGCCGCGCCTCCGGCGGCCTGCGTCAACAGGAAGGGTCGTCCGGCTTGCGGGCGGCCTTCGAGTGTGGGCAGGAAACTGATGCTGTCCTCGGCGGCCGGCGCGGGGAGGGCTTGTCCGGTCAGTTCCGCCACGGTGGCCATGACGTCGGTGAGGCTGATGGTCCGGTCGCTGATCATGCCTGGCTTGACGCGTCCGGGCCAACGCACGATGAGCGGAACCCGATGACCGCCTTCCCAGGCGTCGCGCTTCAGGCCACGCCACGGGCGGGCGCCGTCGTGCCCGTGGTCGGCGCGCATACGCAGGGCGCTCGTGGTTTCGGGTCCGTTGTCGCTCGAGATGATGACCAAGGTGTCCTCGGCCAGGCCGTGCTTCTCCAGGTCGGCGAGCAGCAGGCCGACCTGCGCATCGAACTCCGCGATGAAGTCGCCGTGCGGTCCGGCCGAGCTCTTGCCGCGGTATTGCTCGCTCGCAAACGAAGGCAGGTGCACCGCCTGGGTGGCGTGGTAGAGGAAGAACGGCCGACGCGTTTCCGCCCGGGCTTGGCGGGCGAGGAAATCGCGGCTGCGCCGGAGGAACTGCTCGTCGATCTCCGGCAGGTCGAAGTCGGGCGCGACGATGCCGGGCCGGCAATCGTTGGCGTAAGGGTGGCGCGGGAGCGTGGCGCGATCCAGCTGTCCCGTGGGCGGAGTCGGGATGCGGTCGCCGTCGATGTAAGCGTAGAGCCAGTCGGTGCCCGGGCAGCAGGCCGTGCCGAAGAAGCTTTCGAATCCGTGATCGAGCGGGCCGCCTTCGATCCGGCGAGCAAAGTCGATGCGCCGGGCGTCCTCGGGCCGGCCCGCCTGGAGCGGCGCGCCGGCGGCGTCACGGAAGGTCAGGCCGAGGTGCCATTTGCCCACGGCGGCCGTAGCGTAACCTTGGGCTTTGAGCATCGCGGGCAGGGTCAGTCGGTCCGACCCGATCAGGGACGGTCCGCCCGTGCCGGTGAAGACGACGCCGCCCCGCGGAATCCGGAAGGGCATCTGGCCGGTCAGGAGGCCGTAGCGCGACGGCGTGCACACGGTCGCGGGACTGTGCGCATCGGTGAAGCGGACGCCCTCGCGGGCCAGCCGATCGAGGTTCGGCGTCGGCACCTTCGCCTGGTCGTTGTAGCAACGGACGTCGCCGTAGCCGAGGTCGTCGGCGAGGATCAGCAGGATGTTCGGCGTGCGCGCCGAAGCGACGCCGCCGAGCAGCAGCAGTCCCAGCCAGGTGAGCCGGAGCATCGGGCCGAGGGAGGTCGACGGCAGGACGGGGGCGGACGTCATGCCGGCAGACTGGGGGAGCGTCCCCTTCAAGGGAAGAGCGTAAGCAGGCCGGGAGGGTGGAAGGCTTACTTCTTGGCGAGGTCGGAGCGGGCAAGCTCCGGCTGAAACATAAATGTCCATGTCGGGCCCTTGGCGGCATCATCCCTTATGTAACGACTTGTTCTCGCCGCAAGGATACGGCCGGCGCCCCTCTCGGGCACCGCTTATCTGGCGAAAGCACTCGCGACACCCCACCAACATCTCCAACCCAAAAAACATGACCAAAGCACTCACGATCCTTCTCGGCTGCCTCGCGCTGGCCGCCACCGTCCACGCGCACCCCGGTGCCCAGGGCAAAGACGGCAACCAGGGGGACACCCCCGCCGATCTCCTCGCCAAGTATGACAAGAACGGCGACGGCAAGCTCGACGAGTCGGAACTCACCGCCTTGACCTCCGAGGACCGCGCGGCCCTCGACCGCCATCGCTTTCATCTCGGCCCACAAAAAGGCCCGCCAGACTAATCTGGCGGGCCTGAGGGCTGCGTCGTGAGTCGGCGCAGGAATCCGCGCGGCTACTGGCGTTCGGGCCAGAGG
>CANKZO010000160.1 GCA_947488485.1 Opitutia bacterium | reverse complement strand
AACCGCCGCCGCCGGACTGCTTGAGCCAGAGCAGCGCCCCTGCCGCGTCGAACCTGGCGACATAGACGTCGGTCGAGCCGCGGCTTCGCAGGCTCTTGCCGCCGAGCGTGAAGACCTCCGAGAACTCACCGGTGAGGAACACGTCGCCCGTCCCGTCCGTGGCGACGCCCAGGCCATAGTCGACACCCGGCCCCTGTCCGACCCGGCTCCAAAGCAGCTTGCCGTCGGCGTCGTAGTGGCAGAGCAACGCGTCGGAGTCCTTATCACCCGTCGTGGCGTAGGCCTCGGTGCCGACCTGGGCCCGGCCCTTGATCATGCCGCTGGCCCAGACCCGGCCTTGCGCATCGCAGGTGATCTCATGGAAGAGGCAGCTGGGTTCGCCGAGGTGCTGCTTCAGCCAGAGAACCTGGCCGTCGCGATCCAGCTTCGCCACGAGCGCCGAAGTGCCCTTGGGCGATGACAGGGGTAAGGCGCCGAAAGCGCCCGCGCCCGTGCTGAGGCCGCCGATATAAATATTGTCCCGACCGTCGACCACGACGCCATGGGCGGAACCGCCGGCTTTGCCGGTCGCGACCTTGACCCAGACGAGCTCGCCGTCGGCGTGGTATTTGGCGACGAAGATATGCGCGCCCGGCTCATTCGGCACCACCACGTCGCCGAAGGTCGCCTCGCCGACGACCGCGCCGGCGACGATGACGTCGCCCCGGCTGTCGACGGCCACGGCATGGCCGTAGTCATAACCTCGGCCGCCCGCGGTACGGATCCAGCGGAACCGGCCGTCCTGGTCGTAGGAGACCACGAAGGCGTCGTAATCTCCGCGCCCCCGGACGGCGTGTCCGTCGAACTCGGCCGATGCGCCCTGGAAATGTCCGGTCACGTATGAGTTGCCCTTCGCATCGGTCGCCACCGCATAGGCGCGGTCGATCTGCGGACCGCCGGAGACCTTTGACCAGAGATATTTTCCGCGGGGGTCGAGTTTCGCGACGAAGACATCGTTGAGACCAAGCCCTTTGTGCGTGACCGCACCGAAGCCGACCTCGTCCGCGCACTCGCCGGCGACGAAGACGTTACCGTCGCGGTCGATGTTCAATCCTCGCACCTTGTCGGCCTTGACGCCGCCGCCGGACGCCGCCCAGTCGAAGACCGGCGCAGCCGAGAGGACGACGGTCAGATGCAGGAGCAAGATGACGAGGAAACGCATGAGCGGCCGGGGTCAGGCCTGCCTCCAGCCAAACGCCCGGGCCACCGCTCGCAACCCCAACCCATGGGCTATCTTGTTTGCCTCCGGCCAGCCCCTGCCCTATCCGTCCCCCTCTCTCCATGTCGACCCTCCTCGGAACCTCTTTCATCGGCTTCGCCCGCGGCCAGTCCCGCACCGCGCCCTACCGCGCCTTCAACCCGGCGACCGCCACTGCCCTCGAGCCAGACTTCTTCCCCGCCACCGCGGCCGAAGCGGATAAGGCCTGCGCCCTGGCCGACCAGGCCACCCCGGTGCTCGCCGGACTTTCCGGCCAGAAGAAGGCCGCCTTCCTCCGCGACATCGCCACCCGCATCGAAGCCGCCACGCCCGCCCTCGTCGCCCGGGCGACGCAGGAGACCGGCCTCCCCGAGGCTCGTTGCCAAGGCGAGATCGGCCGCACCATGGGCCAGCTGCGCCTCTTCGCCGACCTCGTCGAGAAAGGCGACTGGATCGACGCCCGCATCGAGACCGCCAACCCGGACCGCAAGCCCCTGCCCAAGCCGGACCATCGCTCACTCCTCCGCCCCATCGGCCCCGTGGCCGTCTTCTGCGCGAGCAACTTCCCCTTCGCCTACTCCGTCGCGGGCGGCGACACCGCCTCGGCCTTCGCCGCGGGTTGCCCTGTCATCGTGATGGCGCACCACGCGCACATCGGCACCGCCGAGATCATGGGCGGCCTCATTATCGAAGCCGTCAAGGCCGCCGGTCTGCCCGAAGGCACGTTCTCTCTCCTGATGGGCGAAGGACGGGTCATCGGCCAGCAGGTCGCCAAGCACCCGGCCCTCCGCGCCATCGGCTTCACCGGCTCCCGCGTCGGCGGCCGCGCCCTGATGGACACCGCCGCCGCCCGTCCTACGCCGATCCCGGTCTACGCCGAGATGAGCAGCGTCAACCCGGTCGTCCTGCTCGAAGGCGCCCTCGCCGCCCGCGGTGAAGCCATCGCTACCGGCCTGGTCGGTTCCTGCACGCTGGGCGTCGGTCAGTTCTGCACCCAGCCGGGCCTGATCGTCCTGACCCGCTCCGCCGCCGCCGAAGCCTTCGTCGCCAAGCTCTCCGCGCTCTTCACGGAATGCGCCGATGGCGTCATGCTCACCGCCGGTATCCATCAGGCTTACCAGAAGGGTCTCGCCGCTCGCACCGCCCAAAGCGGCGTCAAGGTGATCGCCCAAGGCAAGTCCAGCGGCCAGCCCAACCGCGCCGTCGCCACGCTTTTCGCGACCGAAGCCAAGACCTTCGTCGCCGACGCCTCCCTCCAGGAAGAAATCTTCGGACCGAGCTCGCTCGTCATCTGGTGCGCCGATCAGCGCGAGGTCGACGCCGTCCTCGGCGCCCTGCACGGCAACCTCACCGCGACCATCCACGGCACCGACGCCGAACTCGGCCAGCACGCCGCGCTCATCGCCCGCCTTGAGGCCGTCGCCGGCCGCGTCGTCATCAACGGCTTCCCCACCGGCGTCGAAGTCTCGCACGCCATCGTGCACGGCGGCCCCTACCCGTCGCTCTCCGATGGCCGCACCACGTCCGTCGGCTCCAACGCCATCTACCGCTTTACGCGTCTCGTCTGCTTCCAGAACTATCCGGACGCCGCCCTGCCCGCCGAACTGCGTAACGCCAATCCCCTCGGCCTCTCCCGCCTCGTCAACGGCACCCGCACCAACGCCGCGCTCTGACACCCCTACCCCTATCCCCACCCCTACCCCTCTTTCGTCCCATGTCCCCCCTCGAACTCCAGAAGGTCCTCTCCTCCGGACTGCTCTCCTTCCCGATCACCGACTTCCAGGCCAACGGCGACTTCGACGCCGCCGGCTACGCCAAGCGCCTGCAGTGGCTCGCGCCCTACGGCGCCACCGCGCTCTTCGCCGCGGGCGGCACGGGTGAGTTCTTCTCTCTCGAACCCAAGGAATACTCCGCCGTCATCAAGACCGCGGTCGACACCTGCGACGGACTCGTCCCGATCCTCGCCGGCGCGGGCGGCCCGACGCGCGTGGCCATCCAATACGCGCAGGAAGCTGAGCGCCTCGGCGCCAAGGGCATCCTGCTCCTGCCGCATTACCTCACCGAGACCAACCAGGAAGGCGTCGCCGCGCACGTCGACCAGGTCTGCAAGTCCGTCAAGATCGGCGTCGTCGTCTACAACCGCAACGTCTGCCGCCTCCAGCCGCACCACCTCGAGAAGCTCGCCGCCAACAATCCGAACCTCATCGGTTACAAGGACGGCTTCGGTGACATCGAGCTCATGGTCTCGATCCGCCGACGCATGGGCGACCGCTTCAGCTACCTCGGCGGCCTCCCGACCGCCGAAGTCTACGCCGCGGCCTACAAGGCCATGGGCGTGCCGGTCTACTCCTCCGCGGTGTTCAACTTCATCCCGCAGGCCGCGATGGACTTCTACCACGCCGTCGCCAAGGACGACCATGCGACGCAGAACCGCCTGCTCGATACCTTCTTCCTACCCTACCTCGAGATCCGCAACAAGAGCGCCGGCTACGCCGTAAGCATCATCAAGGCCGGCGCCACGATCGTCGGTCACGGCGCGGGCCCCGTGCGCGCCCCGCTGACGGACCTCAAGCCGGCTGAAGTCGAGCAGCTCGCCGCCCTGATCGCCAAAGCCGGCGTCAAGTAAGCCCGGATGCGCGAGCTCGAGCTCCAGTCCGCGGTTTCCAAGGTCAAATGGCGGGTCCTCCCGCTCTTCGTCGTGATGTTCATCGTGAACTACATCGACCGGGTGAACATCAGCTTCATCAAGGAGCAGCTCGGCGCCGAGCTCGGCATCGGCGACCTCGCCTACGGCTTCGGGGCCGGACTCTTCTTCTGGGGTTACGCCCTGCTGGAAGTCCCGGCCAACCTCGCGCTCGAACGCCTCGGCGCCCGCCGCTGGCTGACGATCATCGCCGTTACCTGGGGCCTGCTGGCCACCGCGCTGGCGTTCGTGCGCAATGAGTATGAATTCTACGCGCTGCGTTTCGCGCTCGGCGCCGCGGAAGCCGGTTTCTTCCCCGGGGTCGTCTATTACTTCACCCGCTGGCTGCCGGCCGCCGACCGGGGCAAGGCGATGGCCATCTTCCTGAGCGGTTCCGCCATCGCGACGATCATCTCCGGCCCGCTCTCCGCCTTCCTGCTGCAACTCAGCATCCCCGGTCTACAGCCCTGGCAGTGGATGATCGTCCTGGAAGGCGCGTTCTCCGTCCTGATGGCGGGCGTGCTCTGGCTCTTGCTGGAATCCGATATCAGCCAAGCCCGCTGGCTGAGCTCCGCGGAACGCGAGGCGCTCGACCGGACGCTCGCCTCAGAACGCGCGAGTGCGACACGCCCCGGCTCCGTCGACAAGCTGAGCTTGCTCACGTCGCCGATGGTCCTCGGCTTCTGCGGCATTTATTTCGCGATCCAGCTCACGATCTACGCCGTCACCTTCTGGCTGCCCGCGATCATCAAGGAGATGCTCGCGACGCCGGCCCCGCACGGCGGGCTTCTCGGCCTCACCGAACAGTTCGTCCGCTGGCTCGGCTACGCCGACCCTAAGGCCGTCGCGGCGATGTCGGGCGGCTTCCTCAACTCGCTGCCGTGGATCGTCTCCATCGTCGGCATGATCGTCGCCGCCCATGCCGCCGCGCGCTGGAAGCACCCGCAAGTCTGGGTGGCGGTGGCCCTCGTCGTCGCCGGACTCGGCATGCTGGTCGCCGGATTCTCCGCGCCCGCCGTCGCCTTCGGCGCCATCTGCTTCGCGGCGCTCGGCTTCAAGTCGGCGGCCTCTCTCTTCTGGCCGTTGCCGCAGCAAAGCCTCGACCCGCGCATCGCCGCCGCGGGCATCGCCTTGATCAATTCGTTAGGCAACCTCGGCGGCTGGGCCGCGCCCATCACCTTCGGATGGATCAAGCAGAACACCGGCTCGGTCTACTACGGCCTATACTTCCTCGCCTTCACCTCGCTCCTGACCGCCGCCTTGGTCTTCGCCACCCGCCCCAAGCCCCAAGCCTGACCTACCCCTACCCCTGCCCCTACCCCTTTCTGCAATGTCCTCTCCTCTGATCCAATCCATCCGTGTCGTGCCCGTCGCCGGTCATGACAGCATGCTGCTCAACCTCAGCGGCGCGCATGGTCCGTTCTTCACGCGCAATATCGTCCTGATCACCGACAACTCCGGACGCACCGGCCTGGGCGAAGTCCCCGGTGGCGAGAAGATCCGCCAGACGGTCGAAGACGCCGCGCCCTTGCTCATCGGCAAGGAGATCGCCGGCTACGAACAGCTCCTCGCGGAGGTCAGCGCGACTTTCTCCGACCGCGACGCCGGTGGCCGCGGCCTGCAGACCTTCGACCT
>CANKZO010000159.1 GCA_947488485.1 Opitutia bacterium | reverse complement strand
GCGCCCCTTCTGCTTGGCCGGTCAGCCGGTTCAGGCCTGCGGCTTGGCGGCGTTCTCTTCCTCTTCGTCCGAACGTTCGACCTTCGAGATGCCCAGGAGCGACTCGCCTTCCTTGAGGCGCATGACGCGGACACCCTTGGTGTTGCGACCCGCCGTGCAGCGGATGTCGGACACCTTGGTGCGGATGGACTGGCCGCCCTTGGTGAGGAGCATGACCTCGTCTTCTTCCTGGACGCTGAGGGCGCCGGCGACGCCGACCTCGGTAGCGATGGCGATGACGCCTTTGCCGCCGCGGGTCTGCTTACGATAGACCGGCTCCTTGGTCTCGGGATCGTCGAAGGGCGTGCGCTTACCGATGCCATCGATGCCGACGACGAGGAGCGTGCAAGCCGGATCGACGACTTCCATCGCCTTCACCTGGTCGCCGGTGTCGAGCCTCATGCCGGCGACACCGGTCGTGTCGCGACCCATGGAGCGGACGTCGGATTCGTGGAAGCGGATGGACATGCCGGACTGCGAGATCATCACGACCTCGTTGTCGCCGTTGGTCAGTTTGGTGGAGATCAGGCGGTCGCCGTGCTCGATGTTGATGCCGATGATACCGCCCTTGCGGTAGTTGGCGTACTTCGAGATCTCGGTCTTCTTGATCGTGCCGTTGGCGGTGCACATCATGAGGAACTTGCCCTCCTCGAAGTTCGAGACGCAGACCATCGCGGCCAGCTTCTCGTCGTCCTTGAGGTCGAGCAGGCGGGCGATCGACTTGCCGCGCGAGGCGCGGTTGGCTTCCTCGATCTCGTAGACCTTCTCCACGTAAACGCGGCCGTTGTTCATGAAGAACAGGATATGGTCGTGCGTGTTGGCCGTGAAGAGGTGCTCGATGAAGTCGCTGTCCTCGTCGGAAGCGGCCTTCGAGAGCTCGGCGCCCTTCGTGCCCTTCCCGCCGCGCTTCTGAAGGCGATACTGGGCGACCGGGGTGCGCTTGATGAAGCCGGCATGGGAGACGGTGACCACGCAGCCTTCGTTGGCCACGATGTCTTCCATCGAAAGGTCCCCTTCCTGGGCGTTGACCTTCGTCTTGCGGGGCCCGATGTGCTTCTTGGCGGCGTCGCGCAGCTCCTTCTTGATGAGGGTGAGCAGTTTCGACTCGCTGGAGAGGATGCCGCGGAGCTCTTCGACGAGCGCCATCAGTTCGCGGTATTCGGCCTCAATCTTGTCGCGCTCCAGGCCGGTGAGCTGGTAGAGGCGGAGGTCGAGGATGGCCACGGCCTGGCGTTCGCTGAGGCCGTATTTGGCCATGAGCTTCACGCGGGCCTCGTCGCGGTTGGACGCGGCGCGGATGATCTTCACGAAGTCGTCCAGGTTGCGCAGGGCGATCTTGAAGCCTTCGAGGATATGGGCGCGGTCTTCGGCCTTACGGAGGCGGAAGCGGGTGCGGCGGGTGACGACGTCGCGGCGGTGCTCGACGAAGCACTCGAGCAGCTCGCGGATGTTCATCTGCTTCGGACGACGCTTGTCGAGGGCAAGCAGGATGACGCCGAACGAGTTCTCGAAGTTCGTGTGCTTGTAGAGCTTGTTGATGACGACCTTCGGGTTCTCGTTGCGCTTGAGCTCGATGACCACGCGCGTGTTCTCGTCGGACTCGTCGCGGAGGTCGGAGACCTCGTCGAGGACCTTCTCGGAGCAGAGGTCGGCGATGTGCTTCACCAGGGAGGAGCGGTTGACGTTGTAGGGCAGCTCCGTGAGGACGATCTGCTCCTTGCCGTTCTTCATCTCTTCCGTGTGGGCCACGCCGCGGACGCGGATGATACCGCGACCGGTGCGGAGATACTGCTTGATGCCTTCCTTGCCGTTGATGACGCCGCCGGTCGGGAAGTCCGGACCGATGATGATCTTCTCGAGGTCCTCGACGGTGGCGCTGGGCTTGTCGATGATGAGACAGGTCGCCTCGACGAGCTCATTGAGGTTATGCGGCGGGATGTTGGTCGTCATGCCGACCGCGATGCCGGTCGAACCGTTCATCAGCAGGTGGGGCAAGGCGCACGGCAGGACGGTCGGCTCGGTGGTCGACTCCTTGTAGTTCGGGGTGAAGTCGACAGTGTCCTCGTCGATATCGGCCAGGAGCTCGGCGGAGACCTCCGAGAGGCGGCACTCGGTGTAACGGTAGGCCGCGGGCGGATCGCCGTCGACGGAGCCGAAGTTGCCCTGCGGCTCGATCAGCTGGTAGCGCATCACCCAGTTCTGGGCGAGGCGGACGAGCGTATCATACACGGAGCTGTCGCCGTGCGGGTGGTAGTTCTTCAGCACTTCGCCGACGACGCCCGCGCACTTGTCGAACGGGCGGTTGTGGACGAGGCCTTCGCGGAGCATCGCGTAGAGGATGCGGCGCTGCACGGGCTTCAGGCCGTCGCGGGCGTCCGGGAGGGCGCGGGAGACGATGACGGACATCGAGTAATCGATGTAGGCCGTCTGCATGATGTCCGTGATGTTGGCGGACGTGAGCTTTTCCTTGTCAGAGTACATGTTCGAAGAGGTCTCGGGTTAGGTTCGTCAGGACGATCAGACGTCGAGGTTGGAGGTGTTGAGCGCGTTGTCCTCGATGAAGGCGCGGCGGTTCGGGACGTCTTCGCCCATCAGCATGGCGAACACGCGGTTGGCTTCGGCGGCGTCGGCGATGTCGACCTTGAGGAAGCGACGCTTGGCCGGATCCATCGTGGTCTCGAAGAGCTGCTTGGGGTTCATTTCGCCCAGGCCCTTGTATCGCTGGATCGTGAGACCCTTGCGGCCGAACTGGCGGATCTGGCCGATGAGCTCGAGGATCGAGCCAAGCGGGATGGGCTCGGCCTTCTTGACGATCTTCTTGGCCGGCTTCTCTTCGCCCTTGGCTTCCTCTTCGCCTTCGGCGGCAGCCGGGGCTTCCTCGGCGGTGGAACCGTCGATCAGGTGGTAGCGCGGCTCCTCGCCGGCGGTGAACTGCTTCACGTCCATGCCCTGGGTCTCGAGCTCCTTCAGCACCTTGGTGATGGCTTCGTTCTCGAAGACCTCGATCACGTTGACGCGCTCCTGGACGACCGTGCCGTCCTTGAGCTTCTTCTCGCGGTCGATCTTGTCGGCGAGGAAGTCCTCGACGCCGGCCTTGCGCAGGTAGGCCTGCTTGGCGTCGGTGTCGGCGAGGAACTCATAGGTCTCCTCGTTGCCGGTGCGGGTGCGCACGATGAAGCGCGGGAGCGCGTGGGTCTTGTGGTCCTGCTGGTCGAGGAAGTCGCCGAGCTGGCAGCCCGTGCGGCCGATGCTGGCGCCGAGGGATTCGAGGCGGGCGAGGGATTCGACGATCTTGTCGAGCTTCTGGCCCGGGAAGACGTGCTTGTCGCGGAGGCGGAGCAGGTTCACGTCCTCGGAGCCGAGCTCGAGGAGGATGCGGTTCAGTTCCGGGTCGTTGTCGACGTACTGCTCGCGCTTCTTGCGCTTGATGCGGTAGAGGGGCGGCTGGGCGATGTAGACGTAGCCGGCTTCGATGAGGCCGGGCATCTGGCGGAAGAGGAACGTCAGGAGGAGCGTACGGATGTGCGAGCCGTCGACGTCCGCGTCCGTCATGATGACCAGCTTGTGGTAGCGGCACTTCGTGACGTCGAAGGCGCCGTCGCCCTCGTGCTTGCCGATGCCGGTGCCGCAGGCGGTGATGATCGTGCGGATTTCCTCGTTGGAGAGGATCTTATCGATGCGGGCCTTCTCGACGTTGAGGATCTTGCCCTTGATCGGGAGGATCGCCTGGTAGCGGCGGTCGCGGCCCTGCTTGGCGGAACCACCGGCCGAGTCGCCTTCGACGATGTAGAGTTCGCAGACGGACGGATCGCTCTCGGAACAGTCGGCCAGCTTGCCGGGGAGGCCGCCGGAGGACATGGCGGACTTACGGACCGTCTCGCGGGCCTTACGGGCGGCCTCGCGGGCGCGGGCAGCGTTGAGGCACTTGTCGACGATGCGACGGCCGGTCTTCGGGTCGCGCTCGAGGTAATATTTGAGCTGCTCGCCGACGACGGAGGTCACGATGCCTTCGACTTCCGGATTCGTCAGGCGGGTCTTGTTCTGGGACTGGAACTTCGGGTCGGGGTGCTTGACCGAGATGACGGCCACGAGGCCTTCGCGCATGTCGTCGCCGTTGAGCTTGGCGTCCTTGTCCTTGATGAGGTTGTTGGACTTCGCGTAGTGGTTGATCACGCGGGTGAGCGCGGACCGGAAGCCGGAGAGGTGGGTGCCGCCTTCGGGCTGGTTGATCAGGTTGGCGTAGCTGAAGACCATCTCGTCGTAGCGGTCGTTATACTGCAGGGCCACGTCGAGGGTCATGCGGCGCATGCCCGGCTTGGGCTTCTCGCCGTCGGCCATCACGCGGGGATTGGCGAGATCGGTGAAATCGACCTCGGCGGAGATCAGGATCGGCTTCTCGAAGAGGCGTTCTTCGTTGGCGTTGAGGAAGGAGACGTATTCGGCGATGCCTTCCTTGAACTCGAACTTGTCGGCGCGGTTGGTGCGCTGGTCCTTCATCTCGACCGTGATGCCGGGGACGAGGAACGCCAGCTCGCGCATGCGGCGGACGAGCGTGTCGTACTTGAACTCCTGGGTCGCGACGAAGATCTCCGGGTCCGGATGGAAGGTGATCTTCGTGCCGGTGCGCTTCGTCTTGCCGATGACCTTGATCGACTGCGTGACTTCGCCGCGGCAGAACTTCATCTGGTGCACTTCGCCTTCGCGGCTGACTTCCGCGATGAAGCTGTCGGAAAGGGCGTTGACGCACTTCGCGCCGACGCCGTTCAGGCCGCCGGACACCTGGTAGGCGCCCTTGTCGAACTTACCACCCGCGTGGAGGTTGGTGAGCACGAGCTCGAGCGTCGGCACCTTTTCTTCCGGGTGCATCGCGACGGGGATGCCGCGGCCGTCGTCTTCGACGGAAAGGGAGCCGTCCGCATGGATCTCGACCTTGATGCTCTTGCAATAACCGGCGAGGGCTTCGTCGATCGAGTTGTCGACGATCTCATACACGCAGTGATGGAGACCCGTCTCGTTCGTATCGCCGATATACATACCAGGTCGCTCGCGGACCGCCTTGAGGCCTTTGAGGCGTTTGATGTCGGCGGCGCCGTAGCTTTCATTGCCGGCGTGCTTGCCGCGATTCGGGGTTTTCTCGGAATTTTCGCTCATGTCTAGGTGTGTAAATAAATGATATTTCCCCGCCCGCAGGAGGGGTGTTTTCATGCTGTTTTTCACAGGGGTATCTGCAACAGGAAACACCCTCGCCGTGAATGTTTTTGGCCGCCCAGAAATGACTACCAATCAACCCCTTACAAAAACTAATAGGGGGTGTTAGAAACCGTTGCTCACACGTTACTCACAGCTGATTTCCGACCACCCCGACACCCCCGGCGAGCAGGCCGTCAGGCGGGTCCGAAAAAGGCCGCGATCGGACCCAGCGCCGCCTCACCGGTGTCTTCCAGGACATAGTGCCCGGCGTCGGCGAAAAGGAGCTGCTGGGCGGCCGGGAAACGGCTGATGAAGCCCTCGAGGAACGAACG
>CANKZO010000158.1 GCA_947488485.1 Opitutia bacterium | reverse complement strand
TGCGGAGGGAATGGTCAGAGTGGAGATTCATATCGAAATGAGCGGGTGGTTTTAGTCGGTGAGTGCCTTGCGCCACTCGATAATCTCACTGGCGAGCCCGTGGGCGCGTAGACCAGCCTCGATCTCCACATGTGTGGGTTCGGTGACGATGTGCTTGGGGTCGCCCTCGAGGTCAGGTCGCACGTGACGCGTGACCGCCCACGCGGCCCAAGCCCGCCACTTTTTGAGGTCGGCCCGTTCGCCGCGCACACGATCGGCGAGGTGCTGGTAATGCACCCGCGCATTGCCGGCGAAGTTCTCGCTGGGCTGCTTGACCATCCAGCCGATGGTACGGTAGGGCATCGGGTATTCGGTCAGTGCTTCGGCGTCGTCGGGGACATCGCAATAGAGCGCGCGATCGACGGCGAGCAACGCACGCGCGGGGAGGTCGTCCAGCCAGAGCTGCTGGCCATATTCGAGGCAGAGCCGATAAAGCTCCGGCCCTTGGTCTTCGCGTAGGGCGTTGAGGTCGCGCCACGAGAGCAGGCGACCGCAGGACGGCAGGAAGGGGCAGGGCGAAGGCACGCGGCTCAGGGCTTGGCGTACGGATTGGTCTGCTTCTCGGCGCCCACCGAGGTCTGGCCGCCGTGGCCTGGCAGGAGGACGACGTCGTCCGGCAGGGTGTAGATGCGGGTACGAATCGAGGTCAGGAGCTGATTCCAGTCGCCGTTGGGGAGGTCGGTACGCCCGACGGAGCCCTTGAAGATGGCATCGCCGGTAAAGGCGATCTTCTGGTCGGCGGCGTAGAAGAGGATGCTGCCCGGGCAGTGACCAGGCACGTGCCGGATCTCGAACTTATAGCCACACGCTTCGACGATGTCGCCGTCTTCCACCCAGCGGTCGACCTTCACCGAACGGAAGTCGTCGTCGGAGAGCGACGGGATCATCGACTGGTAGCGGGTGCGGTAGGCTTCGATGTTCTCGATGAGTTGCTGGTCGTCTTTATGCGCGATGACCTTGGCGCCGGCGTCGGCGAAATAGCGTCCATCGCACATATGGTCCCAGTGTCCGTGCGTAATCAGCAGGTGCGTCAGGTTGAGGCCTTGCTTCTTGATCTCCGCGAGCAGCAACGGGCCGGCGTCCTTGGGGGCGTCGATGACACAGCAGTCCTTGCCGTTCTCGGCGACGACGAGGTAGGCGTTGGTTTCGAAAGGCCCCAGCGGGGCGGCGGCGATCTTCATGAAATCAGGCTCCGAAGGCTTGGCGTATCGCGGCCTCGACGTTGTCCGGCGGGCGCACGGCCTTGAACTCACGGTTCACAAAGGCGTGAATCGTGAAGCCTTCGACGAGCAGCTCGCCGTCGCGCTCAACCTTGTAGGTGAGCTTGAGTCGCGCCATGGGCTTTTCAGCCAAGGTCACGGTGATGCGCACGCGGTCGTCGAAGTGGGAAGGGCGGTGGTAGGTCAGGCCAGTCTCGAGGACAGGCAGGAGGAAGCCTTCTTGCTCGAGCTGACGGTAGGGCGTGCCGAGCTGGTCGAGCAGGGCGACGCGAGCCATCTCGAACCAAGGCAGGTAGTTGCCGTGGTAGGTGACGCCCATCGCATCGGTCTCGGCGAAGCGGACGCGGGTCTCGACGGTGGCCTGAAGCATGAGGCTGTTTTGGCGACTGGTGGCGATTTTCCAACGCCAAACGGCGTATCGGAGGCTTCTCCTTGCTCCCGTGGGCTTCCTTCGCTGATGTCGGGGGATGGGTCAGCGCGAACGCTTCGTCATCTTCCTCGTCGGTGCCTTGCTGGGCATCGTGCTTTTGCTCGGCGGCAAGTCCTGCGGTAGCGAGAAGAAGAACCAGCTCCGGGCGGTCCGCACTTCCTTGAGCATGGCTCCGATGATGTACGACTTCGCGGTCATGCAGAAGGGCTTCTACGGAAAATATGTCCTCTTCGAGCAGGTCGTCGAGAAAGAGGGCGGGGCGAAGGTCCGCACGCTCGTCACCGGCGGCACCCGTCGCTACTCTCCTGAAGGCAAGGAGCTGCCCGAGGAGCATATTCTGATCAAGGAATCCTACGCTCCGGGAGTCGCGCTAGCCGAAGCCGGCCCGGTGGCTTCCTATGAGTTTACCTATGCCGACCGTATCGTTATCAAACTGAAGCCTGGCCATCAGGCTACCGAGGTTACGCTTCCGTCCGGTGATGTCGCCGCCGCTTGGCCTGGCCATGAAGAATCCCTCATTCGCCTCGATGCCTGGCGCAAGCTGCCAGGTGGCGCCCCTTGGGGTAAGCTCGAGGCTTTGGTGCGTGAATTGAACAGCCATCCCGCCGTGGCCGAAGCCCGCCTACCCCGAATCGACTGGCAGGCTGAAGCCGAGCTGATTAAGGCTAACTCACCCAAATGAGCACGCCGCTGCAGCGCGAAGGTGGTCTGACCGTGGCGCTCAGCTTGGCGGTCAATGTTGTCTTGGCTGGAGCCAAACTTAGCGTGGGTATTGTCGCCTCGTCCCAGGCGCTCGTCGCCGACGGCATCCACTCGCTCGTCGATATCGCCAGCGACATCGCGGCCATCATCGGCCTGAAGTTCGCGCACCTGCCGAAGGACGATGATCATCCCTACGGTCACCACCGTTTCTCGACCTTGGCGACGATGCTCATCTCGGCGTTGGTGCTACTCTTCTGTCTTGGACTGGCCTGGCAGTCGCTTACCGCGCTCGTTAGTGGTGCCGACGTCACCCAACCTGGTCTCGCCGCCGCCTGGGTCGCCGGCGGAGCTTTGCTAATCAAGGAAGGTTTCTACCAATACGCTCGCCGTCAGGCCGAACGTCTCGGCTCCCGCCTGCTGATGGCCAACGCCACGGACCACCGCGCCGACGCCATCGCCTCGCTCCTCGCGCTGGTCGCGGTCGTCGTCGCCAATATCAATCCCGAATGGAAGGCCCTCGATAAGGTCGTGGGCCTCGTGCTCGCCGGTTGGCTCGGCTCCGAAGGCATCAAGCTCTTCAAGGGCGCCTGCGAAGACCTGCTCGATACCGCTCCGGCCGCGCACGTGCTGCACGACCTCAGCGAACACATTCTGGCCGCTCCCGGGGCCAAGGGTTTCCACGCCTTCCGTGCCCGTCGTCTAGGCGACCGCTTTGAGATAGATTTCCACCTGCAGGTCGCCGAAGGTGCGACCGTCGCCGAAGGGCACGCCATTGCCGGTCGAATCAAGTCCGACATCCTGAAGTCGCATCCCGAAGTAATCTCCGTGCTGGTGCATGTCGAGCCGGACGCCCCTGAGCACCGTAAGCAGGACGGGCACCACGGCTTCAACGCCTGAACGCGGGTTGCCTTCCCTAGGCGGACGGGCTTGGATGGGATCATGAGCCTGCCCCGACTCTGCCTCGCGTTGCTGGTCACGGTCGTGTCCCTGACCGCCGCTCAGCCCCCGAACGTCGTCTTCATCTTCGCCGATGACCAACGCGCCGATACCATCGCTGCCTTGGGTAATCCGGTCATCAAAACCCCTAACCTCGATCGCCTTGTGAAGCGGGGCGTCGCTTTCACGCGCGCTTACATGCAGGGCGGCAACCAGGGTGCGACCTGCGTGCCTTCCCGCGCGATGCTGCTGTCCGGTCGCTCGTTGGCGCAGATCGATGAGAGACTGCTGAAGCACCAGACCTGGCCTAACGCCTTCGGCGCCGCGGGCTATGCGACCTTCGCCACGGGCAAGTGGCACAATGGTCCGCCCTCGATCTCGAAGTCCTTCCAGCAGGCCAAGGCGCTCTTCGTCGGCGGGATGGTGAATCCGCTCAAGGCGCCCACCAGCGATATGCTCCCGACCGGTAAACTGACGCCCGGCAAGGTCGGCCCGAAGCACCTCTGCGAAGAGGCCACCGACGAGACCCTCGCGTTTCTGAAATCGCAGGACGGCAAGCAGCCTTTCTTCTCTTACCTCGCCTTCGACGGCCCGCATGACCCGCATATCGTGCCTGAAGGGTTTCCGATCGATTATGCGCCGGCCTCGATCCCGCTGCCGCCGAACTTCCTGCCGCAGCACCCGTTCGACAACGGCGAGATGGTCATCCGCGATGAGCAGCTGCTGCCCTGGCCCCGCAAGCAGGCCGACATCCAGACGATGCTGGCCGAGTATTATCGTTACATCTCCTTCCTCGACGTCCAGGTCGGCCGCGTCCTCGACGCCGTGGAGGCGTCGCCGTTCGCTGCCAATACGATTATCGTCTACGCCGCTGATTCTGGTGTGGCCCGCGGTTCGCACGGCCTCATCGGCAAGCAGAACCTCTACGAGCACTCCATGCGCGTGCCGCTGATCGTCGCCGGCCCCGGCATCGCCGCTGACAAGCGCAGTGACGCGATGTGCTACCTCTTCGACGTCCTGCCCACGCTCGGCAAGCTCTGCGGCGTCGCCACTCCGCCGGGCTCCAACGGACGCGAGTTCGCCGCCGTGCTCAAGGATCCGTCCAAGCCCGCCCGTCCGTTCCTGATGTTCGGTTACAAGACCATCCAGAAGGCGCTCAACGACGGACGCTGGAAGCTCATTCGCTACCCGCACGTCGACCGCACCCAGCTCTTCGACCTGCAGTCCGACCCATACGAGACCAAGGATCTTGCCGCTCTTCCTGAGCACGCCGAGCGCATCCAGGCCATGCTGGCGAAACTCGCCGCCGAGATGAAAACCGACGGCGACAACGACCCGCTAACCGCCGCGAAGATCCTGCCCGCTGACTGGAAAGCCCCTTCCAAGCTACCCCAGCCCGGCCAGAAGGGATTCTGATTAGGGATAGGGCCAGGGCTAGGGCTAGTAAGGGTGAACCCAAACTATCCCTAGCCCTAACCCTAGCCCTAGCCCTCCTGTTGCCGCTTACGCGGGCAACAGGTACGGCTTGCGTCCGAACTTCTTGGCCAGCCATTCCTTGAGCTCCAGGAAGTCCTTGGGCGGCTCGACGGTGATCGTGAGCGGCTTGCCGGTCTGCGGGTGCGTCAGGGTCAGCTTATGGGCGTGGAGCATCACGCGGGGCATCGGCCAGCCGGTATAGCTCGGTACGTCGAACTTGCCGTAGGTACGGTCGCCGAGGATCGGGTGCGTGATGTGCGCGAGGTGGACGCGGATCTGGTGCGTGCGGCCGGTGTGCGGGAAGGCGCGGACGAGCGCGGCTTCGACGCCGTATTTTTCTTCCACGCGCCAGTCGGTGATGGCTTCGCGGCCGTCTTCCCGGACGGCCATGCGCACGCGGACGGTGCGGTGGCGATCAATGTTGGCGTTGATGACGCCGGAGAGCAGGCGCGGAGCCTTGTCGACGAGCGCGAGGTATTCCTTCTTCGCGGTGCGGGCGGCGAACTGCGCGACGAGCGCGTGGTAGGCCTTGTCGGTCTTCGCGAGGACGATGACGCCGGAAGTTTCGCGGTCGAGACGGTGGACGACGCCGGGGCGGGGTGCGCCGCCAGCCGGGGCGAGCTTGCCCTTGGTGTAATGGAGTAGGCCGTGGACGATCGAGACCTCGTCGGAGCCCTGCACCGGATGCGTGAGGAGACCGGCGGGCTTGTTGACGGCGATGAGGTGCGCGTCTTCGAAGAGGACTTCGATGGACATCTTCACGGGGCGGGCGGTGGGCTCGCCAGGGG
>CANKZO010000157.1 GCA_947488485.1 Opitutia bacterium | reverse complement strand
CGCGCCGGGCGTCGATGGCGTAGCGGAGGTCGTGGCCGGGACGGTCGGTGACGTAGGTGATCGCGGAGTCGTGTGGCTTGCCGTCGGCGCGCGGGCGGAATTCATCGAGCAGGGAGCAGAGCAGCTTAACGAGGTCGATATTCCGACGCTCGTTGTCGCCGCCGATGCAATAGGTGCGACCCGGGCGGCCCTTCTCGACCGCGGCGAGCAGCGCGCGGGCATGGTCGTCGACGTACAGCCAATCGCGGATGTTCTCGCCCTTACCGTAGACCGGGATGGCCTCACCACGCAGGCACTTCAGGATGACCACCGGGATGAGCTTCTCGGGGAACTGATACGGTCCGTAGTTATTGGAGCAGTTCGTCACGACCACCGGCAGGCCGTAGGTATCCATCCAGGCGCGGGCGAGGTGATCGCTCGAGGCCTTGCTGGCGCTATACGGGGAATGCGGATCATACGGGGTCGACTCGTTGAAAGCCGAATCCGTCGGGCCGAGGGAGCCGAATACTTCATCGGTCGAAACGTGCAGGAAACGGAAGGCATCCCGAGGGGAACCGGATAGTTGCCGCCAATGGCCCAGGGCGGCCTGCAGGAGCTGGAAAGTGCCCGTGACGTTGGTGGCGATGAACTCGCCCGGGCCGTCGATTGAGCGGTCGACGTGCGATTCGGCGGCCAGATGCATGACCGCCTCCGGCTGAGCGGAGGCGAAGGTCCGGCGCATGGCCTCGGCGTCGCAGATGTCGGCCTGGACGAAAGTGAAGCCCGGCTTGCCCTGCAGGTCGGCGAGGGAGGACAGATTGCCCGCGTAGGTGAGCTTATCGACGACCGTGACGGCATGTCCGCCCGCGACCAGAAGTCGGGTCAGATTCGACCCGATGAAGCCCGCGCCGCCGGTGACCAAAATACGCATAAGCAGTGGTCAGTAATTTCGGGGAATAAGGGGGGTGAAGCCAGAAAAAAGCCTTCGGCACTACTAGAGGCCCGGAGGCCCAGAGGCTCGGTGGACCAGAGAGACATGCTAACGAGAGGCTCGGAGGCCCAGAGCAGAAACGGCTTTCAAGCCATAGCCCTGTGGCATCGGACTAAGCCACGGAACTGGATTCCTGAATCGAGTTGTCTGGTCAACTGAGCCTCTGGGCCTCCGGGCCTCTCTTCATGTCCCCTTGCCCCCTTGCCCACTTATCCCCTAACTCCGCCCATGTCCCAACGGCCGCTTGGTTTCGGTATCTGGGGAACCGGCATGATCGCCGAGTTCCATGCGAAGGCGCTCGCCGAGATCGCCGGCGTGAAGCTCGTCGCGGCCTACAACCGCTCCCCCGCCAAGGGCCGCGACTTCGCGACCAAGCACGGCATCACCTTCGCCGAGACGCCCGAGGCGCTCCTCGCCAATCCGGACGTCGACATCGTCTGCCTCTGCACGCCGAGCGGCGACCACCTCGCCCCTGCCCTCGCCTGCGCGAAGGCGGGGAAGCACGTGGTCGTGGAGAAGCCCCTCGAGGTCACCCTCGCCCGCTGCGACGCACTCACCGCCGCCTGCGCCCAGGCCGGCGTGACGGTCGCCGGTATCCTGCCTCGCCGCTTCGGTTCCGGCGCGGTCGCACTCAAGGCCGCTCTCGAAGCGGGTCGCTTCGGCAAACTCACGCTCGCAGGTGCGCTCATCCCGTGGTGGCGCACGCAGGCCTATTATGATTCCGCCGCCTGGCGTGGCACGTTCGCCCTCGATGGCGGAGGCGCGGTGATGAACCAAGGCATCCACACCATCGACCTTCTCCTCTGGTTCCTCGGCGCGCCCAAACGCGTCTCCGCCACCGCCGGCCTCGTCGCCCACGACGGTATCGAGGTCGAGGACATCGCCGCGGGCTGGATTGAATTCGCCAACGGCTGCCGCGCCACGCTCGCCAGTTCGACCGCCTGCTGGTCCGCGACGGGCTTCCCCGCCGAGATCCGCATCCACGGCACGACGGGCGCCGCAGTGCTACGTGATGATAAGCTGACGGCGTTCGAATTCGAAAAGCCCCTGCCCTCCGATGCGGCCGTCATAACGCCAGCCACCGAAGGCGGCGGTGCCGGCGCCAATGATCCGAAGGCAATCGGCCATGCCTGGCATCGCTCTAACCTCGAGGAAGCCATCGCGGCTATCAGCGCCGGCAAGCAGCCGGCCGTCAACGGCGCCGAAGGCCGCAAGGCCGTGGAGCTCATCTTAGCCCTCTATCAGTCTACTCAGAACGGCGGAGCCCCGGTGGAGCTTGCGTTAACGGAGGACCCAATTCTCCTTAAGCATGCCGTGAAGAAATCTCTGTGATTTGAGCGTCGGTACGGAGCTCAGACTCGGACATACCAGTCGTCGAACTCCGAAAGACCTTCGTATTTACGGACGTAGCCTGCAGCCTTGAGTAGCGCATGAATTTTCTCACGAGCCGAAGTAAAATTATGCTCACAGGTGATCGTCTTAAAGGGGTACTTTGCGAAGTCGACGCTTTGGAGAATTTCGAACTCGCTTCCTTCGGTATCGATCGAGAGGTAATCCAGCTCCGCCGGAGCATGGTGTCGGACCAGCAGGTCGCCGAGTGAGACCGTCTTCACCCGATAGCGCTTGGACGACTCTCTCGCCTTGGCATGTCCATCGACGTTTTGAAAGCCGGCGAGCGTGCCGAGCTCTGGTTGAGCCGACTCCAAAAATTCCAGCTGGTCGCCAGTCGATTTCCAGACGCAATCTTCCTCAATGATGCAGCTGCGGTTCGCAGATAACGCAGCGTGCCAGCACCTTGCAGGCTCGGCAAGGATGCCTTTCCACCCGAAATGCTTCTCGAGTAGCCACGTGTTGCTCAGCTCCTTGCCGCTGGCGGCGCCGAATTCTACGAAAAAGCCGCCGCGTTTCAAACCAAGTTCGGAAAGCACGAAGAAGTCCTGTCGCAGCTGCGCCTGAGAGTGCGGAACCATTTTTAGGAGCTCGGTGACATGGGCCGGGGGCATCGAGGCCAGGAACTCTAAGCAACGGCCATGGGCGGCGGCGGCGTTGAGGCTGGCCAGCGAACTACTCCTGACCACTGAATAACCCATTCGGCGGAGGATACGTGAGAAGATGCGCTTCATAAAAAGGTTCAGAGGTTCGTACCGCGGAACTCCTCCATCGTCGCGGCCTTGTCCGAATTGATCCCGGTCCGGGCGAAGACCTTAAAGAAAGTCATGACGACAATCTTCATATCGAGCCAGAAGGTTCGATGGTCGACATACCAGACATCGAGGGCGAACTTCTCCTCCCAGCTGAGCAAGTTGCGGCCGTTGACCTGAGCCCAGCCGGTAACACCGGGCTTAACCTCCATGCGCCGGGTCTGGAAAGGGCTGTAGCGCGATACGTAGCGCATAAGCAGCGGACGCGGGCCGACGACGCTCATGTCGCCGAGTAGCACATTCCACATCTCGGGGAACTCATCGAGGGTGGAGGACCGCAGGAACTTGCCGAACGGGGTCAGGCGCTGCTCGTCGGGCAGCAGTTCGCCGTCAGGGCCGCGTTCATCGGTCATGGTGCGGAACTTAACCATGCGGAACGGGCGGGCACGCAGACCGGGGCGTTCCTGGATGAACAGTACCGGGGAGCCAAGCTTGAGGCGCACGAGAATCGCGACGACGAGCAGGAGCGGCGCGAAGCCGATGAGCCAGCCCGCCGAGAAGACGATATCGAACGCGCGCTTGAGCATCAGCGAGTCGAAGAAGCAGGAAGGTCAATCAGTTGCACGGTGGCCTCTTGGATGAACGCGCCGCCGGTGAAGGCGATTTCATATTCGAGCGCGGTCGCCCAAGCCGGCGTCATCGCGGGGACGACGGTCTGGCGCGGGTGGCAGACCTGGGTGATTTCGGACGAACGTCCGTCTCCTTTGAAGCGTAGGGTCACGCTCACCTGTATTTCAGCGACGTTGAGGCGTTCGGCCCAGGTCCAGAGCTGCAGGCGAACGAGCTGACCAGCGCGGAGGGCGGCCGGGACGACGACGGGCCCGAGCTTTCCGGCTGGTGCAATTAAGCGAAGACCAGCGGGCAAGCGATCCACTTTATTTTTGGCATGCGGAGCTAGGTCGAGAGCGTCCTTGTCGTCGGGCGAAGCGAAGTCGTGGCGATGCGCAACGGGCGCTTCGGACTGCTGGGCGACGCGATAGGCGAGCCAGCCGTTCGGGACGTCGGTCTCGGCCCAAGCTTCGAGCGGAGCGGGATCGCCTTCGACGAGATAACGCTCCGACCACTGCGTGCGCGGGTTCTCGGCCGGGAAGGTGCTCCAGCGAACCGGCTGACCGTAAGCACCCCAGACGCGATTGAAGGCGGACTCCTTAGCCGCATACGCGGACTCGACCGCGGTGAGATAGCGAAGGGCCGCGAGGCGTGCGCTGTAATCGGGCACGATCTGACGAGCCTGCACAGCTTCACGGTAACCGAGATAGAGCGCCCAGGTCTCAGCGAACTGCTGGAGGCGCCAGGCTTGGCGGCGAAGGCTGGGAGTCTGCCTCACGGCCAAGATCTGCGCGTCCTGCGCCGAACGGACGGCGGCGGAGATCTCCGCGACTTCGCTCGCGGAAAGGACGAGCGCCCCGCGCTGGTCACGGAAATGGCGGAGGAAGGTATCCTTGCCCCCAATCTGCGCATCGCGGCGCCAGCCGGACTCGATGTGCGTATACGCTTCAAGCATCGGCGCGGCGGCGGGGCCGTAGGCGGCGTCGAACCACTTCTGAAGGAGCGCACCCGCGTCGGCGTTCTTGTTCTCGAGCAGCTTCGCGGCCAGCCAGAGCTTGGGGGCGTCGAAGGCCCAGAGCGGATAGGCTTCGGCATACCAACCGGTGGCTCCAGCGGTATGCGTGGCCCGGATGGAGCCGGTGAGTGCGGTGAAGTTGACCCGTGGCGAGGCGACGTCGGCACCATAAAGGTAATCATAGACGCCAAGGCGCTTCACGCCGGACTTCGCCCAGGCGGCAAGATTAGCGCGATCCTGCGCGACGAATTCTGGGGAGCCGTAGCCGATACGCTCCGCGCACACCCATGGGAAGATTTCGGGGCGCAGCTTAATCGTCGGTGCCCGCAGCGTCTGCATGTAAGCGAGCGCGCCGATGGCGTGGCTCTTACCATCGTTGTCGCCGCCTGGAGCCCAGACGGAGTCGGCAACCTCGTTTAAGAAGCCGAAGACGTAATCGGTGCGGACCGGACGATCGCGGAACCAGCCCTCGGAGGGCGCACTGTCGTCGAACTTGAAGGTGTCGTTGACGCCCATCGCGACGGAGAACGCTTCCGGATTCTTGCGGAAGAACTCGCGGGCATAGCGGGCGCCGATCTCCGGGGCGCGAGGATTATCGAGGTGCGGATTAGGGTCTAGGGCGTTGCCCTTCGGTTCGACGGGCTTGCCGCCCACCAACGGGAAGAGCATCGGCTCCTCCTGCCAGACCTTGCGATCGAAGACGCGGTAGAGTCCGTGGGAGAATTCTGGGGTGCGGCCATAGCCGACGGAGAACGCCCAGTCGGAGGATAATTCGTTCAGGCCGCTCAGCTGACGCCAACGGAAGTCGGGCGCAAATTCGTCAGGCAGCGGGAAGCCCACCTGATAGCGTGGCTTCCATTCGGCGCCCTGTTCTCCTGGGAAGGCGAAGAAGATGCCAAGGTGCTGTTCGCAGA
>CANKZO010000156.1 GCA_947488485.1 Opitutia bacterium | reverse complement strand
GAGAAGGCGGCGACGAGGACCGAAGCGGAGATCGTCTGCGAGACCGTGCCGAGCCAGCGGTCGAGCTCGGCGCGGTAGGAGCGGGAAATATCACGGAGGCCGGGGGCCAGGTTGCCGGTCTGTTCGGCGACGGCGACGCGGTCGAGGAGCAGGCGCGGGAAGTAGCCCGTGCGCGCCAGGGCCTTCGAGAGGCTGTCGCCTTCGAGCACGCGGTCGGTCGCTTCGCGAAGCTGCTGACGGAGGGCGCGGTTCGGGGCGGTCTTCTCGGCGAGGCGGAGGGCTTCGGCGGTCGTGATGCCGTTCTCGAGGAGCACCGCGAGCGTGTGGCAGAAATTGAGGACCGAGACGCGCATCACGAACGAGCCGGCGAGCGGGATCTTCAGCAGGAGCGCATCGGAGGCCAGGCGGCCTTGTTCGCTCTTGCGCCAGCGCGCGACGCCGATCGCCGTGATGACGCCAAGCACGAGGAGGATGGGGCCCACGACGACGAAGACGTCGGCGAAGGTCATCAGCAGTTTGGTGGACAACGGCAGCTTGCCGCCGAGGGAGGTCAGGAGCGTCTGCAGGCGCGGCAGCAGGAAGAGCACGAAGAAGATCACCACGCCGACGGCGACCACGCAGATGAAGAGCGGGTAGGCCATCGCGCTGATGAGCTTACGTTTGAATTCCTTCTGCTCCGTGAAGTGGGTGATCAGGCGCTCGAGGACGTCGCGGATATTACCGGTCGCTTCGCCGGCGGCGATGAGGTTGAGCGTCTGGCCATCGAAGACCTGCGGGTAGGCGCCCATCGCGACGGAGAGACTCTGGCCTTCGCCGAGCTTGGACCAGATGCCGGCGCAGAGGGCACGCAGGCGGGATTTCTGGAGGCGGAGGGCGAGGAGACGGAGCGCTTCGCCGGCGGACATCCCGGAGCGGACCAGGTCGGCCATCGACTCCAGGAACGGCAGGCATTCGGCTTCGGTCGGCAGCAGGTCCTTGTCGGCGGGGCCGCCTTCGCGGGCGGACTCCTTGGCGCGGACGGCGGCGCCGGATTCCTCGACCTTGACCGGCTTGAGGCCGCGGGCCTGGAGTTTGCGGAGCGCGTCGCGGCGCAGCGGGGCCTCGATGGTGCCTTCGGTCACGGCGCCGGCGGCGTCGCGCGCGGTGTAATTGAAGACGGCCATCGCGGCGTTACTCGTTCGAGCTCAGGTTGCGGACGAGCTCGTCGATGGTCGTGAGACCCGCGGCGACCTTGAGCCAGCCCGACTTGGCGAGGGGGCGCATCCCGAGGGCGATCGCCTTCTCGGTCAGGTCGCGGTTGGAGATGCGGGTGATGATCAGGTCGTGCAGCGGCTTCGGGTGGAAGATCTCGAAGACCCCGACGCGACCACGGTAACCCGTACCGCGGCACTTGCGGCAGCCCACGGCTTCCTTGAGGGAAGTCACGTCCTTGAGGAACGATTCGTCCATGCCGAGCGTCTCGAGGGCCGGCAGGAGCTTCGCGCGGTCGACCGGGACCGTCTTGGCGCAGTCGGCGCAGAGGCGGCGGACGAGGCGCTGGGCGATGACCAGCTCGACGGCGGAACCGACGAGGAACGGTTCGACGCCCATGTCGATGAGGCGCGTGATGGCGCCCGGGGCGTCGTTGGTGTGGAGGGTCGAGAAGACCAAGTGGCCTGTGAGCGAGGCGCGGATGGAGATTTCGGCCGTCTCCAAGTCGCGGATTTCCCCGACCATGATCACGTCCGGATCCTGGCGGAGCGTGCTGCGGAGGGCGCCGGCGAAGGTCAGGCCGATCTCGGCGCGCGTCTGCACCTGGTTGGCGCCGGGCACTTCGTACTCGATCGGATCTTCGATCGTCACGATGCGGATGTCGGGCGAGTTGATCGCCTGGAGGAAAGCGTTGAGCGTGGTCGACTTGCCGGAGCCCGTCGGGCCGGTCACCAGGATGATGCCGTGCGGGTAATCGAGGACCTTGCGGACGGCGGCCTGCTCTTCGGCGTTCATGCCGATGCGGTCCATGTTGTAGGCCTCCTTGCGCTGGTTGAGAAGACGCAGCGAGACCGACTCCGCGTAGATCGTCGGGATCGTCGAGACACGGATATCGAGGACGTTCTTGCCGTCGCGGAAGTTGATGCGGCCGTCCTGCGGGAGGCGGCGTTCCGAGATGTTGAGGCGCGCCATGATCTTCAGGCGCGAGATGATCGCGTCCTGGAAGCGGGCGAGGTTATCGGGCAGCGGGATCGCGATGAGGATGCCGTCGACGCGGTAGCGGATGCGCAGGTTGTTCTCCTGCGGCTCGAAGTGGACGTCCGTCGCGCCTTCGGCGACGGCCTGCGTGAGGACTTCGGTGACGAAGCGCACGACCGCGGCGTCCTGGTCGGCTTCGTCGGACGAAGCGACTTCGGCGGCGGGCAGGTCATCGCCTTCGTCTTCGAGGCTGCCGGAGCCCACGCCGTAGTTCTCGTTGATGAGCGCGGCCACGCGTTCGGGCGGCGCGAGATACCACTTCGGGCGGCGGGCGGCGAACGTCGCGACCCAGTCGGCCGTATCGGTGTCGGGCGGCAGGGCCGTGACGAGACGCAGGCGGCCTTCTTCGCCGCCGGGGAGGAGCGTCGGGACGACCTGGGCTTCGGAGGCGATGCGCGCCGGCAGGATCTTCATGCCGTCCGGATCGATGGCGGGCTCTTCGAGCACCTCGAGGCCCGTGAGACGGGAAAGCTCGGCGAGGAGCGCGGCCTCGTCGAGACCGAGGGCCTGGGCGAGGAACTTGAAACGGGCTTCGCGCGGCGTCTCCGCGAACGAGGCGCGGGCCTCTTCGGTCAGGCGCTCGGCGAGGGCCGAGGGCAGTCCGTGCCGGTCGACGGTCAGCATGTCACTTCTTCTCGGGAGCGGCCGGGGCGGCGGGAACCTGGCCGGGGACGGCATCGATGATCTTCTTCACCTCGGGGCCGATGGCGCTGCTGGTGGCGCGGCTGAGCGCGTCGAGATTGTCGACCGCGGAGCCGTTGAGCACGTAGGGGCGGAGGAAGATGATGAGCTCCTGCTTCTCCTCGAGGTCGGTCGACGAGCCGAGCAGGTCGCCGAGGAACGGGATGGGGCCGAGGCGGGAGGTGGACTTCGTGGTCACCTTGCGCTGCAGGCCGCCGAGGACGATGATCTCGCCGCTCATCGCGCTCACGAAGGAGTCGGTCGTGCGGCGGCCGATGATCGGCTGGTCGTTGCCGTCGAGGATGGTGGAGCCGAGGATGTCCTCGACCGACTGCGAGACCTGGAGCTGCACGGCGCCGTCCTTGCCGATGAGGGGCAGGACCTTGAGCGTGATGCCGATGTCGCGTTGCGAGACCGTCGAGGTGATCTGGCCGGTCTGCGCGGCGATGGTCGAGCCCGTGATGACCGGGCGGGATTCGCCGACGAAGAGCGTGGCCTCCTTGTTGTGGGTCGTCGTGACGGCGGGCACCGACAGGATCTTCAGGTCGCCCTTGCGCGGGGTGGTGACGAGGCCGATGGTCGCGCTCAGGTCGTTGGTCGTGGTGTTGAAGCCGCCCTGCGTGGCGCTGACCACGGTCGTGTTGGCGGGGATGCTGGTCGGCGAAGTCGCGGGCGCGCCGTTGACGCCGAAGCCGCCGCCGGTGCCGCCGATGCCGACGAGCTTGCCGTTGCTGACCGTGAGGCCGAGCGTGCTGAAACCGTTCGTCTCGTTGTCGGAGAGCTTCACTTCGGCGATCACGACTTCGATGCGGACCTGCGGCAGGACGACGTCGACCTTGTCGATCAGGTCGTGGAGGAGGCGAAGGTCGTCGTTGGTGCCGGAGACCACGACGGAGTTGCTGCGGATGTCGGGCAGCACCGTGAGGTTGCTGCTGAACTCGTCAGCGCCCATCTGCGGGGCGCCGGGAGCGGCGGCGGCCGTCGGGGCCGGAGTCGGGGTACGGTTGAGGGTGGTGCTACGGATCGTATTGCCGGCGCGGGCGGCGGCGGTCGTCTGGCCCGTGACGAGGGAGGTGACGAGCGTGGCGACCTGCTGCGCGTCGGCGTGGCGAAGGAAGATCACGTCCGTCTTCGTGTTCGGGTTGGACTTCTGGTCGAGGGTCTCGATCAGGTTATCGAAGAACGTGTGCTGGTCGGCCGAGCCCATGAGCAGGACGCGGTTGGTGCGCTCGTCGGCGAGGAAGGTCGTGCCCGTGCTGAGGCGGAACGGCGCGCCGCCGGAGACCGTGGCGGGCGAACGCAGCATCGAGTTGAGCTTGTTGACCATGTCGGTCGCCATCGCGTTCTTGAGCACGTAGCTCTTCGTGACCACGAGATCGAGCTGCGGCTTGTCGATCTGCATGGTGAGCGTCTCGATCTTCTGGAGGTTGGAGATCGAGTCGGTGATGAGCAGGGCGTTGTTGCGGCCGAAGTAGACGGGCGGCGAGGCCAGGGTGGTGTTGAGGCCCGAGGCGATCTGGGCGACGAGCTCCTGGGCGTTGGCGTGCTTGAGCGTGAAGATCTTGGAGGCGATGCGGCCGCTGGGGGGCAGCGAGAGCACGGAGCCGGTGATGAGCTGCGGCGACTCGGCCTTGGCGACGAGGTTGGGGACGACCTTGAGGAACTTGTCGCCCTGCTGGATCACGGCGATGCCGTTGAGGTTAAGTAAGGTCTCGAGGGCGAGGAGCGCTTCGTCGCGGGTGATCGAAGCCGGGAGCGAGAGCGTGTAGTTGCTGGCCGGGAGGGCTTGCGGGCGGAGGATGGACTTGCCGGTCCAGCGCTGCATCAGGTCGAGGACCTGGGCGACGGTCTCATCGCGGAGGATGACCGGGCCGATCTGGTCGGAACCGATGAGGCCCGGAAGCGGGACCGCGGCGACGACCCCAGGGACGACGGCGGGAGCGGCCGGTGCAGCCGGGGCGGCGGCAGGAGCGGCCGGTGCGGCCTGACCGAAGCCCACGACGGGGGCGGAGGCGGCAGCCAGCAACAGGCAGAAAATAGGCAGAGAAGCCCGCCGTTGACGAGGGGTGGAATGAGCGCGGATCACTTGGGTAAGAAGGGGTACGGATAGATAACACCAAACGGGAGGAATAGTTCGATGAAAAATCGGTTTTTGAGAGGTTTTTTCGGGGGTTAAGCCTACCGCAGACAGGGAGATACCCCTATGGATAGTGAACATAGTTTCACCTTTTGCTTGCCTCCTCTCGGCGGTTGGGCCAAAAGCCCTGTATTGTTGCTATGCGCGAAGACATCCCCGAATGGCTGGGCAAGCCGCCCCTCCGTGGCACGGACCAGTGGGAAGTCTGGCTGACCAAGTGGCGGCGCTACGCCAAGGTCGAGCTACGGGACGCCGCGGCGGACGATCCGGAATATGATTTCGGCCTGCTGACTCCCGAAGAGCGCTGGCGGGTGGCCTTGGCGCTGCAGGTCAAAGCCCAGATCGAAGCCGGCCGGCTGAACGCCCCCGTCCCCATGTCCTTGGCGCTCGGTCGCAAAGTCAGCGACCTCGACCATGCCGGCGTCGTGGCCTGGCAGGTCGGCCGCTCGGTCGTCTCGCCGATCCCGGACGCCGCCTTCACCGCCGCGCTCGAATGGAGCAACGCGCGGGAGAATCCGCGCCGTCGCCGGATCTCGCATGCCATCCGCTATGGCTTCATCGCGGGACTCGGCGGCGAGGCCGCCGCGCCCGCCTGGTCTTCGCC
>CANKZO010000155.1 GCA_947488485.1 Opitutia bacterium | reverse complement strand
TTTTCAATAACACGCCCGGCGCCCCCGGACGCGACCCGCTCGTGGCCGCCGACAAGCCCTTCGGCGAATGGAATGCCTTCCGCATCATCCAGAAGGGCGACGTCACCACGATCTGGCTCAACGGCCGCATGGTCGTCGACCACGCCAAGATGGAAAACTACTGGGACCGCGCCAATCCCCTCCCCTCCAAAGGTCCGATTATGCTCCAGACCCACGGCGGCGAGATCCGCTGGCGCAATCTAATCGTCAAAACGCTCTAAGATGCCCGCCCTCAAGACTGCGCTTTGCCTGCTCGCCGCGACCTGCCTGGCCGACGATGGTCTGCGCCGTGGGCTGACCTTTCACGCCCCCTTCGATACCGGCTTCGACGCCGCGTCATCCGCCGACGACCCCGCCTGTCGGGTCCGCGCCAGCGGGAAGATGGTGTCGCCTACGCCCGGACCGGAGATGAGACTCGCGACCGATGGCAAGTTCGGCGGTTGCCTCGTCTTTCCCAAGAAGGGTGCGGTCCGCCCCGAATTCGCCGCCTCCAAGTCCCTCGCCTACGGCACGACCGACTGGTCGGCCACGGTCTCGGTCTGGCTGCGACTCGACCCCGACAAGGACCTCGAACCCGGCTACTGCGATCCGGTGCAGATCGTCGGCGACGACGTGAAGAAGGGCTTCATCTTCCTGGAGTGGTCCAAAGACCATGCGCCGCGCCATTTCCGTTTCGCCGTCCGGCCGATCTACCACCTCTGGAATCCCGATGCGGTCGGCTGGGAACAGATCCCCGACGAACGTCGCCCGATGGTGAAGATGGAACAGGCCCCGTTCCGCCGCGACCGCTGGACGCACGTGGCCTTCGTGCTCGACCATCTCAACGACCACGCCGCGCCGCCGCGCGCCCGCCTGCATGTCGACGGAAAATCGGTCGGCGTCATCCAAGGCCATGACCTCACCTTCGGCTGGAACCCCGCCGCGATACGCCTCGTCCTCGGCGCCGCATATGTCGGCTCGATGGATGACCTCGCCGTCTGGAACCGCGCCCTTTCCCCCGAGGAGATCGCCCGCCTGCACGCCCTGCCGGGAGGCGTGGAAACTTTACGCCGATGAAACCCACCCGTCTTCTCACCGCCCTGCTCTCCCTCGCCGCCGTCGGCTTCGCCGAACCGGTCAAGGTCGCGACCTTCGATGTCGACGCCACGCCGCCCCTCGGTTCGGCGATGGCCTACGATCCGGTCAAGCGCCTCGATGACCTGACGCTCCGCTGCCGCGGCGTGGTGATCACGGGCTCCGGCGAGCCGATCGTCCTCTGCGCCGTGGATTGGATCGGCATCGCCAACGAAGGCCATGACGCCTTCCGTGCCGCCCTCGCCCAGGCGGCCGGGACCACGCCCGCCCGCGTCGCAGTCCACGCGCTCCACCAGCACGACGCCCCGGGCTGCGATTTCACGGCCGAAAAGCTCATCAAGGATCTGGGCGTGAAGGGCTACTCCCGCTTCGAGGGCGATTTCCACCGCGTGGTCATCGCCCGCGCCGCCGAGGCGATCAAGCGCGCGCTGCCCACCGCCCGCGAAGCCACCCACTGGGGCTGGGGAGAGGCCGCGGTCAAGGAGGTCGCCAGCCAGCGCCGCCTGCTCGGTCCCGACGGCAAGGTGAAGTTCACGCGCACGTCCTCGACCAAGAACGCCGCGATGCGCGCCGAACCGGAAGGGGTCATCGATCCGCTCGTCACGTCATTGAGTTTCTGGGACAAGACCGGCCCGATCGCAGTGCTCACGAGCTACGCCTGCCACCCGCAGAGCTACTACCGCCTGGGCTACCCAAGCCCGGACTTCCCGGGCATCGCCCGCTTCATCCGCAGCCAATCCTGGCCGCATACGCTGCACGTGCACTTCAACGGAGCGGGCGGTAACATCACGGCCGGCAAATATAACGACGGCGCCTGGGAGAACCGCATGACCTTGGCCAACCGCCTGGCCGACGGGATGAAGGAAGCCCTCGATAAGACCGTGAAGACCCCCCTGGGCTCGGCGGATATCGGTTGGACCTCGGTGCCGGTCCGCCTGCCTCTTGCGACCCACCTGAAGGCCGACGAACTGGTGGCGAAACTGAAGGCGACGACCCCTAAGGGCTACATTTCCTACGGTGACCAACTGGCCTGGCTGAAACGCCACGAAGCTGGCCACGCGATCGACATCACCTGCCTGCGCGTCGGCTCCTCCCGCATGCTGCACCTGCCCGGCGAGTTGTTCGTCGAATACCAGCTCGCCGCGAAGGCAATGCGCCCCGATCTCCACGTCGCGCTCGCGGCCTACGGCGATTACGGCCCCGGTTACATCGGCAGCACCTGCGCCTACGAGCAAGGGGGCTACGAAGTCGGCCCGACGTCTTCCAACGTCGCCCCGCAGGTCGAGCCGGTGCTCATCGACGCGATGAAGCAGCTGCTCGAGGTCAAATAACACATCACCTTACTTCAGTGAACCATCTCCTGCCTGCCTTCATTGTTCTCGTCGGCTTGGCCTGCCCGGGGCTGTACGCCCTCGAAGCAGGTACGGCGGTGGTCGATGTCACGGACCGCACGGTCCCGGTCCATGATACGCTTCACGCCAAGGCACTCGTGCTCAAAGAGGGCGAACGATCCGTCGTGCTGCTGACCATCGACGCCGTCGCGATCGGCGAACTGGGACGAATCCGGTCCGACTTCCTTCCGCAACTCCGCGCCCGCTTGGCCAAGGAGCTGGGCTTGGCGCCCGAAAACCTCCTGGTCAATGCCAGCCACTGCCACGGCACCCTCCGCGCAGATTTCCCGGAACTCTGCTTCCAAGTCATCAGGTCGGCGCACGCCCGTCTCGTCCCCGTCCTGGCTGGCAGCGGCAGCGGACAGGAAAGCGGCATCAGCGAGAACCGCCGCATCCACATGCGCGACGGCAGCGAGGTCGACATGCGCCGAACGTACTCGCTGCCCAATGATTCCGGAATCGCCAGCGTGGGTGCTATCGACCCGCAAATCGGTCTGCTCCGCCTCGATCGACTCGACGGCAGCAATTTGGCACTAGTCTACAACTTCGCTTGCCACCCCATCATGAATCCGCCGAGCAGCGGGAATTCAGCCGACTTCCCCGGCGTCGCCTCAGCCATCATCGAAGAACAGCTCGGTGGCACGGCCTTCTTCATCCAAGGATGCGCCGGCGATATCAATCCCGTCCGTTATAAGCACGTCACTCAGCCCGCCAACGCCACCCCACTAGGTAATCAGCTGGCAATCAGCGTCCTCCGGGCCGCCCGTAAGGTAACCACCCAGGCGGACAGCCCCCTTCGCTTCGTCCGCCAGAACATGCTCCTACCCCGCGGATCCGACCTGACCGCCCGTATCGCCAAGGTGGAAGCGGAACGTCTGCGCCTCACCCAATCGCTCCGGGCTAATAACCTTAACTTCAAGTCTTTCCTGCCGCTCCTGCTGCAACAGAAACTCAACCCGGACTACCCTTCACAATCCGCCCAAAGCTACTTGCACGAACGCTCCATCGGAAAAGACAGTCTCTCGAAGTTGGACGCGGACAATCGCTTAGCCGTGGAGACCTATCTCGCCAACCTCGCCATCATGGAGCAGATCACCCGCCTCAACACGAATCTGGGTCTGCTCAAGATGCACCTCGTCCATAATCAAAAGGCGCTGGAAAAGCCGCTCGACGTCGAACTCACCGCGCTGCGCGTCGGCGACTTCCGTCTGGTGACCTTCCCTGGCGAGCTGACGAGCGAGATCGGCATGAACATCAAGCAGGCCGCCGGACAGCCGGGCACTTTCGTCGCCGGCTATACCAATGGTTATATCTATTACGCCCCTACCGCGAAACAGCGCCTGAACACGGGCTACGCCCAAGAGGACTGCGACTGTCTCGTCGCCCCGGAATGGCAAAAGGCTTTTGAATCCCAAGCCCTCGAACTGCTCAAGGGCCTCTGATTTCCCTCTATGCGCTCCCTCCTCCCGCTCCTCGCCGCCTTCAGCCTCGTTTCCGCGGCCGACACCCCTGCCCCACTCGCACCGACCAAGGCGGATATTCCCTACGCCGGGACGACGGAGTTACGCCAAACGCTGAACGTCTACGCTCCGTCGACGAAATCTACCAAGCCAGCGCCGGTGATCTTCTGGATTCACGGCGGCGGCTGGCGCGGTGGCGAAAAGACCAGCGTGCAGCTGAAGCCGAAGTTCTTCACCGACCTGGGCTATGTCTTCGTCTCGACGAATCATCGCTACGTCTCCGCGATCCCGATGAACGAGATCTTCGCTGATGTCGCGAAATCGCTTCGCTGGACACATGACCACGCGGCCGAATTCGGCGGCGACCCTAACCGCATCGTGATCATGGGACACTCCTCGGGCGCCCAGCTCGCCGCCTATCTGGCCATCGACGAACGTCCGCTGAAGGCCGTAGGTCTGTCTCTGGGGATGTTCAAGGGCTGCGTGCCGGTCGACGCCGATACGTTCGACGTTCCGGCGGTCATCGAACTAGCGACCAACAATCGCCAAGCCGCCGGTAAGCCCGAACCGAAATACGGCCACCGCGAAATCTTCGGCGGTAAGCCTGAACTCTGGACCGACTATTCCGCGACCACCCACGTCGCCGCCGGTAAAGGTATCCCGCCCTTCCTCATCCTTTACGACGCAGCCGCCGCCCTCACGCCCGACCAGGCCAAGCGCCTGGAGAAAGCGCTGACTTCAAAAGGCATCGCGGCCAAAGCCTACGGCGCCCAGAACACGAATCACGGCAAGATCAACGCCGACCTCGGCCTCCCGGGCGACCCCTCGACCGCCGAGTTGCTATCGTTCCTCAAGACCGTCCTTCGCTAATCAGGTAGGGTCGGGACCGCGTCACGACATAGCAACCCTACCGGGGAGATGACTGAGTCGATGACAGATGTCTGAATCGATGCCCGAATCAGACAATCCCGCCAACTGCCACCCGGAGCTGCCACCCGCCACCCGGACCTGGGCACCCCCTATACTCAATACTCCATACTCTATACTCTCATTTTCGGCCAACTGGTCAACCGATCAACTAGCGCGATCATCTGCCCTCTGCCCTCCGTCATCTGTCATCTGCCAATGGGCTGCGTCCACGCCATCTCCACCTCACCGCCGACCGGCGAGCTCTTCATCGGCTTGGTGGAGGTCACCCGGGCTCGCACGTAAAGCTCATCGCCCTTGAGGACATACTCGGCCTTGGGTCCTTTGACGGCGGCCAGCACTATCCCGACATCCGCGCTATACTTACGGGTGACCCGCGGCTCAGTGCCATCGGCGGCCTTCACGGCGACGGTCTTGCGATCATAACCCTTTCGGGTGCCGATGAATTCGATCACATACTCGACGCCGGCCTCGGCCTTGACCTCGAGGGCGATCCGCCCATCGCCAGACTGCAAAGCCTTCAACTCAATCCCGGTCGAGGCGTAGAAGTCGCCCTTCTCCATGGCGGCGACAATCGAAGCCGCGTCGAGCTGCTTCGCTTTGACCATGACCCACCCGCGGCCCGAGAGACTGGCCTTGGGCACGGTGCTGTGGTAATTATGGGAGTCATCCGTGGCCAAGCCATACATGACCGGCTTGCCAAGATGGCCGAGGCGTTCGGCCAGGACGATATCCCAGACCTGCTCAGTGCCGGCGTGGAGTTCGTCACCT
>CANKZO010000154.1 GCA_947488485.1 Opitutia bacterium | reverse complement strand
CCGTGGTGAAGGCGCGATCCAGCACGACGCCCGCCGCGCGGTAATAACGATCCACGTGCGACGGCGAAAGCGAAAGTTCCGACCCGATGCGTTCGAAGCCGTGCCAGCGGGTGTCTTCGTTGAGCTCACCTTGCTTGGTGGGATCATAGCGGACGCCCAGCAGGTCATAGACGGTATTCTGATATTCCTGCCGGCTCAGCCGATAATGTGACACCACCGGCCGTGCCGCCTGACGCGAAGCTCGGCCTGCCTTCAGGGCTCCGTCGAGGCTCGTCACGAAGGCGGCGATCTCCGCCTGCGTCGGCTTGGGTTCCTTGTCCTTCTTCGGAGGCATCTCGCCGCTGTTAACGTTTTCCATGGCCTCGGCCCAATGATGGGTGTCGCCGCCGAGTTTGAAATCGCGGGAGAGCTTGTCGAAGCGCAGGTCGCCTTTTTCTTTCTCGGGGCCGTGACAGCGGGCGCAATGCTTCTGGATGAATGCTTCGTAGGGCTCCGCCGCGCGGACGATGCCTTTCAGGCTCAGGGCGAACAGCGCAAAGACGCTAAAGAGGTATCCCGGGGAGGGCATGGTGCGGTAAGGAAAGGGGGTACGGCGTTCGGGGCTGACGCGGTGGATACTAATGAGACAGACGGAAGCAGGGTCAAGTTCCCTGCCTTGAGCTACGGGGAGCGGGGAGCTCAAACCTACCTGCCTTCCCCTTGTAATTAATCTAAGAACTAAGAACAACGAACCAAGAACCTAGAACTTCTTTACGCCAAGATCTCCTTAATCACATGCCCATGCACGTCTGTGAGGCGGCGGTTGGCGCCGTTGTGACGGAAGGTGAGTTTTTCGTGATCGAGGCCGAGGAGGTGCAGGACGGTGGCATGGATGTCGTAGCCCTGGGTGAAGTGTGACCGGTCGGCGGGCTTGTAGCCCCATTCGTCGCTCGGTCCGTAGGAGACGCCGCCTTTGATGCCGCCGCCGGCCAGCCAGTTGGTGAAGACGAAGGGGTTGTGGTCGCGTCCCTTGCCACCCTGGGCGCAGGGCATGCGGCCGAACTCAGTGGTCCAGAGGATCAGGGTGTCCTCGAACATGCCGCGGTCCTTGAGATCCTGAATGAGCGCCGCGGTACCTTTTGCCATGCCGAGCGAGAGCGGGGCGTGGTCGCGGGCGATGTCCTCGTGGGAATCCCAGTTGCGACGCGGGAAGCCGTTGTCGTTGCCGGACCAGATTTGCACAAAGCGGACGCCGCGTTCGAGGAGGCGTCGGGCGGTCAGGCACTTGCGGCCGAAGGCATCCTGTTCTTCGGCGACATTGATTTCTTTCGGCCAAACCTTCGTGGAGTTATCGATGCCATAGCGGGCCTGCGTCTTCTCGGATTCCTGGGAGAGGTCGAGGGCGTCCGGCGCGGCGAGCTGCATCTTGGCGGCAAGCTCGTAGCTGCGGATGCGGGCTTCGAGACGCGGGTCGCCCGGATGCGAGTCGGCATGGGCCCGGTTGAGCTTTTCGAGGAGTTGTAAGCCCGCGGTCTCGCCGGAAGGCGTGATATAGTCGGCGGGGGGAGGGGATAGGTCCGCGATCGGCTTCGGGGCGTTGACGCGCACCTGCGTGGCCTGGTTCTGGCCAGGGAGGAAGGCGGAGTCCCAGTTCTTCTGACCGTTGGACGGTAGGCCGCGGATGTCAGGTAGTACGACGAAGGTCGGGAGGTTGTCGTTGAGCGAGCCGAGGCCGTAGCTGGCCCACGCACCGATGCTCGGGTAGCCCGGAATTAGGAAACCGGTGGACTGCAGGAGGGTGGCCTGGCTATGAACGCCGGAGCGGCCGACGACATTATGCACGAACGCGATGTCATCCACGACGTCGCCGATGGGCGCGACGATCTCGCTCAGCATCTTACCGGACTTACCGTAGGGTTTGAATTTCCAAGGCGACGCGAAGGTCGAGCCCGGGCTGCTCTGGAAGAGTTCGACGGCTTCACCTGGATCCCACTTCTCGCCATGCTTCTTCTCGAGGAGCGGCTTATAGTCCCACATGTCGACGTGGCTGGCGGCGCCGGCCATGAAGAGTTGGACGACGCGCTTGGCTTTGGCCGGGGCGTGGAGGACACCGCTGGTAGGCGTAGCGGCGAGGAGCGATTCCTGTCCGAGTAGGCTGGCGAGGGCGATGCCGCCGAGGCCGCCGCCAGAGCAGAACAGGAAGTCGCGACGGTTCATCGTCGTGACGCCGGAGGTGCGATGGTAAGGAGAGTCGTTCATGGTTAGTCGACGAAGTTGAATTCGTTCAGGTTGAAGATCAGTCGGCAGAGGTTCGTCAGGCCGTGCTCACGTACGTAGCCCGACATCGCTTCGGCTTCCTTGGCGGACGGCGGACGGCCCAGTGCGAGGCGGAAGGCGAGGTCGATCTGGGCGGGCGGGGTGGAGGCTTCCTTGGCCACGCGGGCTGCGAAATGCTTGGCCATCGCGACCGTCAGGCGGTTATTACGCATCGCGAGCGCCTGTAGGGCATTGACGGTCTCGTTGCGGCTGGCGACTGACATCGAAGGATCAGCGCAATCCAGCACGGTGAGGAAGGGCTGGGGCTGGGAGCGGACGATGAAGCGATAGACCGAGCGGCGGTGGGATTTCGGGTCCTCGACGTCGTGCTGGTCGTATTCGTAGTGCGGCGAGTGCTGCGGCTTATCGATGACGAAGTCCTGGAAGCCCGGGCCGCCCATCGTAAGGTCGAGTTTGCCGGCGACCGAGAGTACCGAGTCATTGACCGCTTCGGCCTCGAGTTTGCGGCGGTTCATGCGCCAGAGGAACGCGTTGCTCGTGTCGATCTTCTCGTTGGCCGGGTTGCCGAGGGACGATTGACGATAGGTCGCGCTCGTGACGATCAGACGGTGGAGCTTTTTGAGCGACTGACCTCCGTCGCGGAAGTCGACGGCGAGCCAGTCGAGCAGCTCGGGGTGCGTGGGTAGGCTGCCCATGCGTCCGAAGTCATTCGGCGTATCGCTCAAGCCGCGTCCGAAGTGGTAATGCCAGACCCGGTTCACGATGACGCGCCAAGTGAGCGGGTTACGGTTATCGGTGATCCACTTGGCCAAGGCCACGCGACGGGCGCCTTCTGGGGCGTCAGCGGGTAGATCGAACTGCGAGGTCAGTTCCTTGGTGAAGGGCAGGGTGCCCGGGCCGACTTCCTTGTCGGGCTGGCTCACATCACCGCGCTTGAGGATGAAGATCGGACGGGGCTTGCCGCCGTTGGCGCCCGTGCCGGCGAAGGAACCGGTGCCTTTGTGGATTGTGCCCACATAGGCGACCTGCGGAGCGGGGAGGGTAGCGAGTTCCTTCGCGACCTTGGCACGGGCGGCGGTGAGCTCGGCGAGGCGGGTGTTGTCAGCCGGGGCGACCTTGTTCGAACCCTTGCGAATCTCGGCACGTTCGCGTTCCAGGAGCGCGATACGGGCGTCGTCGCGTTCGGACTTAGGACCGTAGAAGTAACCGTCGGTCAGGTTAAGGCGTCCCCATCGCGGGCCGGCTTCGATGCTATCGAGCGAGGTCACGTTAGCGCCCAGGGCGACATTGCGACCCTTGGCGTCGATGGCCTGCAGTTCTGCGAGGGCCAGGATGTAGTCATTCTTACGAAGGCCCAGTTTGGTGGCCGTCACGCGTAGGAAGCGTCCTTTCAGTTTGGCCAGCGCGAAGCGTTGCGGCTTCACGCCCGGATTCGGGACGTCGTCGGCGGTGAAGTCGGCGATGATGGTCACGCCTTTGGCGAATTTCGCGTCGTCGGACAGTTCGATCTTATAGCGGGACGGGAAGCCGAAGCCCGCGCCGATGTTGTTATAGGTATCATGGCAGCCCGTCAGGATGACCTCGGTGAGTTCGCGGGCGACGCCGAGGTCGACCTGGACCCACTTCGTGGCGGACTGTTCCTTGGAGATCGCGCTGTGGTAGCCGTATTCCAGGCGTTCGACGGCGGCGGTGCCTTGTTTTAGTTCATCGATGAGCTTGCCGATGAGCGTCACGCGGCGGGTGTCGGCCGTCGCGATCTTGTCGTTGAGCGCCTTGATCTCGCCGTCGAGTCGCGTGCGTTCGGCGACCAGCGGAGCACGACGCTTGGCCGCCTCCGGGTCCACGTCGAAAGTCTTGTCGGCCTTATCGAGCGCCGCGAAGACGGCCTGGAGGCGGAAGTAATCCTCTTGTTTGATCGGGTCGAACTTATGGGTGTGGCAGCGGGCGCACTGGGCGGTCGTCGCGAGGAAGGCGCCAGTCGTGTTCGAGACCATGTCGTCACGGTCCAGCGCACGGGCAATCTTGCCGTCGAGCTTGGTCTCCGGGAGTTCGGCGTGGCCGATGAAATCCCAGGGGCCGGCGGAGATGAAGCCTTGGGCGATGTGGCCATCGGCCGTCGCGGGGTAGAGCGTGTCCCCGGCGAGCTGCTCCTCGACGAACCGGGCGTAGGGCTTGTCGTCATTGAGGGAGCGGATGACGTAATCGCGGTAGGGCCAGGCGTTGGGGCGGAGCTTGTCCTTATCGTAGCCATGGGTGTCGCCGTAGTGGACCACGTCGAGCCAGTGGCGACCCCAGCGTTCGCCGTAACGAGGGGAGGCGAGCAGACGGTCGGCGGCGCGGCCGATGGCGCCGGGCAGGTCTTGGGCGGCGTCCTTCTCGAAGGCCGCAAGTTCTTCGGCCGTGGGCGGCAGGCCAATCAGGTCGAAGTTCAGGCGACGGAGGATCGTGCGGGCGTCGGCCGTAGCGGAGGGCTGCAGATGCTTCTCTTGGAGCTTAGCCAGGATGAAGCGGTCGATCGGGTGGGCGGCGTCACCGGAGGGCAGGGCGGGCTTCGTAAGGGGCTTGAGGGACCACCAGTCGAGGGGGTCGGTCTTCTTCAGGGATGCGGACTCCGGCCAGACCGCGCCTTCGGCGATCCAGCGCTTCAGCGTATCGACCTCGGCCGGGGTCAGTCGCTCGCCCTTCGGGGGCATACGCGTCTCGCGGTCAGCGGTCGTCACGAACTTAAGCAGCGGGCTCTCGGCGGCCTTACCCGGCAGGATGTTCGGAGCATGGCTTTCGCCGCCGTGCAGGGCGACCTCGCGATCATCGAGCCGGAAGTCGCTCTTCTGCTTTTTCGGCCCGTGGCACTCGATGCAGTGCTTCTCGAAGATTGGCTTTACCTCTGATTCGAAGGAGACCGCCGCGGGCAGGGCAGCGGCGGCGAGCAGTAGGGCCGAGATGAGGGGGTATCGCATGACTTATTTAGCCCAGCGCAGGTTGAAGAGGATGTGGTTCATCATGGCTTCCGAGGCTTCGGCGGGCGTGCCTTCGGCCATGGCCTTGAGCAGGTGCTTGTGCGCGCGGATGGTTTCCTTCTCCGGGATGAAGTCGTCGCTCTTCTGGCGGCGATAGATTTCAGCCAGATGCACCTCCCACTGCCAGCGCAGGGGTTCCCAGAGGCGGACGAGGCTGGCGTTGCCGCTGCGGTTGACCACGTGATGGTGGAAATCGATGTCCAGACGTGACAGTTCGGCCAAGTCCCTCGCCCGTTCCTGGGCGGCGATGTTCTTTTCCAGAGCTGCGGAGTCTTCCTTGGTCCAGAGACGGTTGGCCAGCCGGGCCGCCATGCCCTCGATGGCCGCCCGGGCCTCCATGATCTCCTTCAATTCGGCACCGGAGAAGCTCCGCACGCGCGTCCGTCCGGTCTTCTCG
>CANKZO010000153.1 GCA_947488485.1 Opitutia bacterium | reverse complement strand
GCGTCGTCACCGATGATGATCTCGTAGTCCGGCAGGTCCTGCTCGAGCACCGCGCGCAGGGCGGCCACGACGTAGGCCTCCTGCTTATAGGAAAGGAAGATGACGCTGATCGAAGGCAGGCTCATCGGGCGGCAGGCAGGTCCGCGATGATCTCGCGGGCCAGGACGTCAGCGAAGTGGTCCTGCGAGAAAGGCTTGGCCTGCGCCGAAAGCAGGAAGGCGCGGATGCGCTCCTGGTAGCCGCGGTAGGCCGCGTCATCGATCGTGCGCAGGAAGGCGTCGAGCGCCGCCGGCGTCTCGTAAGCGCGGCCGTCGATGAAGCAGCCTGCCGGGACGAGTTCCGTGATCTCTTTCGGGCCCACGTAGACCGGCACGCAGCCGGCGCGGAAGCTGTCGAAGAGCTTCTCGGTCACGTATCCTTCGAGGTCGCGACAGTTTTCGTGCGCGAGGCAGAAGCGGGCGCGCGTGAGCAGTTCGATCTTATCGTCGACCGGGCCGCGCCAGGTGGCGTAGGGCGACTTCGCGGGGAGGAAGCGGGCGAGGATCTTGCGCAGCTGATTGCGGACACGGCCCCAGCGGCCGGGCAGCGCGGCCGGGCGATCCCAGCCACGACCGAAGAGATGGAAGTCGGCCGGCGCGTGGCGCTCATACCAATCGAGGATCCGGACGCGGGCCTGGTATTGGTCGCGCGGATCGACGACCGTCAGCGCCTTGTTGGAAGCGACCAGCACGCAGAAGAGCAGGCGCTTCTCCGGTCCGTTCCAGCCCTCGGTATCGAAACGGTTCGGATAGAGGAGCGAGACCGTGCGCGAGTCGTCGCGGAGGGCGCCGTCCCAAGCGAACCACTTCGCGTAACGGGCGAGCGCGGCGCGGTCGCGGTTGAGCGGACGGATGAGCGGGTTCTCGTAGAGGTAGACGTAGGCGCGGGCGGACGGATCCTGGCGGCGGCAATTGATATGGAGCTCGAACTCGATCGGGCGGCCGGCGTTCACGTCCGGCGTATTGAGTTCGATCCCCGCGGCCAGGAAGCGTTCGCGCAGTTTGGCATACGGCAGATAGAACTCCCCGTTGTTCTCCCCGGCACCCGGGGTGAACAGGCTGTTCTCCGCGTAATCGCGGTAATAGACGGAGGCGTATCTCATCGGCGCAGGACGGCTTGGACCTGTTCCGCAAAGTATCGGGCCGAGAAGATTCGCCCAGCGGAATCGGCGGCGGCCTGCTGGCGGGCGGCGAGCTCGGCCGCGGGCATCTCGGCGTAGGCGCGGATCGCTGCGGCGAGGGCGGCGGCATCACCGACCGGCTCGACGAGCGTACCGTTCCGTCCTTGGTCGACGAGGTCGGGCGCGATGCCGATCGGATACGCGATGAGGGGACGACCGCAGGCCATCGCCTCGCCGGCCATCATCGGACCGGTCTCGTTGGTCGACGGACTCACGAAGAAGTCGGCCGCCTGATAGGCGCGGGCCAAGGCGGCGTCGCCGCGCTGCGGGCCGAGTTCGGTGAAGGTCACGTGGCGGAAGCCGCCCGGCAGGAAGCCGCGGTCGCCGATCACGGCGACGTGCAAGGCCACGCCTTGGTCATCGAGTTGCTTCAGCGCCTCGAGGAACAGGCCGAAGCCTTTGTAGACCAGCCCCGGGTCGAGCGCCCGGACGAGCACGATGCGGCCTTCGATTGGCAGGCCCAGCGCTTGGCGGGCGGAAAGCATGTCGGCCGGGCGGAGCACCGCGAGATCGAGCGGAATCGGGAAGGTGCGGAGTTCACGTCCGCCTAACGTGAAGCTCTCCTTCGCCTGGCGAGCGGACCAGCCGCTCGGAGCGAGGATGGCGACGTCGAGTTCCTTCCAGAGCTGGGCACGGCGCGCCGCCTGGACGGATGAGATATCCTGCGGGTCGGACGAGGATAGTAACGGGCATGCGCCGCAGCCGGTCTGATATTTCTGACAGCCGAGGTTGGAATGACAGCCGCCCGTGGCGTGGGCCATGTCGACCTGCCAGAGGGCGACGCGGGCGCCGAGGGCTTGGGCGATTTCGCGGATGGTCTCCGGGCGGACGAAGCCGCCGGACCAATGGACGAGGACGAGGTCCCACTTCGCTGAACGCGCGCGGGCATGCCGGATGATCGGCTCGGCCGGGAAGTTCGCTTCCGCGTCGAAATCATAGACCCCGACCGGCTTGACCCCGAAGCGCTTCACCTTGGCGAAGGCCCGGCCCAGCCCCCAGACCAGTTTCTGCCACGGATTGAGCAGGCCCTTCGCGGCCACCATCGGCACGTCCCGGCGCTTCTGCTTCAGCACATAGGCGACGGATTCGACTCCCTGGCCCAGCAGGGCCTGATGGATCCGGACGAAGCCATCGGCCGCGCCGCCGCCGGTATCCATCTTGGATAGGTGCAGTATCTTCATCCTTGGCTTCGGGGATATGGCACCCGCGGCGAAGTGACGAACCAAAAGCACGATGCCTAACGGGTTGAAAGATGCCGGGGCTTCGCAACGATGCCCGCCGATGGCCCCGCTCATCTACGTGATCAACCTCGACCGTGACGTCGAACGGATGGCCTCGATCCGCGCCAACCTCGAGGCGCTGGGCCTGCCGTTCGAACGCCTGTCCGCCGTCATGGGGAAGGATGTCCCCGAATGGGAGAAGCTCGTCGACATGTCCGCCTATGCCTGGCGCAACCGCCTGGACACCCCGCGGGCCGGCGAAGTCGGCTGCTACCTGAGCCACCTCAAGGCCATGGAGACCTTCTTACGGACCGACGCCCCGTGGTGCGTGATCCTCGAGGACGACGTCGAAGTCCTCCCCGCCTGCAGTGAAGTATTGCGCGCGCTGGGGGAGAAAGACGACTGGGACCTCGTGAAGCTCTTCAACTTCCACTCCGGCCTGCCTGTGAAGAAGCGCGAGCTCGCCGGCGGCCACCGGCTCGTCGCGCACCTGACCCGCACGACCTCCTCCGCCGCCTACGTCGTCAACCGCCGCGCCGCCGAAACCTTGCTCAAGTCGATGCGCCCCATCACCGAGCAGGTCGACCACGCGTTGGATCGTCCGTGGGAGACCGGCCTGCGCACCCGCGGCATCCGGCCGATGCCTGTCGTCCTCGCCCCCGTCGCGCACACCACCAGCACCATCGGCTATCAGGATAAAAAGAAAGGCCGACCGCTCGGCAAAGCCGTGAAACTCTTCCTCTCCCGCGCCAAGAAAGAAATCAGCCGTTTCGGGTATGGGTTGTTTGATGCGGTGAGGGGCTGATTGAAGAGGCCCGGAGGCCCAGAGGCTCAGTTGATCAGAACGATGCAACGCGAGTTGACCCGTTGATCAGTTGGCCAGGGCTGCATCGAGGTAGGGTCGGCACTGCGTGCCGACCTAGCCGCCTTGATTTGTTCCCAACCGCTATCCGCCAACCACTAACACTTTAAATGGACAGGAACGGGATCACCATCGCGTCCTCCCCAAGTATACATGCCGCTAGGACAGCACGTGGTGCTGTCCCTACCTTAACTTCCGAGCCTCCGGGCCTCTGGTCAACTAAGCCTCTCGTTAGCGTGAACATCTGGCCCTCCGGCCAACTGATCATCAGATCAACTAACACCTCTGGCTACGCATTCACCACCGAGATCACATAAGCCACTTGCTCGTCGGTCATGACCGGACTGACCGGCAAGGAGACGACTTCACGGTGCAGGGCTTCGGTGAGCGGCAGCTTCAGGTGGCCCAGCGACTGCGCATAGGCCTGCTGATGGTGCGGGGCGATTGGGTAATGGATGGACGTGTGGACGCCGCGGTCGAGCAGGCGCTGCTGGAAGGCGGCGCGATCGGCGACGCGGACGACGAAGAGGTGCCAGACGTGCGAATCCTCGCCGGCGCGGACGGACGGTAGGCGCACGGCCGGGTTCTTGATCTCGCGACGGTAACGTGCAGCGATCGCCTGGCGGCGGGCGTTATCGGCGTCGATATGCTTGAGCTTCACGCGGAGCAAGGCCGCCTGCAGTTCGTCGAGACGGTCGTTCGGGCCTTGGACGAGGTTCTTGTATTTCTCGTGCGAGCCGTAGTTGCGGAGCGCGCGGACCATGTCGGCGAGCTTCGTATCCTTGCAGGTCAACGCGCCGGCGTCGCCGAGGGCGCCGAGATTCTTGCCGGGATAGAAGCTGAACGCCGCGGCATCGCCCCAAGCGCCGGCCTTCACGCCACCGATATGGGCGCCGTGGGACTGGGCGGCGTCTTCGAGCAGGAGGAGGCCACGCTCGCGGCAGAGTTGGGCGATCGCCGGCATATCAGCCAGCTGTCCGTAGAGATGGACCGCCAAGACCGCCTTCACGTCCGGCGTGAGCGCGGCCGCGAGCTTACCCGCGCCGAGGTTGCAGGTATCTTCGTCGGGCTCGACGAGCACCGGACGGAGACGGTTCTCCGTGATGGCGAGGATCGAGGCAATGTAGGTATTGGCCGGGACGGCGACGCCGTCGCCGTCCTTGAGCAGGCCGAGTTCCTTCCAGCCGCGGAGGGCGAGAATGAGCGCCGAGAGACCGTCGGAGGTGCCGACGCAGTGGGGCGAGCCGACCCAGGCGGCGAACTCGGACTCGAAGGCCTTCACCTCTTCGCCGAGGACATACCAACCCGAGTCGATGACGCGGGCCGCAGCGGCCTTCAGTTCGGCGGCATGCCGGGCGTTGATGGCCTTCAGGTCTAGGAACGGGACGTTCATGTCAGAGAGCGCGGACGATGCGGGCGGGATTACCCACGACGAGGGTGCGCGGCGGGACGTCCTTGGTGACGACCGCGCCGGCACCGACCATGGCGCCTTCGCCGATGGTGAGTCCGGGAAGGATAGTCGCATTCGCGCCGATGGACGCGCCTTTCTTGACCAGGGTCGGGAGCAGCGTGGCCGCGGCATTGCGGGAGCGCGGCTCACGGTCGTTGGTGAACGTCGCGTTCGGGCCGACGAAGACGTCGTCTTCGAGCGTCACGCCATCCCAGAGCTGGACGCCGCACTTGACCGTGACGCGGTCGCCCACGACGACCTTGTTCTCGATGAAGCAATGGGAGCAGATGTTGCCGTCGCGGCCGATGACGGCGCCGGGCAGGATCACCACGTATTGCCAGACCCGGGTGCCTTCCCCGATCTGTTTCGATTGCACGTCAGAACTAGGATGAATGGACATGGCGGATGAATTGGTCGCGGTCACGGATGTAGTCAGCCTCGTCGTATTCGGCGTCGGCGAAGACCATCAGCACGCAGTGGGGGGAGAAGTCATGCATCTCGCGCCAGAGGCCCGGGCCGATGAGGAGGCCCTTGGCGGAGGAGTCGAGGACGACGCTCTCTTCTCGGCGGCCATCGAACAGGCTCAGGCGAACGGAGCCGGCTACGCAGACGCAGAGCTGGCGGAGCTGCTTGTGGGCGTGGAAGCCGCGGCTGACGCCCGGCTTGGTGCCGTGGATCCAGTAGACGCGGCGGACGGCGAACGGGAGCACCCCGCCGAGCTCGGCGACGGACAAGGCGCCGCGGGCGTCGCCACGCTGCGGGATATCAACGAGCTGGACGAGGGGGACGCTCATGCGATGGGTTTGGCCGTGAGCCAGCGGGTGACGAGCGGGCGCATCGGGCGTTCGACAAGGACATGCACCAAGCAGGCCAGCATGATCGTCACCACGAAGCACAGTCCGACCGCCGGGCGGAGTCCGAGGCCCATGGCGTTGGCCTTGAACCACGGGATCGTCACAAGCTGGACGAGATAAAGAGCGAAGCTCGCCTCACCGAGGAAAA
>CANKZO010000152.1 GCA_947488485.1 Opitutia bacterium | reverse complement strand
AGGTGTCTGGACCGTGTCTCAGTTCCAGTGTGACTGATCATCCTCTCAGACCAGTTACCCGTCTTAGCCTTGGTGAGCCGTTACCTCGCCAACTAGCTGATAGGCCGCGAGCTCCTCCTTAAGCGCCGTTACAAGCTTTGGAAGAAATCAGATGCCTGACTTCTCCACATCCGGTATTAATCCAAGTTTCCCTGGGCTATTCCGGTCTTAAGGGCAGATTGCTCACGTGTTACGCACCCGTTTGCCGCTCCAGTATTGCTACTGTCGCTCGACTTGCATGTCTTAACCACGCCGCCAGCGTTCACTCTGAGCCAGGATCAAACTCTCCAAAAATCCTGCCGAAGCAGGCGCTTGAAGGTTCGGATCCTGGGATCCGAACTATTTTTTATTATCTCAGTTCCTAGTGAATACGCCGGTGATAAATGTATTCGCGTTTTCTAATTTTGGTAGAACCCGCGATCAGTTATCGCCGGGTTCACCAGGTGTAAGGTTTGACTAATACGATAGGCCGTATTGTCGCACAAAAAATGAACTCTCAAAGAACCGAAAGTGGCCTCCGGTTGAGGGGAGGGAGGGCGGACGGTGAAGGCGTCGGGGTTTAGGTCAACGTCTTTTTTCAAGATTCTGCAATTTGAAGCGCAGAGCTTTGCTTGATCACCGAAACATCCAAGGAACAGCCTTCTGTCAGAGAAGGGAAGTTGAAGAGTGGAGAATCCGGCCGCGTGATTCAAGCCGATTTTTGCATTTTTTCACACGAGGCATGCATCCATGAGTGCGTTGATAATCAGCATCTTATGGTGAGTTTGTCTATTTTTTACATATTTTTAACCATCAGACCCGCTAGCCGGCCCCCCTTCGGGGCCCCTTCTCGAGCCCTTCACCCCCTCCGGGTCGGCACTTACCTGGACGATCTTGCCCCTACCCTGCCCTGACTTTCTCGCCCTTAAGCTGCGGCGAGCCACGCCTCGCGCTCGCCGTCACACGTTCGCCACCTGCCTGTATGCTCTCGGCGGATACGCATCGATTGTCTCGTCTCCCGGCGCGGCTCTGCTTCAATGCCCGCATGCTCCTCCCCACGCTGCTCGCAGCCTGCGTCTTCGGCGCCGCGGCGATCCCTGGCATCGACGTCGACAGCCCGGCGGACGACCGCGAGCTGTTCCGGAAACTCGAACAGCAGACGAACGCGCTCGCCGAAAAAGGCGACGTGGCCGTCGGCCGCGCCGAGCGGTTGGAGCAATGCAAACGCACCCGCACCGACGCGGTCCGCCTCACCGTTGGCCCGGCAGCCGGCGCGCCGCTTGAGGGCGCGGAGATCTATCGGCGCGGAGCCCGGGCGGCCGTGCTCATCGGCTCCGCCTATAAGTGCGACAAGTGCTCGAAGTGGCATAACACGCTCGCCTCCGGCTTCGCCGTCGCGGCGGATGGCGTCATCGCGACCAACCATCACGTGGCCGCGACCGCCAACGCCGAAGCGATCGGCGTGATGACCGCCGACGGCCGCTTCTTCCCGGTGCGCGAAGTCCTCGCGGCGGACAAGGCCCACGACGTCGCCCTGCTCCGCGTCGACGCCAAGGACCTGGCGTTCCTCCCGCTGCGCGACGACGCCCCCGCCGGCACGCCGATCCTCTGCTATAGCCACCCGGCCAGCACTTTCGGCTGCGTCTCCGAAGGCCTGATCACCCGCTACTTCAAGATGAACGAGACGGACCGTAAAGGCTCGGTCTTCATGCAGACCACGGCCGACTACGCCCGCGGTTCCAGCGGTGGCCCGATCCTCGACCACTACGGCAACGCCGTGGGCATGGTGGCCTCGACTTCGCCGGTCTTCACCTCGCCGACCCCCACGCATGCGGCGGCCAAGGATGCCAAGCCGACGACGACGAGCCAGCAGATGGTGCGGCATAACTGCTCCACCGCCCGCGCGATCCTCCAGCTGACCCGCGCCAAGTAAGCCGCGCTCAGGCGTGGCCGGGCGTCCGCGGATACGCGATGACGTCGCGGATATTGCCTTCGCCGGTCACGAACATCAGCAGGCGCTCGAAGCCGAGGCCGAAACCGGCGTGCGGGACGGAGCCGAAGCGGCGCGTGTCGATATACCAGCCATAGCCTTCCAGATCGAGGCCGTGGGCCTGCATCGCCGCGACGAGACGATCCAGGCGCTCTTCGCGCTGACTGCCACCGACGATCTCACCGACGCCGGGCACGAGCACGTCCATGGCGGCGACGGTCTTCCCGTCGTCGTTCTGGCGCATATAGAATGGCTTCGCCGCCTTCGGATAATCGCGGACGGTCACAGGGCATTTGAAGTGCTCCTCGGTGAGGTAGCGCTCGTGCTCGGATTGGAGGTTCTCGCCCCAGACGACCGGATACTCGAACTTGCGACCGGACTTGAGCAGGAGCTCCACGGCCTCGGTATAGGTCACGCGAGCGAACGGCCTTTCCGCCACGAAACGCAGGCGTTCGAGGAGGCCCTTATCGACGAAGGCATTGAAGAATTCGAGCTCGTCGGCGCACTGTTCTAAGGCCGTCTTTACGAGGTGTTTCACCAGTTCCTCGGCGCACCGCATGTCGCCCTCGAGGTCGCAGAAAGCCATCTCCGGCTCGATCATCCAGAACTCACTGGCGTGACGGCTCGTGTGCGAGTTCTCCGCCCGGAACGTCGGCCCGAACGTATAGACATCGCCCAGAGCGCACGCGAGGGTCTCGCCTTCGAGCTGTCCGGAGACCGTCAGATAAGCCTGTTTGGCGAAGAAATCCGCAGCCCAGTCGACCTTGCCCTCGGGAGTCTTCGGCGGCGCGACCGGATCGAGCGTCGTGACACGGAAGAGCTCGCCGGCGCCTTCGCAATCGCTGGCGGTCACGATCGGCGTGTGGACATAAGCGAAGCCGCGCTGCTGGAAGAATTCATGTACGGCCATGGCCATGCGGCTGCGGACGCGCATCATCGAGCCGAGGCGATTGGTGCGGGCGCGCAGGTGCGGAATGGTCCGCAGAAACTCCACCGTGTGCCCTTTCTTCTGGAGCGGGAAAGTCTCGTCGGCCCGTCCGAGCAAGCGGAAGGCGGAAGCCTTGAGCTCCCACTTCTGGCCCTTGGCCGGCGACGGCACCAACTCACCATCCACACTGACCGAAGAACCCGTCAGAGCGTCTTTCAGGTGTTCCGCTCCCGGAGCCCCGGCGTCCACGACCACCTGGAGGTTCTTGAAGCAGGAGCCGTCATTAAGCTCCACGAAAGAGAAATCCTTGGCGTCGCGACGGGTCCGGACCCAACCCGAGACCGTGACACCTTGGAGCGGTTGCTCGGCGGCGAGCGCCTGCTTGACCTTGATTCGCATGGGGCAATTTGCACCAGCCTGCCCGCCGAAACAAGCGAGAGATGCCCGGACGGGCGGAGATGCCCGTTTTTTCGGGTCGGGCTGGACAACTCTGAGTCCTTTAACACGCTCGCAAGCCTTCCACATGAACGCACTCGAACAGCTTCGCCAACACACCAAGGTCGTCGCCGACACCGGCGACTTCGCCGCCATGAAGGCCTTCAAGCCCTTGGACGCCACGACCAACCCGAGCCTCATCCTCAAGGCCGTCCAGATGCCGGAATACCAGGCCCTCCTCCAGAAGGCTGCCCAGGACAACAAGAGCAAGGGCGTCCAGGCCGCCGTCGACGCGCTCCTCATCTCCTTCGGCACCGAGATCCTCAAGATCGTCCCGGGCCGCGTCTCCACCGAAGTCGACGCCCGCCTCTCCTTCGACAAGGCCGCCACCGTCGCCAAGGCTCGCGAACTCATCGCTCTCTATAAGGCCGCCGGCATTCCCAAGGAGCGCATCCTCGTGAAGATGGCCTCCACCTGGGAAGGCATCCAGGCCGCCGCCGAGCTCGAAAAGGAAGGTATCCGCTGCAACCTGACCCTCCTCTTCTCCTTCGCCCAGGCCGTCGCCTGCGCCGACGCCAAGGTCCAGCTGATCTCGCCGTTCGTCGGCCGCATCTACGACTGGCACAAGAAGGCCCAGGGCGCCAACTGGAACGAAGCCGCCTCCTCGGGCGCCAACGACCCGGGCGTGCAGTCCGTCCGCCGCATCTTCGCCTACTACAAGCGTAACGGCATCAAGACCGAAGTCATGGGCGCCTCCTTCCGTAACTGCGGCCAGATCAAGGCCCTCTGCGGTTGCGACCTCCTGACCATCGCCCCGAACCTCCTCGACGAGCTCTCCAAGGACTCCGCCGCGGTGCCCAAGGTGCTCGACGAAGCCGCCGCCAAGTCCGAAGGCGAAGCCGCCAAGGTCTGGGGCGAGAAGGAATTCCGCTGGCACCACAACGAAGACGCCATGGCCACCGAGAAGACCGCCGAAGGCATCCGCGCCTTCGCCGTCGACGGCAAGAAGCTCGACGACCTGGTCGCCAAGGCCATCGGCTAAGAGCAAGGTCAGTCCCTCCAGCAAGGCCAGGCCCCAAGCCCGGCCTTCTTATTTCCGACGCTGGCGGACGGCCTCGAAGAGGCAGATCGCCGCCGCATTGGAGACATTGAGCGAATCCGACAGGCCAGCCTGCGGGATCGAGATCTTCTCGTCCGCGCCCTTGAGCCAGAAATCGGTCAGGCCATCTTTCTCTGAACCCAGCAGCAGCGCCACCGGGCCGCGGCAATCGACGTCCCAATAGGCCTTGGTCGCCGCGGGCGAGGTCGCGAGCGAACGCACGCCCTTGGCCTTCATCCAGGCGGCGGCTTCCTGCGAGGTACAGACGGCGACCGGCATGGAGAAGAGCGCGCCCTGCGAGGACCGGACGACGTTCGGGTTAAAGACGTCGGTGATCGGATCGCAGACGATGAGGGCGTCGCAACCGGCGGAATCGGCCGTGCGAAGCAGCGCGCCGAGATTACCCGGCTTCTCGACTGATTCGGCGACCAGCAGGAGCGGATTGGCGGAAGGCTTGAGCTGATCGAGGGAGCAGTTCCAGGTCCGGGCGACGCCGAGCAGGCCGTCAGGGCCTTCGCGACCGCTGACCTTCTCGAAGGCGGAGGCGCCCAGCTCGCAGCAGTCGACACCGGCCACGCGGGCGTTGGTCACCAACTCGGCGGCCTCGGAGCCGCGGAACATCGACGGACAGAAATAGATCTCGAGCACCTCGACCTGACGCTCGATGGCCCGGGAGAGCTCGCGGAGGCCTTCGGCGATGAACAGACCGCGGGCTTCGCGCTCGGCGCGGTCACGCAGGCGGGCCAACGCCTGCACGCGGGGGTTCTGTCGGCTCTGGATGACCTCGTCGGGCACGGGCGAAGTGAGCACCAAGGGACGCCCGAGGGCAAGGATAGGCCTTCGGCGGGGATAAGTCTCGACCTCTCCGCCCGGAGGCGGACTTTATCGCCATGTCCGAATTCGAGCCGCCTCAGTCACGCAAACCCGACTCCTCCAAGTTCCGGGAGGGCAAGTTCACCTATCACCAGGAGATCGAGGTCGAGATCGCGAGCCTGACGAACCTCGGCGAAGGCGTGGCCCGCGTCGACGGCTGGGTCGTCTTCATCGCCGGCGCCCTCGCGGGCGAGAAGGTCGTCGCCCGCATCTGGCATAACGCGGCCAACTTCTCCCGTGCCGACCTCGTCCGCGTCGTCGTCCCTTCGCCCCACCGCGTCCAGCCCCGCTGCGACCTCTTCGGCGAATGCGGCGGCTGCCAATACCAGAACCTCGCCTACCCGCAGCAGCTCGAATGGAAGCAGAAGCAGGTCGCGGAAGCCTTCGAGCGCCTCGGCGGCATCAAGACCAAGGTCGACGCCTGCCACCCTTC
>CANKZO010000151.1 GCA_947488485.1 Opitutia bacterium | reverse complement strand
AGGTGTCGGTACGGCTGTGCTCGTTGATGAGCAGCGCGTCGCACTCGGTGTTGTTACGGCAGTTAGAGAGGGTCTTCGGGATATGGACCAGGCCGCGATAGGTCGAACGGCCTTCACCGACGGAGATGGACTTCGCGATGATGTTCGAGGTCGTGTCGTCGGCCGCGTGGATCATCTTCGCGCCGGTATCCTGGTGCTGGCCGTCGTTGGCCAAGGCGATCGAGAGGACCTCGCCTCGGGCGCGCTTGCCGCGCAGGACCACGCCGGGGTACTTCATCGTCAGACGGGAACCGATATTGCAATCGATCCAGCGGACTTCGGCGTCCTCTTCGGCCACGCCGCGCTTCGTCACGAGATTAAAGACGTTGGCGGACCAGTTCTGGACGGTGATGTACTGGATCTTCGCGCCCTTGAGGGCGACGAGCTCGACGACCGCGGAGTGCAGGGTCGCGGTCTCGAACTTGGGAGCCGTGCAGCCTTCCATGTAGGTGACTTCCGAGCCTTCGTCGGCGATGATGAGCGTGCGCTCGAACTGACCGAAGTTCTCGGCGTTGATGCGGAAGTAGGCCTGCAGGGGCTGGGCCACCTTCACGCCCTTGGGGATGTAGATGAATGAGCCGCCGGAGAAGACCGCGGAATTGAGGGCCGAGAATTTGTTGTCGCCGATGGGGATGACCTTGCCGAACCACTTGCGGAAGATCTCCGGGTGGTCGCGCAGGCCTTCGGTCGGTCCGCAGAAGATGACACCGAGTTTCTCGAGCTCTTCCTTCATGCGTGAGTAGACCGCTTCGGAGTCGAACTGGGCTTCGACGCCGGCGAGGAACTTACGTTCCGACTCCGGGATGCCGAGGCGTTCGAAGGTCTTCTTCACGTCGTCAGGGACTTCTTCCCACGTGCGGACGGGCTTCTGGCCCTTGGAGAGGTAGTAGCGGATGTCCTCGAACTTGATGTTTTCGAGGTCGGTTGTGGCCCAATGCGTCGGCATCGGCATGTCCTGGAAGATCTTCAGCGACTTCTGGCGGAACTCGCGAATCCATTCCTCCTCGCCCTTGACCTTGGCGATATAGTCCACGGTCGCGGCGCTGAGGCCCACGCCGGCGTCGAAGGTATAGTTTTCCTCGTACTTGAAGTCGCCCTTGGAGCGATCGACTTCGATCGCTTCGCGCTGCGCCTGGGATTCGTCGATTTCGGCCATCTAGTTTAGGCGGAGGCGAGTTCGGTTTTCACCCAATCATAGCCCTTGGCTTCGAGTTCGAGGGCAAGTTCCTTGCCGCCGCTGTGGACGATGCGACCGTCCCACATGATGTGGACGCGGTCAGGCACGATGTACTCGAGCAGGCGCTGGTAGTGGGTGATGACGAGGAAGCCCGTGTCGGGGCCGCGCATGGCGTTGACGCCTTCGGAGACGATGCGGAGGGCGTCGATGTCGAGGCCGGAGTCGGTCTCGTCGAGGACGGCATACTTCGGCTTGAGCATCATCAGCTGGAGGATCTCGCAGCGCTTCTTCTCGCCGCCGGAGAAGCCTTCGTTGACGAAGCGGGAGGTGAACTTCCGATCCATCTTGAGGGCGTCCATCTTCGCGTAGAGCTCGGTGTAGTAGGCCTTGGCGTCGAAGGGCGCGCCCTTGGCCTGGCGGGCGACGATCGCGGCGCGGATGAAGTTAGCGATGGTCACGCCGGGGATCTCGCTCGGGTATTGGAACGCGAGGAAGAGGCCGGCGCGGGCGATGACATCAGGCTCGAGGCCGATGATCTGTTCGCCGTCGAGGAAGGCTTCGCCGGATTGCACGGAGTAGTCCGGGTGGCCGGCGAGGACCTTGGAGAGTGTGCTCTTACCGGTGCCGTTCGGCCCCATGATAGCGTGCACTTCGCCCTTCGGGACCGTGAGGGAAAAATCCTTCAGGATCGGGCGGTCGCCGATAGAGGCGTTGAGATTCTTGATGACGAGCGAGTCAGACATAGCGGAAAGGGAAGGGGATTAGTTGGAATGGGTGTCCTTGGCCTGAGCGCGGCCGAGGAAGCTGATTTCGATGACTTCGGAGTCGAAGCCGGGCGGGAGGATCGAACGCAGGCTCTTCATCACCTCGGGCGGGAGCTCGATGTCGTGGACCTGTCCGGTCTCCTTGTCGCGGAAGTGCGCGTGCGGGGCCAGGTTGGGGCAATAGCGGGTGGACTCGCGCTCGTGGTTAACCTGGCGGACCAGGCCGCAGCCGACGAAGGTTTCGAGGCAGTTGTAGACCGTAGCCAGGGAGAGGCCTGGCATGACCTCACGGGCACGGTTGAAGACCTCGTCGACCGTAGGGTGGTCGCGCTCGGCTAGGAGGACCGTAAAGACAGCTTCACGCTGCGGGGTGACCTTCTGGCCGCTCTTTATGAGGGCTTCTTGAAGGTGTTCCTTATCATGCTCAGTGAGATTTCGAATCATTCTAAGTGATAACTCAGTTAGAATGAGTCTAATCCGCAAGAAGAAAGGGGTGAAAAGTAGGGCTAGGGCCAGGGACAGGGCTGGGGGCAGGCAAAGTAAGACCTAATCCTCCTTTTAGGACTCTCTAGCCCCAGCCCTGGCCCTGACTCTGGCCCTAGTCTCAGTTCAGCCCCCGGGCTTCTTCGCCTCCACCCTGTTCGTCCAGCTTGCGCTGGGCGTCGAGGCGGGCGAGTTCGTCGGCCACGGCTTTGATCCGCTGATCTTGCGAAAGGCATTCGAGTAGCTGGCGTCGCGTCGCGGCGTCGGCGACAAGGTGTCCGGCCGCGGCATCCGCTAGGGCACCAGGCTGATTGGCGAGACCGCGCAGGCGCTGCATCATCGGCGCAGCTTCCTCGCCGAGCTCGCTGACGATGTTCTCGGCGAAGGCGAGTACGCGGGCGATATCGCGCGTACTGCCAAGGAGGTCTTTGGAAACTTCGTCGACGACCGGGGCGATCTCAAGCTGCGGATACGGCGTCTTACGCTTCACCTTGATGACGCGGGCGCGGCGCAGGCCTTCGAGGATAATGTGCGAGGTACCGTCCTCAAGTTCGACGTGGCCGACGATGCGTCCGACGCACGTGAAGGGGCAGGGCGGTTCGTCGTTGTCCGGCGTGAGGCTTTCTTCATCCAGCTGAGAGATCGCAAACATGCGGCTGCCCGCGAGGGTCTCCTTCAGCATCTTGCGGTAGCGCGGTTCGAAGATGCGCAGCGGCATGAGCTGCTGCGGCAAGAAGACGCAGTTGCCCAGGGTCATGACAGGAACGACGACGGTGGGAACCATGTGAGGGAGGGTGAAGGGAATCGGGGGAAAGGCAAATGGCGTGAAAGGGCCAGAGCCAGGGCTTGGGCTAGGGGTGGGAAGGGAGGCATCCGAACCGCCAACCGCTAACCGCAAGCCGCTATCACCTATCTTCCGCCGTGGTCACTGCCACTGATCCAGGAAGAGCTTCTTCGGGTCCGGGCTGTCGGACTCGGCGAAGTAGACGCCCATGCGCAAGGAGGGCAGGAAATGGGCGGGGAGCTTCTCTTTGTTCCGTGAAGCGATTTCGGTGAGAAGCGACTCGGGCGAACGGCCGGCGAGCTGGTCCACGCGGTAGTAACCGGCGTCGAGCAGTTCACGGGCGACGTCGACCGGGAAGCGCGTGATGCGCATGAACGGACTGCACACGGCCTCCCGACGTCGTTCGGCCGCGCGCTGGCGTTCCGCTTCGTCCACGATCAGAGGCGGGCGAGGATGGCCGCACCCATGGCCTTCGTACCCACGGCCTTGCCGCCAGCGGCGATGTCCGCGGTGCGGATGCCTTCGGCGATGGTCTTCTCGACCGCGAGTTCGATGGCCTTGGCTTCGGCTTCAAGGCCGAAGGAATGGCGGAGCATCAGGGCGACGGAGAGGATCTGAGCGCAAGGGTTGGCCTTGTCCTGACCAGCGATGTCGGGGGCGGTGCCTCCGGAGGGCTCGTAGAGGCCGTAGCCGTAGCCGTGCTGGTTGCGGTTCGCGCCGAGGGAGGCGGAAGCCATCATGCCGAGGGAGCCGCAGACGACAGCCATCTCGTCGGAGAGGATGTCGCCGAACATGTTCTCGGTGAGGAGCACGTCGAACTGGGACGGCTTGAGGACGAGCTGCATCGCGGCGTTGTCGATGTACATCACCGCGAGGGTGATGTCCGGGGCGGTGGCCTTGAGGCGGTCGGCGACGACCTTGCGCCAGAGGACGGAGGTCTGGAGGACGTTGGCCTTGTCGACGAGGGTGATGTGCTTGCGACGGGCGCGCGCGGTGGCGATGGCGACGTCGGTGATGCGTTCGATCTCCGACTTGCGGTAGACCATGGTGTCGATGGCTTCGATGTCGCCGTCGGCGAGCGTCGTGGTGGACTTCGGTCCGAAGTAGAGGCCACCGGTGAGCTCGCGGATGCAGACCATGTCGACGCCGTTCGGGATGCGGTCCGGACGGATGGGCGAAGTGTCGATGAGGTTCTTCAGCAGCAGGCCCGGACGGACGTTGGCGTAGAGTGTGAAATGTTTACGGAGGGGCAGGAGGGAGGCGCGCTCAGGCTGTTCGGCCGGAGGCAGCTTTTCCCACTTCGGTCCACCGACGGAACCGAAGAGGATGGCGTCCGCGGCGCGGCAGGCCTCGAGCGTCGAGTCCGGCAGAGCCTTACCATGGTTGTCGATGCCGGCACCGCCCACGTCGTGGGTGGAGTGCTCGAGGGTGTGGCCTGACTTCTTCAGGATGGCCTCGAGGACGGGCAGGGCGGCGACCATGACTTCAGGGCCGATGTAATCGCCAGGCAGGACAGCAATCTTCAGGTGCATAGGAGAGGGAGGTGAGTAAAGATGAACGGCGGCGAGGAGGGCAAGGAGAAGCGAGGATAACGGATGCCGAATTTCATACCTCCGGGTGGTTGCCAACGACTGAAGCAGGGCTCTAATCTGGCCGTCTTACTTGTCCCCACATGTCCTCCCAACCTCTCGTCATCGGTAAATTCTCCCTCGGTATGGGCGACCGCTTCGCCCACGAAGCCGAAGCTCAGCTCGCCGCCTGTATCGCCGCCAAGAAGCTCGGCGTCGAGATCGTCCCGGTCTGGAACAAGTCCAACCGCGAGCATAACATCATCGGCTCCGAGCCGACCAGCACCCGTGCCGCGGCCGACGCCGCCGTGAAGACCCTCGGCTGGACCGCTCCGTACTTCCTCGACGCCGACCACATCGGCCTGAAGACCGTCGAGCGCTTCGTCGGCGTCTCCGACTTCTTCACCATCGATGTCGCCGACTTCATTGCCCAGCCCGCCGATCCCGCCGCGGTCAAGGCCTTCGTCGACCGCCACCCTGAGCTCGTCGGAACCATCACCCTCGCCGGCATCGACCGTCCGTTCACGATCGCGCGCGCCGATGTCGAGCGTACGGCCGCCAAGTTCCTCCTGGCTGTCCAGGAAGCCGGCAAGGTCTACCGCCACATCGTCACCGTGAAGGGCGTCGGCCGCTTCGTCCCTGAGATCTCGATGGACGAGACCGATAGCCCGCAGACTCCGCCTGAGCTGCTCATCATCCTCGCCGCCATCGCCGACGAAGGCGTGCCGATTCAGACCATCGCTCCGAAGTTCACTGGTCGTTTTAACAAGGGCGTCGATTACGTCGGCGACCTCGTCCAGTTCGAACGTGAGTTCAATGACGACCTCTGCGTCATCGCCCATGCGGTCAAGCACTACGGCCTCCCGGCCAACCTGAAGCTCTCCGTGCACAGCGGTAGCGATAAGTTCTCCATCTACCCGGCCATCCGTCGCGCCCTCGCCAAGCATGGCGCCGGCGTCCACGTGAAGACCGCGGGCACGA
>CANKZO010000150.1 GCA_947488485.1 Opitutia bacterium | reverse complement strand
CAGGCGCAGGCCGCCCAAGCGTGCGCGGGCACGCCGGTCAGGGCACGGCGTGGCTGGGCGGACATGACGCTATCGAGGGGGTAAGCCTCGAAGCGTCAAACCCAACCCCTCAGTTCAGGACCTCTTCGGCGATTTCGTCCCAGAGCTCGTCGATCTGGGATGGCTTCTTCACAGGGCGGCCGGCTTCAATGAACCAATAGCGGGCGTTACCGAGATCGCCTTCAATGAGGTGAAGTAGGGCATGTAGCCATGAACCGATGGGCGTATCGATATCCTGGGCAATGTTGTGCGCTGACTCCCAGTCGCCTTTCTTGATGAACCATAGTGACTGCGCTTCATGCGAGAGCCCTCGGGGTGGCTGTGAATCGGCCTGAGCGGAGGCCTTCAGCTGCACTGGGGTCATCGCTCAGCGGGAGGTGTGGAGGCGTGAAAGGGCGTCGGCCGCTTCGGAGGGAAGTTCCTTGAGGATCTTGGCGGCAGCGTTCTGTCCGCTCTGGACGTCGGGCAGACGCATGGTGTGTTCCAGGCGAGAAAGTTCTTCGGCGTCCTTCGCGATTCCAGATAGCTGGGTAAGGACGAGTCGCCAACAGTATGCTTGCGACAGGTCCCGCGGCGCCTTGTCGCCCACCTCAAGACGTTCGGCGAGCGCCCGGATGGCGGTTAGGTCACGCTTCATCGCCGAGCGACGGAGGAATTCCGTACCGAGCTCGTAGTTGCGCGGTATGCCCGGTACGCCTGCGTCATGGCCTTCGGACAGCATTCGCAGTGACACCCGATCCCCAGCGTCGGCTCCGCGCTGATAATGTTCATAGGCCTGCTTGACCTTCGCCTCATGCTTGTCGCGGGCTTTCAGGGACGCCGCGTCGTCAGTGCTAGGTTTCATCACTTTAGCCTCCTCCCTGCAGATGTCGCCGAGGACTCGGAAGCCCATGGGCTGGCTTTTGGCGACCGCGCGGTCGGCCCAGGTCTGGGCTGCTGCGAGATTCTTGGCGGTGCCGGTGCCTCGCAGATAATACAAGGCTACCACGGCCATGGCGCGAGAGTGTCCGCCTTCCGCTGCTTTTGATGTCCAATGGAAGGCCAGATCGCGGTCCTCCTTGATCTGGAGATCTACCGGCGCCCAGGCGGTGTGGCGGAGGGCGTAGACGTACTGCGCCTGCACGTTGCCAGTATCGGCGAGCCTAAGCAGGTCTGCGGGTTCCGCGTGCGGATCGAGCGTGTCGACATAGCGCTCGTAGAATTCACCAGGAATCCGGACGATCGGGACTTCCCATTGGTTGGAGAGGTCGACGACAAGAATTGTACCGACGAAGGCGGCGATGACGTAAGGGCGAAGCCGGAGGAGGTTGCGGCGCATGGGAGGTATCCCATCCAACCTGCCAGATGGGTGATGGCAAGGGGAGTTCGACTAGAGTCGCAGAAGAGGCTTCGCCGCGAGCGGCACCTCGCGGAAATCACCCCCGTAAGGCCCTCGTCGGAGCGACTAGAAGTCGAAGACGTGTTCGACAGTCAAACCGTCGTCAGCCATCCGCTTCAAGGTCGTGTGCAGGTTCGCCACGGGCGTCGCGATAGCCCAGCGGCATTGGCCGGGCTTCGTCGGGATGGGCTGACTGAAGAGGGACACGGCCTTGCCCATCGGCTGCCAGTCGGCCGGCCCGACCGCACTGATGAGTACCGCGGTACGGTTACCGGCGATTTCTCGGAACGCGATGCTTTGGCGGGCGGCCTCGATGGCCAGGGGGGTGAAGGGGCCGTAGCGTGGCCATTCGGCCAGGACGCTGCCGTCCGGGTAGGTCTGCTTGATGGTGACGCCCTCCATCTTTCCGGAAGGAGCACGGTCTAGGACGACATAGGTGACCATCAGCGGCTTGCCGTAAGCGAAGAGCGCGGCCTGCTTGTTCGCCCATCCGTAGGCGGCTTTAGTCAGTAGTTCAGAGGTCAGGAAGAAGCGGCGCTCGAGCTTGCGCAAGGGATGTGCGCCGAACCAAGGCACTTCCGACCAGAGGGTTTTTGTCTGCTTGATGAAGTCGAATTCATACCAAGGTACATAGTAGATGACATCGATGTACTCTTGGGCGAAGCGGGCGGCAAAGCGGTCTTCCTCGGTGGCAATCGTACCCGGGCCGACGTCCGTGATGCGACCGATGACTTCCTCGTAAGCGGCCTTGATGCCAAACTCAAAGGTCGAGCTGGTGTTGATGACCTTAATCATCGTGTTATATTCGTCGTTGGGCGGGTAGGTTCCGGCAATCTGGTCGCTCACGGCCGCATAGCTTTCCCACGCCTGGTGGATGTGGGTGGTGAGTGGGAAGCGGGTGGCGGTGCGAGTACGCATCGATTCTGCATACTCCGCGGGGCCGAAGACCAGGAACCATTCGGGGTAGGTCAGATAGGTCTGGTCTGGCGTACGGATATGCTCGGCCGGTGTGAGGGGCTTGGCCACGTTCTGCAGCCAATCCTTCGGTACCGGCGCCCGTTCGGTCGATCGGAAGGTCGTCGCTGGACGGACGTACCAGAAGCAGGCGGCTGCAATCAGCGCCAAGCTCCAAGAGATGACATAGAGGCGCCGCATCGGCTCAGTTCTTGATCAGTCGGATCAAGGCGTTGTCCGAAGGGTCGTTCGGCTGGAAGAGTGCCTTACCCGATTGGGTGAAGCCATGCGTGGCGAGCAGATCGGCCCACTCCTTGATCGGGCGGAAGCCCTTGAAGTCGCCGGCATCGACTTCCCAGGTCGCGTCGAGGCCGAGGTTGAAGACCGTGTGCACGAGGGAGACGAAGGTAGCCATTTCGGGACTGCGCACATCGTGGTCGCGCACGATGAGCGAACCGCCGGGGCGAAGTGTACGGTGAATCGAATCGATAAACGCCGGTAATTGCGGGAGCGGGCAATGGTGGAATCCAATATAGATGGTCGCCATGTCGAGGCTGGCGTCCGGAATATCTGCGGCGGAGATGGGCTGATAGTTGTTGAGCGGCATGAATCGACCGAGCTTGGAAAGCTGCCCGCGCTCCAGGATGTCGCCTGGGCTATTGGAAGGCGCGATATCGTTGATCAGGTATATAGGGCCTTCGAAGGTCAGGTGCTTGCGGAGCTCGCTGACATAGCGACCGGTGGAGCCGATCTCGAGGTAGCCACGAACGGGTTTACGATCGCCGAGGAGTTCAAGCGTTTCTCGTGCCATCTCCTTCTTCTGAGTGCGCAGCGCTGGCAGTCCGTAGGTCAGCACGGAGAGGAACGGCGTGATCTCGGGCAGGCGACGCTGGACTTCGCGGTAGATGGCCTCGTCGTTGTCGTGTTTGCCGCAGACTTCGCGGATCAAGTGGTGGAACTTGTCCTCCGGATAGAGATGGAAGACCACTTGCAGGAAACGGAAGAAGGCGTCGCGCGACTCAGTGCGGTCGAAGACGATGTGGAATTCAGAGGCTAGTTTGGTCATTGGGGTGAGAGTAATAAGAGTTCCAGAGGACGTGCCGCAGGCGGTAGTCCGGGTCGAGGCGTCGCTTCAGCGCGAACAGTTCGCGGGCGCGCGGATAAGCCCGGTGGAATTGAGCCGGGGTCGCGTGAGCCTGGTAAGGCAGGTAGTACGTGCCGCCGAGGGCGATCGCGGCCTCGATCAGCTCGCGCGTCCAGACGGCGACGGCGCCACGGGCGCTCGGGGTCGTATCTTGCTTGTGGTAGATGACGAAGGCGAAGACCTCTTCGCGGGCCCAAGACAGCAGCGTGCCGGGGTCCGGCAGGGCGTGGCGAATCGAGACATTGAGGATGTTGACGTGATGGCGCTTAAGGATCTCCGTTAAGGTGTTGGCGTAAGCGTCGAAATGGCGGACCGGGATGAAGTATTCCTGCAGGGCGTACGTATCGTCGCGCCGCGACTTCGGTTCCAGTTCCGCTACGTCATAACCGGCCTCGTAGTTGCGCCAATATACGCGGTTACGGGAGAAGAAGACCGGGTCGAACATGTGTTCACGACGCCAGTGGCCGCCTGGAGTCTCAGTATAGGCCCAGATGAAGTAGCGCATGACCGGGTAGGCGTCATTCAGCGGCATCAGTCGGGTTGGGGTCGTCGGCGTCCGTTCGGTCTTCCGCCAGGTGACGGCGTTGATCCGGCGGTAGTCCGGAGGGTACATGTCGCCGTTATGCAATACCGTGAGCGGGTCGTCGCGGATGTCGGACCGGAAGTGCGCGGCATAGTCGGATCGTGCCAGCTTCCGATTGGAGCATTCGATGGCCGTGTTGTCGGCGAGGTCGAGTTCGGCTTCGACGATGATACCGATCGCGCCGTAGCCGCCGATCGCGGCGAAGAAGATGTCAGGGTTCTCGGTCCGGCTGGCCCGCAGCACGCTGCCGTCCGCCAGCATCACGTCGATGTTGCGAACGGAAAGGACGGCCGGCCCGAAGCCGATATAACGACCGTGAGCATTGACGCTTAAGGTCCCGCCGACGGTGAAGTTAGCGTAGGTCTGCATGATCTTTACGCTCAGGCCGTGCGGATCGATGTGGCGTTGGATGTCGCACCAGCGCGTCCCGGCCTGCACGCGAATCCATTTCTGTTCGCGGGAGAAATCGGTGACAGCGTTGAGCCCGCGGAGGTCTAGGTGCAGGCTACCAGGGCTCGCGGTCTGGCCTCCCATACTGAAACGTCCTCCGCCGACCGAGACCGGCCCAGTCGTCGTGCTCAGTATCTGGCGCAAAGCCTCGACGGTGGTCGGGCGCTCCACTTTGGCGACGACGACGGGGTGGAGCTGGGTGACTTCGTTGATGACGATGCCGCTCCCATCGGCAGCGGGCTGCCCTTGATCATTCTTCAGATAATCCTCGGACATACCTCTCGCCGCTCCGTAGGGGTTCGCGACGGCTAGGCCGCTTCTGGCCAAGAGTTGCCAACCGAGCCAGAGGAGTCCGAGTGCCGGGATGAGGATGGCGAGTAGCCACCAGCCACCGCGTCCGACATCGTGAAGACGTTTGGTCGATGTCGCGATTAGGCACCAGATGAGTGTAGGGGAGAGCAGCCACGGCGTTAGGTCGCCGAGAATTCGGCCTAGACCTTGATCTAGAAGGTAGAACGCGCCTGCGAGCAGCAGCAAGCAGTGCAGGTACTCCATTCGGCCAATCCGTCCTCTTCGGGTGAAGAGCATATAGGTGAGCGGGATCTTTTGGCGCAAAGAGGGCATAGACTTCTGGTTTGGCGGGGTAGCCCAAAGGTGGGGTGTGGCCATGTTAGGGGCGGGCTTCTTGTTTAACACGGTTAATCGGGGATTTGTTTTGTCAGCTGCGTGGCAGGGGATGGCTTGGCTGTCCGGCGGGCCTTTCTAGATTATACCTTCTAAATCGAAGAAGGGTTAATCGATAAGTGTGATGGGGCTTATCGGCCCACCCGATGCGAATCCCCACCTAGGCGTGGGACGCCGTCCCCTGGACTTGCCTGCGGCGGGCGTCTGGTCATGGTCGAGCCACTCCCTCGCCTTATGCGTCTACTCGCTTGCCTGCTCGCTCTTGTCTCATTCGCCGAAGATAGGAGGCCTGCCCTTGGGCACGGCAGCCTGCGCTATTTGGCAGACCTGAAGTGGGCTCAAGCCGATCCGGCGGTCGCCCCAGTGGTCAACTCCCACGCACTTGCCGAGGATAAGGCCGGCCGTATCTATCTCGTCACCGACCACCCGAAGAATGACTTCATCGTCTTCGAGAAGGACGGCCGCTATGTCCGCTCGATCAGCGCCGGCCTGGGTGGCGGCCATGGCCTGGAGATTTTTGAGAAAGATGGCGTGGAGTATCTCGTGCACGTCGACTCCGGCTGGCATATGGCGGCCGAAGGCTGGAA
>CANKZO010000149.1 GCA_947488485.1 Opitutia bacterium | reverse complement strand
GCGAGGATCTTGATCTCGAGGCGATGTTCGCCGGCGTCGAGTTCGTGGCGGCCGCCATTGAGTTCGCCGGTGGTGACGACTTCGGCGGGGTTGTAGAAATCGTAGCCCTCGACGCCGAGGAGCTTGCCGTCGAGGCGGAGTTCGAAGCTGCCGTAATCATGCGCCTTGGTGCCGACGAACTTCACTTCATAGGTCCCCTTGGCGGAGACGGGGAGCGCGAGCGTAAGCGTGTCGCCGACTTTGCCACCGGTCCACCAGAGGTGGTCGTTGCCGCTCCAGCGACTGGCCTTGAAGGAAGTCATCTTCTGGCCGCCGGTCTTGCCGCCGGTGACGGCGAGGACCTTCAACGTCTCGCCTTCGATCGCGCCTTCCAACCGCCAGACGCCGGGAGCGGTGGCCGGGAAGCCGTCCGGGAACTGCAGATAAGCGACGAGATTGATCACCTGCTCCTTGGTAAGCGCATCAAGCAGGCCTTCGGGCATGAGCGACATCGGGAGGATCTCGCGTTTCTCGACCTCGCCCTTGGCGACGGTGAATTTCGCGCCACCCGGCATGACGAGACGGAACGACTGCGCGTCTTCGAACTGGACGATGCCGCTCATGGTGGCGCCACCCTTGAGCTTGAAGACGTTGAGCTGGTAGTCTTTGCCGATGACGCCGTTGGGGTTGAGGACGTTCTCGAGGAAGTAATCGAGCTTACCGATATTGGAGCCGGCGAGACCCGGGCCGACCTGGTTGCCTATATAGCCGAAGGTATGGCAGATGCCGCAGGACGTCGTGAAGAGCTGGCGACCGGCCGCGATATCGCCCTTTCGCACGGCTTCGGGCTTCAGCATGGCCTCATACTTGGCCTTGGTCTTCGCGAAGTCTGCCTTGGTCGCATTGACCACGCCCACGACGGCGGCGAGCTGGCCATCGAGATCTTGGTCACCGAGGGATTTCAGCTGACGCACCACGAGCGGCGAAAGCAGCGCTTTGTCGGCCTTGCCCGCGGCCACGGCGGCGAGCAGCGCCTTGCCGCCCGCGGCATTGCTGGCGAGCGCCGCGACGGCGTCGTTGAGCTGCTCCGGCGAGAACACGCCGAAGCGACCGAGGAGCACCGCCGGCGAATCCGCGTCGCCCACGGTGGCGAGCGCCTGGATGAGCGCGCGACGGAAGGACGGCGTGGTCTGTTCGGCGAAGACGCGATGGATGACCGGAGCGGCGGCGCGATCGCGCGACGCGACGAGCACGGCCAGCGCACGCTGCCGGGCGGGCAAGGGGGCTTTGACGTCGGCGAGATGTCCGCGATAAAAAGTGCGGCTGGACTCGTCGCCGGTGAGGGCGTCGAGCTCGTTCAGATTGGCGAGCAGGTCGGGCGACGCGCCCTGACGAAGGCCGGCGACGAGCGTGGGCCAGCCAGCCGGGGCGGCGAACGAGCCGGCCTGGCGGACGCCTTCGACCACGCGGCTCACGAGGGTCGCGCGAAGCGCGACGTCGGTCTCGCGGGCGGCGATGGCGAGCACCTGGGCGCGGGCGCCGGCATCGCTGGCAAGACGGCGATAGATGAAGTCGGTCGTCTGCGGATGGCGGCTGACGGCCGCAAGGGCGAGACCGCGCTCGGCGTCGGCGCCGACAAGGGGCTCGATGCCATACCAGAGCAGCAGCGGGATGTTATGATCCTTGGCATCTTCGGCGCGGGCCAGGAGCGGCTCGGCGATGGCGGCGCGCTGGGCGAGCGGGAGATAGGAAAGCGCGGAAGCGAGTTCGCGACGGACCTGCGGGGAGGCCTCGGTCTTCGCGAGGGCGGCGAGGGCCGGGACACCGGCGGTCCACTGCTGGGCGATCAGGCGCACGGCCCAGCCGCGCACGGCGGGAGCGTCGTCCTTCAGCGCACCGGCGAGGAGCGCGTCATCGAGCGAACCACTGCTCTGCAACGCCCAAAGCGCACGGAGGCGACGGGAGGCGGGGCCGGGTTCACGCAAGGCCGCGACGAGGAGCTGACGGGCGGCGCCTTCGACGGGACCGCGCTCGGCGAGGAGTTTGCGGGCTTGGCGGACGAAGTATTCATTGGCGTCGTCGAGCGTGGCGCCGGCGAGCTCGTGAGAGGTCCAGCGCGTCATATCGCCCGCACGAGAGGCCGGGTTGCCGAAGCTGACGCGATAGATGCGTCCGTTGGAGCGATCCCAGATCTCCTGGGTGTTGTTGTGGCAGACTTGGACGTCGGACCAATCGCTCACGTAGAGAGCGCCATCCGGACCGACGCGCTGCGAGACCGGTATGAAGGTGGCGTCGTTGCTGCGCAGGAAGTCGTTACCGTGATGGCCGGCGAAACCGCTGCCTTCTGGCACGACCTGATCGGAGACGAGGCGGTGGCCATGCAGGTTGCCGAAGATGAGCATACCGCGGTAGGCTGCCGGGAAATTGTCGCCGTTATAGATGGCGAGGCCTGAGTGGGCGTGGCCGCCGCCCACGGCGTCGGTCGTCTCGGGGACCTTCAGGGGATCGGGACGATGGACGCGGCCGCCGGCGTAGTGCGCGTGGTCGGCGATGGTCTTGATGTCGTCGTAGGTGAACGGATTGAAATGCTGGCCAGCCTGACGCTGGTAACGGGCGCCGGGGAGGATGTGGTAAAGGTGCGGGATGACGCAGGCCGTGTTGAAGAACTCGCCGTGCGCGTCGTAGTCGAGGCCCCACGGATTGCTCGTACCCTCGGCGAAGATCTCGAAGACGTGGCGGGTCGGGTGATAGCGCCAGACGCCGGCGTTGATCTTCTTGCGCTCGGCTTCGGGCGCACCCGGCTTGCCGACGACGGAGTGCGTGAACACGCCGTGGTTACCGTAGAGCCAGCCGTCAGGACCCCAGACGAAGCTATTGAGCGTCTCGTGCGTGTCATGGAAGCCCCAGCCGTCGAGCAGCACGACCGGCTTGCCGGCCTTGTCATCCGCGTCCTTCGGGATGAAAAGGAACTCCGGGGCCGCGCCGACCCATACGCCGCCGTGACCGACTTCGATGCCCGAGACGAGATTGAGACCTTCCTTGAAGACCGTGACCTTGGCGTAGGAGCCATCCTTCTTCACGTCCTCGAGGATCAGGATGCGGTCGGCGCCCTGCCCGTCCGGACGCTTCTTCGGATAGGCCATGCCTTCCACGACCCAAAGACGGCCGCGTTCGTCGAAGCACATCGCGATCGGCTGGACCACCTTGGGTTCGGCCGCGACGAGCGAGACCTGGAAGCCTTTCGGCAACGACATCGTCTTCATCGCATCGGTCGGGCTCTGGCCGGTCTTGTAGGCGCCCGGGGCGACGCGGACGGCGGGACCGGGGGGCAACGCCGGGGCGGCGACGCAAGCGGATGCGAAAAGGAGTGCGAGGAATCGCATGGCGGGGTGAGCAGACGATTAAGGCGGAAGAGCACTTAAGGAAGCCGAAATCGTGATACCTAAACGCCGTTCCTTGGGTAACTTCGCCCCTTTCAGATTGGCAACCTTTCGGGGCGAGGTATGTCCTAAGGCCAACCCCATGAAGAACCCCCTCGCCCTCCTCGCCCTCCTCGCCGCGTTCGGCCAAGCCGCCGTCGCCCAGGAAGTGAAGCTCGTCGAACAGAAGGACAAGCAGCAGATCGACGTCCTCGTCGACGGCCAGCCCTTCACCTCCTACGTGTACTGGTCCAACCAGAAGAAGCCCCTGCTCTCCCCGCTGCGCACCTCGCAGGGCAACATCTTCACCCGCGGCTTCCCGCTCGAGAAGATCGCCGGTGAGCGCACCGACCACCCGCACCACATCGCCTCGTGGTTCAACTACGGCGACGTCAACGGCACCGACTTCTGGAACTCCCCGCCCGAAGGCTACACCCACAAGGGCAAGATGCCCTACGGCTCGGTGAAGCATAAGACCATCAAGACCGTCAACGGCGGCAACGGCTCCGCGACCCTCGAAGTCTCCTCGGATTGGATCATGGCCGATGGCTCCAAGGTGCTGCAGCAGGACGAGACCCTCGTCTTCCGCGCCGCCAAGGATCTCCGCATCATCGACCGCATCATCACCCTCACCGCCCAGGAGAAGGACGCCGTCTTCCACGACTCCAAAGAAGGCGCCATCGCCATCCGTGTGACCCGCGCCCTCGAAGAGCCTTCCACCAAGCCTGAGATCTTCACCGACGCCGCCGGCATCCCGACCACCGTCGCCAAGCTCGACAACACCGGCGTCAACGGCGTCTACCTCAGCAGCGAAGGCGCCGTCGGCGAGAAAGACGCCTGGAGCACGCGCGCCAAGTGGATGACCCTCTCCGGCAACGTCCGCGGCGAAGACGTCAGCATCGGCATCTTCGACCACCCGAAGAACGTCACCTACCCGACCTACTGGCATTGCCGCGGCTACGGCCTCTTCGCCGCCAATCCGTTCGGCGCCAAGGAATTCCCCAAGGGCAACCCGTCCAAGAAGGCCCTCAACTTCACCCTCAAGGCCGGCCAGTCCGAGACCTTCCGCTTCCGCATCCTGATCCACACCGGCAAGCTGAACGCCGCGCAGACCGAAGCGCAGTATCAGCAGTTCCTGAAGGATGTGAAGTGAGCGCATAAAGCGCGAACGATCAAGGGGCCTTCAGGCCCCTTTTTTGTTTGGGTAGGGTTGAGCGACCTCGCTCAACCGCGGCTGACCAAGGGTGGTCAGCCCTACCCGAGGCATGCTGAGGGTAACAGCAAAGGGAGACCGGAAACCGGATAGGATGCTGGGGGCATATATCCCCAGCTAATCATCCGGTCTCCGGTTTCCCTTTGATTTCGTAGTGCTTTGTCTCGAGGTAGGGCTGACCACCCTTGGTCAGCCGCGTTGCCAGGTAGGGACAGCACCACGTGCTGTCCTAGCGGACTTAAGCCCAAGGGAGGACGCGATAGTGATCACATCCCTACCGGTTGAGCGAGGGCGCTCAACCCTACCAGATGCAGGCTATGTCGTGACGCGGTCCCGACCCTACCCATGTCAGGTATTGGCGGATAGCGGTTGGGGAGAGCGTCACTCAAAGGGAGACCGGAAACCGGATAGGATGCTGCGGCCATAAGAACCCCAGCTAATCATCCGGTCTCCGGTTTCCCTTTGAGTTTACCCTAACCGCCTACCGCCAACCGCTTACCGCTACTACCCGTCACCGGCCGAGTCTCGACATCCTCCCTTCCCTTCCCCGAAATAGGTGAATCGCCATGAAGACCCGAAAGCTCGGCAACTCTCCGCTCCATCTCACGCCCGTCGGCCTGGGCACCTGGGCCATCGGCGGCGGCGACTGGAAATTCGGCTGGGGCGCGCAGGACGACGCCCTTTCCATCCGCACCATCCACGAAGCGATGGCCGTCGGCATCAACTGGATCGACACCGCGGCGGTCTACGGCCTGGGCCGTTCTGAGGAAGTCGTCGGCCGCGCCCTCAAGGAGATGAAAGACAAGCCGATCATCTCCACGAAGTGCGAGCGTTGCTGGGATCCGGACGGTACGATCGTTCCCCGGCTCAAGCGCGCGAGCGTGAAGCAGGAATGCGAAGACAGCCTGCGCCGCCTCGGCGTCGACGTCATCGACATGTATCAGATCCACTGGCCGCAGCCCGACGAGGACATCGAAGAAGGCTGGTCCGCCGTCGCCGAGCTGATCAAGGAGGGCAAGGTCCGCTACGCCGGCGTGAGCAACTTCAGCGTCGCCCAGCTCCAGCGCATCCAGCCCATCCACGCCGTCACGTTCCTCCAGCCGCCTTACAGCATGCTCAACCGGAGCATCGAAGCCGAACTCCTGCCGTACTGCGAAGAGAACGACATCGGCATCATCGCCTACAGCCCGATGCAGAAAGGCCTGCTCAGCGGCAAGGTCACC
>CANKZO010000148.1 GCA_947488485.1 Opitutia bacterium | reverse complement strand
TCCAGCTGGGCAGGCGGAAGCGCGCGCCGCGGGCGAGGAACTTGTTCTCGGGGTCCTTGGCGAGCAGGGCGGGGGTGACGGCGGAGTCCTGACGATAGGTCTCGCTCATGACGATGAGCTTGAGGGTACGCTTGAGATCCCAGCCGTGCTCGACCAGGTCGACGGCGAGCCAGTCGAGGAGTTCGGGGTGGATCGGACGCTCACCCTGCAGGCCGAGATCCTCGGTGGTGCGCACGAGTCCCTGCCCGAACAGCATCTGCCAAAGGTGATTCACAGTCACGCGGGCGGTCAGGGGGTTATCCTTGGAGGTCAGCCAGCGGGCCAGGCCGAGGCGCGTGCGCGGTTCGTTCGTGGGCCAGCCGGCGAGCGCCTGCGGAACATCCGGATTCACTTTGTCGCCATGCTTATCCCACACTCCGCGGACGAGCACGAAGGTGTCGCGCGGCTGCTTGCGCTCGGCGAGGACCATGACGTTGAGTTTACCACTGGCGGCCTTGGCTTCGCCGAGCTGTCGCTGGGCGCGCTCAAGGGCGAGACGTGAAGTCTGATAAGGAGCGTGGTCGGCGAGGAATTCGCCGAAGAGGCGTTCACGCAGTTTTGCCCCGATGGGCTGGCCGGCGGGCAGGGTCGCGAGTTCTTCCCGCGGACTCGGGCCGACCTTGTTCACGGCTTCGCCGGCTTCGGCGGCGATGGCCAGGCGGAAGCGGCCGATGTTCGCGTCCCCGAGCGTCGAGCGCTGGCGCAGTTCGATCATGAGCTCGTCGTCGGGTCCGAGCACGAGCGGTTCGGCGAGGGCGTAGACGGCGATATGCGGCTTGGTCTTGTCCGCGCCTAAGGTGCTCCAGCCGTTACGAGGATCGTCGTCCAGCGTGTCCTTCACGTCCCCGTAGTTACCGTTCTTCTTCTTGTCGGCCATCGCATCGGCGACGGCGTTGGCGATGAGGATGTCCTTGATCTGGTTATTGCCCCGGGTCCGGACCTGCAGTTTGAGGTCGGTGAGCTTGAACTCGCCGTCCTTACCGCGGGAGAGCCCACCGCCGGTGTGCGTGGCATGCGGGAGGACTTCCAGTCTCAGACCGGTGATGCGTGCGAGGCGATCGTGGCTGACGATCCGGTATTCATCCTGATTGGGATGCGGACCGGAGGCCTGCACGGCGCCGTCGGTCTCCTGTTTGAGCACGGTGCCTTCGGCGGTCTCAAGGGAAGCGGCCTGGATGACCTTCCAGGTCTGCCAGCCGGCCTTGGCGTCGGCACGGCTCTTCTCCAGCCAGCCGGTGAAGGGGGCCTCGGCCTCCTGGCGTGCGGCGGCTTCGGCGGGCTTGACGGCGTCGACGAGTTGCTGGGCCTCGGCGACCGCGCGGGCGGCATGTTTCGATTGATAGGGCAGGAAGGGCTTCGCGGCGCCACCGGCCTTGCCGTCCTCGTCGATGCTGTTGAAGAACGCGGAGAGGGCGTAGTAATCGGCCTGGGTGATGGGATCGAACTTGTGGGTGTGGCACTGCGCGCAGCCCAGCGTCATGCCCAGCCAGGTCGTGCCCATGGTGTTCACGCGATCCAGCACGTAATCGACCCGCGATTCCTCGGGGTCGCGGCCGCCTTCGCCATTGGTCATGTGATTGCGCTGGAAGCAGGTCGCGAGCTTCTGCTCGGCGGTCGCGTTCGGCAGGAGGTCGCCGGCGAACTGCTCGAGCGTGAATTGGTCGTACGGCGTATTGCGATTGAAGGCTTCGACGACCCAGTCGCGCCAGGGCCAGTTGGTCCGGGTGGCATCCGACTGGAAGCCGTCGGTGTCCGCATAGCGGGCGGCGTCGAGCCACCACATGGCCATGCGCTCACCATAGTGCGGCGAGGCCAGCAGGCGGTCGACGGCTTGCTCATAGGCCGCGGGCGAACCGTCGGCGAGGAAAGCCGCGGTCTCGGCTTCGGTCGGCGGCAGGCCGGTGAGGTCGAAGGAGAGTCGGCGGAGCAGGGTGTGCTTGGGCGCTGGCTTGGAGCGAGTCAGTCCCTCGGCCGCGAGTTTCTGGCCGACAAAGGCGTCGACGGGATGTCCTTTGGCCGCGGCCTTCACGGGAGCTTCGAAAGCCCAGTGCTTGCCCCACACGGCGCCTTCGGCGATCCAGCGGCGGAGGAGGTCCACCTGGGCGGACGTCAGCCGAGCCTTGTGCGACTTGGGCGGCGGCATGAGTTCGTCCTCGTCGGTGGTCACGATGCGCTCGATGAGCGCGCTGACGTCGGGCTTGCCCGGCACGAACGCTTCCTTGGCCAAGGCGGCCTCGCGGACGTCGAGCCGGAGCTTGGCCTTGCGGTGCGACTCATCCTGGCCGTGGCAGCCGAAACAGTTGTCTGACAGGATGGGCAGGACGTCCCGGCTGAAGCTGACCGGCTCCGCCGCGAGGGCGGGGAGAGCGAGCGACAGGAAAGCGCAGAGCAGCGGGGCCGGCTGATTCATCTGGGGTTTATTCTACCCCGAAGCCGCCAGTTTTAAATGGCATGCCCCGACCGGCAGGTTGTATTATCCTACCATGGCCCAGCCCCCCGTCGCCAACCGTTTCCCGATCTCGCTCTACGCGACCCCGAATCCTTCGCACCAGGAGGTGTTCTACACCGTCCCTCGCGCCGGCCACCTGCTCGCCGGCACGGAGCATCACATCAAGCGCGATCACTTCCCGGGACATGAGCTCATCCTCTGCCTGCGCGGCAAAGGCTGGACCCGCATCGCGGGCCGCATGCATCAGGTGCGTCGCGGCGACCTGGTCTGGATCAACTGCCACCATCCGCATGAGCATGGAGCGGTGAAGGATGATCCGTGGGAGGTATATTGGATCCGGGCCGAGGGGCCGCGTCTCGCGCAGTTGTCCGACCTGCTGTCCGTCCGCGAGGCTCCGGTCATCGCGGGGATGGACCTCCGTGCGGCGACGCCGGTCTTCAAAGAGCTCTTCCGGCTCATCCCGGCCGACTCGCCGGAATCCCCCGCTTTGATTCATGCTCAGGTAGCCGAACTCGTCGCGCAGGCCTATTGCGCCCGGCAACGTCTCGGCGAACTCGCACCGAAGGTCCCGCCAGCCCTCGCCCGCTGCGTCGAGCAGATGAAGCTTTTCTACTTCGAGAAGCATACGGTGCCCTCGCTGGCTCGGCTCGCGGGGCTGAGTCCGACCCATTTCTCGCGGGTGTTCAAATCCTCCTTTGGCACGAGCCCGATCGATTGGCTGCGCCGAGAACGCATCAGCCAGGCGAAACGCCGATTGGCCGACACGGCCGACGACATCAAGGAGATCGCCGAACAGGTGGGCTATTCCGATCGTTACTTCTTCAGCAAGGATTTCAAGAAGCACACCGGATTCACGCCGACGCAGTTCCGCATCCGCGAGACGGACCGCCTCCGCAAGGAATGATAGGCTCATCAAGCCGTAGATAACGAATCGGCTTTAGGTAGGGATGACCGGCCCGGTCATCCGTGGGCGTCCGGGCCGCACGCCCCTACCTTTGGATGCAACTCAAAGGGAAGCCGGAAACCGGAATGTTACCTGCGGGCATGATTCATTCTCAGGTCCCAGGTCTCGGCCGTCAGGTCTCAGGTTCAGATGTTCAGCACCAGGTACAGGTTCAGGCCCGAACCCGCACCCGAACCTGATGACCCGTACCCGACACCCGATCGCCTGAGACCCGGGACCTGAAGTTGTCTTTACCGCGGGATGGGTCCGAGCGACCTTTGGTCGCGCTCCGGCCGGCTTACTTCCCAGAGTTGACGTATTCGTCCCGATTGACGTCGCCGCTCTTGTCCTTGTCGAATTTGACGAAGTTCTTGGCGGCCGACTCGGGGTCGCTCTGGCGGACCATGAACTCTTCCTTGTTCAGCTTGCCGTCCTTGTTGAGGTCGCGGCCGTCGAACATGGCGCCACGGTCCTTGGTCGCCCCGGCCTTGGGAGCCGCGGGTTCTTCGGCCTTGGCCTTGCCTTTCTTGCCCTTCTTGCCCGCGGGGGCGGCGGTATTCTTATCCGTGGCGGGCGCGATGGGCGGAGGCAGGAACTTGGTCAGGCGCGAGATGACTTCGGCGTGCTCGGCCTTGGCCGCGACGTTGACAGTCTCATGCGGGTCGCCGACTTCGTCGTAGAGTTCGGTGGCGTGGATGGAATTGTCCTTCCGGTCGCGCCAGAGGATCAGGCGCCAGCGGTCATCGCGGATGCTGTAACCCATGAGCGTCTTACCGGCGTCATTGCGCGGATACTGGCTGATAGCGACCGGACGCACGGAGGCGGCGGCGTCGTCCAGCACGGGCTTCAGGCTGACGCCTTCGACGTCCTTGGGCTTGGGCAAGCCGCAGAGATCGGCGAGGGTGGGGTAGATGTCGATGAACTCGGCGAGCGAGAGGCTCTTCCGGCCGGCGGCTTTCTGACCCGGGGCGCTGATGATCAGGGGCGCCCGCGCGGCGAGTTCGAAGTTGGTGTGTTTGTGCCAGAGGCCGTGCTCGCCGAGCTGCCAGCCATGATCGCCCCAGAGGACGACGACGGTGTTGTCCGCCAAGCCTTCCTTCTCGAGGGCGTCCAGCACGAGGCCGACCTGGGCGTCCATGTAGCTGATGGCGGCATAGTAGCCGTGACGGAGACGGCGCGCAATAGCGTCACTGATCTCGCCGCTGTTGGGGATGTCGGCGTAGCTCTTGAGTTCGCTGTTGTTGTGTCCGACGAATTCAGGAGCGCCGGCGGGGAGTTTCTGGAAAGCCGGGACGTAGATCTTGGCCGGATCATAAAGGTCCCAATACTTCTTGGGAGCGACGAACGGGAGGTGCGGCTTGGCCATGCCGACGGCCAGGAAGAAAGGCTTTCCGCTCTGCTTCAGTTCGCCCAGCGTCTTCACCGCGAGGCGCGCGGTCTTGCCGTCGGTGTAAGTGTCGTCCGGGACATCGGCTTCCTCGACCGCCGGTCCGCGGGCGCGGCCCTTCTTGTCGATGTTCGCCGGATCGGCCTGCATCTTGAGCGAGGCTTCCGACGCGTAACCGGGGGCCTTCGGGGTCTCCCAGGGCACGGACCAGCTCGGGGCGTCGTCGTAACCACCGTGGAAGATCTTACCCATGCCCTGGCTATGGTAGCCGTGGTTCTTGAAATATTGGGCGACAGTCACGGCGTCCGGCAGCGCCGTGCGGAAGTGCGTCTCGAGATCCCACACGCGGGTGGCGTCCGGCCGGCGTCCGGTCATCAGCGAGGAACGCGAAGGGCTGCACACGGCCTGCTGGCAGTAAGCCCGGTCGAAGGTCGTCCCGCGGGCGCTGAGGCGGTCCAGGTTCGGCGTCTTGACGACGCTGCTGCCCGAAGCGTTGATCTCCGGTCGCAGGTCATCGACGGCGATGAACAGGACGTTCGGACGCTTGGTCTCGGCGGCATGCGCCACGCAGGCGAACAGGCTGAGCGAAAGGAAGGCAAGGGGACGCATGAGGGTATTCCTTAACAACCCCCGCCCGCCCTCAAGGTTGCAATGATTTGGCTGCATCTAGGTAGGGTCAGCACTGCGTGCTGACCTAGTTACCTTGATTAAATCCGCTCAAAGGGAGACCGGAAACCGGGATGTTACCTGCGGGTATGATTCATTCCTGGTGACGGGTGACGGCCACGGTGGTCGGCCTTTCGGGAGTCGGCCGTTCAGCCTTCAGCCGCCAGAACCCAGGTGCCAGCTAGTTGTCCGTTCTGGCCAACCGGCCAACTGATCAACCGATCAACTCGTCTGCCTCTCTCTGGTCCACCGAGCCTCTGAGCCTCCGGGCCTCCGGTGTTCTCCCCTTGTCCCCGTGTCACCTTGCCCACGTGCCCCCTCGCTGACCGCTTTAGCGGTCAGCGGCAATGAGCTCCCAT
>CANKZO010000147.1 GCA_947488485.1 Opitutia bacterium | reverse complement strand
TTGATGCCGTTCGCGGTGCCGCTGCCGGTGAGGGTGATATTGCCCGTCGTCGCGGTGATCAGACCCGCGGCGGTGGTCACGATGCCCTGCGCACCAGAAGAACGACCGACGAGGGTGATGTCACCCGCCGAAGTGCTGAGTACGCCGGCCAGCGAGATACCGGCCGAGGCGGTGGCCGTCCCGGCCCCGAGGCCGACGGTGTTGTCAAAATCAATGAGTCCAGTCAGCGAGATGCCGGCAGCGGTGCTGATAGGCGCACCCTTGGTCCGGATGCGTAGTCCGGTCTGGCTGGTGCCGGTGGCGTTGATGGCGGCGTTGATGCTGATGGCCGAGGTGTTGGTGCCGGCCGTACCGCCGGTCGGGCCCGAAGCGGTGCTGTCCAGCGTCAGGATGGCGGCGGTGCCGGAGTTATTGGCGAAGGTCAGCGCGCCGCTGACGGTGATGGTGCCGCTACCGAAGACGGTGACGCTGGTGCCGGCATTGATGGCGGTCTGGAGGTCGGTCGCCCGGATGTTGGTGACGCCGACGTTCGCGAGGTCACCGGCGAGCGAGCCGGTGGTGCTCGTCGTGTTGATGACGACGTTGCTCGGGTCGATCAGCCAAGAACCGCCGAGGCCCGCTTGGACGACGCCGGGGAGTTCGAGGAGATGTCCGGAGGTCTCGATGCGTCCACCAAGCGCGCGCACGGTGCCGGCTACGGTGGTGACGCTCTTCGCGTTCGTGATGTCGGACCAGAGGACGGCCGTGCCGCCCTGCCCTGCGTCGATCGTCGCGCCAGCCGCGAGCGTGGTGATGAGCGCCTGACGGACTCCGTTGGATCCCTGCCAGTCGCCACCGACGAGGATGGAGCCGCCGTTTGAAGAGAGGGTCGCGCCCGCGAGGACGGCGATGTGCTCACCGGTGAGCTGAATGGAGCTAGCGGAAATATTACCGGCGACGGTGACGCTATCGGCGTCGACCGCGACCTTAGCGCCGGAGACTTCAGCGCCCGCGGCGACCGCCACGGAATTCGCACCACGGAGAGAGATGGAGCCATCGGCATTGCGCGATCCCGCAGCGGCCCGCACGAGGCCGGAGACGTTGACGGACTGGTTGACGACTTCACGCGCGGCGGCGGCGGAAAGCACGACGCGTCCGGCGGTGACCTGGCCGGACTGTTCGACCTGCGCCGCAAGCGGCTTGCCATCCGCGCCGACGAGGGTGGCGGCGAGGCCTTCGCCGAGGGCGAACGTGATCAGGCCGTCACCGGCGAAGTCCACGGTGAACGCCTTGCCCGAAGCGAGCACGGCGGTGCCGAGATTGGCCACGAGGGTGCCAGAGTTACGGACATGCGGGGCCACGAGGGCGCCCAGACCAGCGTCGGAAATCGTGAGCGTGCCTTCGTTGACGACAGAGGCGGAGATGTCCGCCGCCGAAGAGAACTTGAGCTTACCGCCGGCGAGGAACGAATCCTTGTCGAGGTCGAGCGTGGTGGCGATCAGGCCGGCGGCATCGACGGTCGAGCCCTTACCGAAGAAGATGCCGTTGGGATTGATCAGGATGATCCGACCATTGGCCGAGATCGCTCCCAAAATTTCCGACGGCGCGATGCCGACGACCTTGTTCGCGGTGACGGACGACGCGGAGGGCTGATTGAAGCGGACGCTTTCGCCCTTCGCGACGGAGAAGCTGTTCCATTCGATGAACGCGCGGTCCGAAGACTGGTCGATCGTGACGCGCGACGTGCCTTGGCCGGACACCGTGGCGGCGCCGCCGGTGACGTTCGCGCCGGTGGGATTAGCGGCGGAGGAAAGCGGATTCAGCACCGCGGCCACGAGGAGCGTGGCCAGCGGAAGGAGGCGTCGTTTGACGGAAGAGGCGGGAGCCATGACAGTGTTGTTTTAAATTTTAGAAGCGGACGCCGAAGGAGGCGTTGATGCGCGGAGAGTCGTCGAGGACGACGCCGGCAGGCCGGGAGACGAGGCGGGTGATTTCGACGAGGGCGTTCATGCCGTGCGGGAGGCCGAGGCGGACGCCGAGGCCGGCGGAGGCGGCGTGCCGCTCGCGGGCTTCCTGCGGCTGAAGCTCGCCTTGCTGACGGATCATGCCGGCGTCGAAGAAGAGGTAGCCCTGGAAACGCACGGGCTCGGCGAGTCCCAGCGCGAGCGGCCGGGCATAGCGCAGTTCGAACGAACCGAAGAGCGCCTGCTCGCCGTTCATCGAACCGGCGTCGAAGAAACGGCCGAACTGACGTCCGCCGAACGCGGCCTCGACCGGGCTCAGCAGCGGATCGCCGAGGGAATACTGGCCCTGGAGAGCGAACGAGTAGGAAAGCGCGGCGGAACCGAGCGTGGCGAGCGGGGCGGAACGCGTGAAGTCGAGCGAGGCCACGGTGTATTCCGGCGAACCGTTGGCACGTGAATTGCCCTCGGCGCCGAGTCCCGCGAGGCCTTGCTCGAGGTTGAGACGCACGAGGTTGGACGATTGGTCCGGGCGGGCGAAATCATAGGTCAGCGAAGCGCCGACGATCCGGAGCGCGTCGCGCGTGGGCGCGCCGCCGATGAGCGAGCTGTCCGCTTCCAAGGAGCCCAGATAGGCCTCGGCGAGAAGCGTGGACGAACGCGAGCGGATCAACGGCTTGGACAAGGTCACGCGCGCGTTACGCGAACGGCCCTTGAATTCGAGCGGCACCAGCAGCGGATCGGTCGGCCGGCTGTCCGACTGCGAGAACGTGAAGCCGAGTCGTTCGCCGTCGGTGCCGACGAGCGTCGAGGCCGCCACGTTGAAACTCCGATAGGCGTCGCCTTCGGGGCTGCGATAGAAGCCCAGCGAGAGTTCGTCGGAACCGTCGAGATGACCGTAGCCGGCCCAGGTGGCGCCGACGACTTGACGGTCGAGCGCGCGCGGCAGGAAGTTATTCCAGCTCAGGTCGATGACGTCCGGGGCGCGCGTGAACTCGAGGGAGAGATCGGAGCCGCCGACGACGGTGGGCGAAGCGGACAGGACCGAACCGACGTCCCAGCCAGGGAGGTCGTCCATCAGCAGGATGTTACGCTCGAGCACGTCAGAGCGCAGCGGCTTCGAGCCCTGGATGCGCTGAAGCTGCACGTCGACGGCGCCTTTCGCGCGACCGGTCGGCCAGACCACGCCGAGCGAGTGGCCGCTGACGAAGCCTTCGACGACGACGAGTCGTACCTTGCCGTCCTTGATGTCCTGCTCAGGTACGACGCCGAAGCAGAGCGCATAACCGGCGTCGGCGTAGCGCTTCGTGACCGCGTTGGCCAAGGCGAAGACGGCTTCGATCGTCACCTGATCGCCGGCCTTGTGCGGCCAGAGGGAAGCGAGTTCGGCGGAGCTCAGCGTCGCGTTGCCCTGGAAGATGAGTTCCATGAACGTGAACGAGAGCGCAGCAGCGTCCTTCGGAGCCAGCTGTTGGTTGTTCAGTTTGACCTCGGGACGCGGGACCGATTTCGGCTGCGGAGCCGGACGCAGATTCTGATCGGCGCGAATGGGCTCAAGCGTCGTCGGCACCTGCCCGGTGACAGGCGAAGCCGAGGACAAAATCAGCGTGGAGGCCGCGACGAAAAAGGGTCGTCGGACCGAGGAGAAAACCGAACGCAACATAGCATCCGAATGCTCTTTTATATCTTATAAAACAGAAGTGCTCTTGTGGCCTGTGATATTGGTCAGAAGCGATGGTGTTCGTGACTTGGGGTAGGGGCAGCACCGCGTGCTGCCCTAGCTGCATCTTGATCGTTCCCCATGCCATCTCCCCGTACCCCCGTGTCACCGTGCCCCCGTGTCACCGTGCCCCCTTGTCACCGTGTCACCGTGTCCACGTGTCCCCTCGCGGCTCCGCCGCGCTGGTAGGGCTGACCACCCTTGGTCAGCCGCACGGTTGAGCGAGGGCGCTCAACCCTACCCGATGCATCCGCCCCTAGGTCGTGACGCGGTCCCGCCCTACCCAACAAGGCAGCACCGCAGCATCCTATCCGGTTTCCGGTCTCCCTTTGAGCTTTGCCGCTACCAACCGCCAACCGCTTACCGCCAACCGCTCACGACTAATTTTTCACCGGCACCGGGCCGATCGAGGCGCCAGGCTGCCATGTCTGCTGGTAGACGGAGACGTAGACTTCGTCTTCGACCTTCTGGGAACGGGCCCAGATCTCGGCCTGCTGGGCGATACTGTCCGGCGAACTGAGACAGCAGGCCACCGGCGGCACATAGACGCGGGTGGTCGCATTGCCGACGAGCGCCACGACCGAAAGATCTCGAGGAAACTCCAGGCCTCGCGCGGCGAAAAAGCCGATGGCCGGCATGAAATCCGTCCACTGCGGGAAGATCACCGCGGTCGCCCCACGGGCCAGGCCGGCGCCAAGGAAGCCCCCCACGTTCTCGGTCGTGAGCGGCTGTGAGGTGAGCTTCACCTCGATCCGCACACCCTGCTCCTTGGCGAGTCGGGCGATGGCCGCCATCGATTCACGCATCTTTATCTTCCGGGCGAAGAACGGCATCAGGAAGTGGCGATGGCCCAATGGAATCAGGTGTTTGAGCGCGATGTCGACCAGGTAGCCATACTTGACGCCCAACGAGGTGATGCGCTTGGAACGCAAAGCTCCGAACATCGAAGCGATCTTCACCGGATGCCGCGAGACGCCCGCGAAGAGCGACGCGTCCGGCGCCATCAGGATCACGTGCGTCGGGCGAGATTTCACCACCTCAGCATGCGCGGCCTTGCGGCGCTCCGTTCCCTGCACGTGACTCAGGTCGACGAACCTGAAGGCATCGCCCTTGGCCTTGAGGTTCTCGCCGAGCCGAAGGACGCCCATGGAGATGGAGGCGTCATAGGAAATCAGCGGCTCGGTCGAAATCACCAGGACCTCAAGGTGGCCGGAAGGACGCTGAGAGCCGGAAACACCCGGCGCCACTTCGAGACGTCGCTTCCCGCCTCGGCTGACCAAGACCCGACGCTCGGCCAGGAGCGCGATGGCCTTTTGGACCGTCGGCAGGCTGACCTTATGCTGGTTGGCCAAGTCTCTTCCCGACGGTAGCAGCCCCTTCCAGCCTTCCTGGCGAATCTGAGCTTCGATACCATCGGCAAGGAGCTCAAAGACGGCCTTTTTCTCGAATTTCGCAGCAGGCATGGCGATTTATAAGCAGGATTGTTCGCATTAAATCTGACAAAGCCACCGCTTTTGTGGACTGCTAGATTGGTCAGATTTGGGTATTAAAGGGGTAGGGGTAGGGGTAGGGTCGGGACCGCAGCAACCTATCCGGTTTCCCTTTGAGATTCGCCACTCCCCCGTGTCCCCTTGTCACCGTGCCCACGTGTCCCCTCGCGGCTCCGCCGCGCTAGGCAGCACCGCAGCATCCTATCCGGTTTCCGGTCTCCCTTTGAGATTCACCACTCCCCCGTGTCCCCTTGTCCCCGTGCCAACGTGTCCCCTGGCGACTCCTCGCCTCCCCCTACCCCTAATAGGAGGCCATTTTCCCGCCTTTCCCCTTGCGGGAGGTAGGGGGTACCCTAACTTGCGGTTAACTTTCCCGACCCATGGTCACGGACAACAAACCTTCTTTGGTCACCATCAATGTCGATGGCGTCGAACATCAAGTCCCTGCGGGCGCCAACCTAGTCGATGCCCTCGGCAAGATCGGCAAGGAAGTCCCCCACTATTGCTATCACCCGAAGCTCCCGGTCGCCGGCAATTGCCGCATGTGCCTGGTCGAACTGGGCTCGCCGATGCGCGACCGCGCGACCAACGAGCTGGTGATGGAGAACGGCCTGCCGAAGATCGGCTGGCAGCCCAAGCCGGCCATCGCCTGCGCCACCAACGTCACCCCGGGCCTGCACGTCCGCCTCGAATCGCCCGGCGTCAAGGCCTGCCGCGAAGGCGTGACGGAGATGCTCCTCCTCAACCACCCGC
>CANKZO010000146.1 GCA_947488485.1 Opitutia bacterium | reverse complement strand
TGGACTGAGCCGGGCTCTCTTCCCGTGGCGCGTGCTCCGCGCGGCCCGCTCCGGGAGGGAGATGGTCCTGCTCCATCCGCAGACGATCGGCTTCCCGCTTTTCCAACGCGTCGTCGAGGCGCGCCCTTACGTCTGGATGTACGTGCTCGACGCGTTCGTCTTCTGCCGACGTTCATACAACTGTCTCCCGGCCGAGCACGGCCCTTGCCTTCGCTGCGTCGGCAATGACGGCGCGGCGGCGGAGGCGCACGGGTGCGCGGATTGGTTCGGCGCTGGGTCCTTCCATCAACCCCTCCGCGAGTGGGTGGCTTCCGGCCGTCTGCGGCTGATGGCCCAGTGCGAATCCCACGCGCGGCTCCTTCGCGTGCATTTCGGTCCCGGCGCTATCGTGAAGGTCGTGCCGCTTTCCGTCCCGGACATCGCCGTCCCCGCCGTCCCGCCGCCGCGCCCTTCGCGGGCCCGCCCCCTCGCCGTCTTTCACGGCAGTTGCCAGCCGGCCAAGGGCGTCGCCCATGTCATCGCCTTGGCCAAAGAGATGCCGGACTGGGATTTCCTGGTGCCGAGCGACCCAAAGGAATACCATCAACATTTCGGAACGACGGAGGGTCTTCCCGGCAACCTGCAGTTCCGCCGCCTCAGTTGGAGCGAAGGTCTCGCCGACGCGGTGGCCACCGCCGACGTGGTGCTCTGCCCGTCGATCTGGTCGGCGACCGTCGAAGGCGCGGTCCTGAAGTCGCTCGCCCATAACGGACTGGTGATGGTCACGACGCACGACAGTTCTTTCGGCTCTGAATTGCCGGTCGACGCGCGTCTAGCTTTGGATCCGGCCGATCTCCGCGGTACCGCCGCACGCCTGCGCTCCGTCCATGCGGACCCCGCGCAGGCCGAGGCCATCCGGGCGTCGGCGAGGGTCTATGCCGAGAACTACGCCCGCGGCTGCCGCGGCATGCTCGCCGCGATCGGCGCGGCCTGCCGCACTTCACCCTGAGCCTTTCTCAGCGGACGAAGCCTTCGGCCAGACCGTTCGCGAAACGGCGGATTTCCTTGCCCGCGCGGGAGAGGAACAGTCGTAATGCACGACGGAAGGGTAGGCTACGGTCGCCACGGTCGGCATAGCCGATGGTCGTGGTGGCTGAGACGGGCGCGAGGATGATGGGCAGCGGTCGCACCCCGCGGACGCGCAGGCTGGTCTCCCACGGGCGGTCGAGGGCGTGGTCGACCTGCTCGGTGATCGGCCGCATCGACTTGAGCATGGTCTCGGCGGCGCGACGATTGACGGCGTAGGCCGCCGACGACGTCGTCCGCGTGAGGTGCACGACGAGCTGGTGCGTGGGCGTGAGCGCACGTTTGCGCACGGGCATCCCGGAGTGAAAGCAGAAGAGCTTGGCGAGATCCCAGTCGTCCATCTCGCCAAGAGCGGCGAGCACGGGCCGGCAGGCCGGCAGGACTTCGACGTCGTCCTCGAGGATCACGCACCAAGGGGCGTCCGTCCGCAGGAATTCCTCCATGGCCTTGAGGTGACTGAGATAGCAGCCGACTTCGCCTGGGCGAGGCATGGCATTTCGGTTACGGTCTCCGTAGAGGCTGGCGTCGACGAGGTTTTCCCATCCGGGCACTTCCTTCCCGAGGACCGCTGGCACGCGGACGTACTCGAGGCCCAAAGACTTCAGGCTGCCGGCCAGCGAGGTCATGCGTTCGACGTCGCGGTCGAGGTTGATCACGAAGATGGGGGGCATGCTATTTAATTGAATGGATAATCCTGCGCGGGCCTTTATCAATCTTCATCCCCTGATGCGTATCTGGTCCTCCATCCGCTGGCGCGTATTGGCCTTGGCCAGGGCGTGCGGCTACCAAGGCAACCCTCGTCTGTTCGGGGTCGAAGTCCCGCTCGGCCTCGTGCCTTCCAAGGTCATCCTCGGGCAGCTCGACGCCTGCTCCTACGAGGCGAAGGAGGCCCGCTACATCCGGGCCTATCTGCCTGACGGAGCTCAGGTGCTAGAGCTCGGCGCCAGCCTGGGCATCGTCTCCTCGATCATCCTCGGCCGACGTCCTGCTCGGTTGGTTTCGTATGAGGCCGTCGGCTCGTTGGCCGACGTCGCCCGTCAGGTCGTGGCCCATAATCATCCCTCGGCCCCATGGGAATTGGTGCACTGCGCCATCGCGGACGAAGGCGTAACCGAAGTGGCCTTCGACTGGTCTCCGGAATTCACCCAAGGCGGCTCGGTCGCCCGCTCGGGCGGCCCCACCCGCCTCCGCGTCCCCGCCGCCTCGCTGGCCGCCGTCATCACCCGACATGCTTTACCGGATACGGCGTGGCTGGTGATGGACATCGAAGGCATGGAGTGGGAATTGGCCCGCCGCCAGGCCTCCGCCCTACGGCATTTCGCCGGGATCATCGTCGAGTGCCATGACGTCAAGGATGGTGAACGCCAGGTCCCCCATGAAGAGGTGGTCGCCGAATTGGCCAAAGCCGGGTTCGAGGCCGCCGCCCGCCGCGGTCAGGTGTCGGTCCTGCTTCGCCGGGCCGCCTGAAGATGCGCTACGCCTCGGTCATTTACCGCGACTACGCCGGCAACTCCCTGTTCACACCGGGGGCCGGCGAGAACAACGGCGAATTCTATCTGCCCTATGCCCAGCTCCGAGAACGCTTCCTCGCCGCGGGCATCGAACTCAACACGCCCGATATGAACGAGGGGCGAGAGGTGGCCTTCGAGCTTCACATCAACTGCCGCCGTCAGGATCCGTCCGCCCGGGCTTACGTCTACCTTTACGAGAACCCGCTCATCCGTCCGCTCAACCGTGACCGCGTCGCGCTCGCCCGCTATGCGAAGTGGTTCGCCTGGGACGGCGAGCTCCGCGACGACCCGCGCATGGTCCCGCTCCTCTATCCCAACCGCTTCGACACCGAGGCCTGGAACGGTCCGGAGAAACGTCCGCTCTTCTGCGTACTCGTGGCCTCGAACAAGGCGCTGACGGTCGTCGACCCGCGTGACCAATACCAGGCCCGCGTCCGGATCCTCGATTGGTATGAGCGGAACGCGCCGGCCGACTTCCATCTCCATGGCCGTGGCTGGGACCGCCCGGCCGCGCTGCCGGGACGCTGGGGCCGCGTCTGCAACCAGCTGCGCACGATTATCGCCCGCTCCCTCCCCGCGAAGTCGCCGTACGCCACCTGGCGCGGCCCGGTCGACGACAAGATCGAGCTGCTCACCCGATCCCGCTTCTGCCTCGCCCACGAGAACTGCCGCGACCTGGGAGGCTACGTGACCGAGAAGCTCTTCGACTGCTTCCGGGCTGGCTGTGTGCCGGTCTACGTGGGCCCGAAGGAGATCGCCGAGCTTGTGCCGACAGATTGCTTCATCGATGGACGTGACTACGCGACGCCCGAAGCGCTCGACGCCCGACTCCGTTCAATCGACGACGACGCTTACCGAGCCTACCAAGAGCGCATCCGTGCCTTCCTGCTCTCCGAGAAAGCCAAGCCGTTTTCCCAAGGTCACTTCGCCGAGGTGATCGTCCGCGAGATCCTGTCCGACCTGCCCGCCGCCCGATGAGCCTTCCGTCCGTCAGCGTCATCTTCATCGCCTACAAGCAGGCTGATTATGTCAGGGCGGCCCTGCGTTCCGTACTCACGCAGGACCTGGCCGACTATGAGGTCATCATCGGCGAAGACGCCTCGCCCGATTCGACCCGGAGTATCATCGAAGAAGAGGTCGCCGCCTATCGTGGCCGAGCCCGCGTCCGGCTGCTCCCTCCGACGAAAAACCTGGGTATCGTCGGTAACTTCAACCGCTGCGTGGCGCAGGCCTCCGGCGATATCCTCGTGGCGGCCGCCGGGGATGACGTCAGCCATCCGTACCGACTTCGCCGCGTAGCCGAGTTTTTCCGAGACCATCCGGACTGTTACGCCCACTATGCCAATGCCCGCGTCGTGGACGCCAAGGGCGAAGTGTTGCGGCCCTCCTGGTATCATCATGAAGGGGTCATCTTGAACGCTTTCGATCCGCGGGCGATGCACGTCTACCAAGGCGTCAAGTTCTGCGGCGCCACCGCGAGCTACCGCGCCGAGGTCCATCGGCGTTTTCCGCCCATCAGCGGATTCTACGGAGGCGAAGACGGCCCGTCGGCCATCCGGTCCTTGTTGCTCGGCTCGACGGCGGTCGACGCGGAGATCCTCGTCGATTGGCGTTGGCACGGCGCGAACGTCTCACACGGAGGCAAGCCCAAGGGATTGGACTGGCGGGCGAAGCTCCGGCGCAGCGCGGCGTGGCCGGCCGGCCAGAAAGCCCACCGGCGGGGCTATCTCGCGGACATCGCGCACGCCCTCGAAGCCGGCCTTGTGTCGCCCGAAAAGGCGGCGTGGTTCCGTCAGCTGACCGACAGCCACCACGCGAAAGCCTCCGTCAAATATCACTGCACCCATCCGAACGCGCGCTGGAAGTCCATCGGTCAGGCGATCCGCCGCTTCTGGCAGGTCTCTCCGCGTGGCTTCGGTTGGAAGGTTCGTTTCGTCGCCAAGGCCTTGGGCAAGAAGCTGCTCCCCGGCCCGCTGCGAGCCTTCGTCCTCTTCGACCTGGCGAAGTCCTAAGCCCGCGGTCCGAACTTCCGCTGCGGGGGCTGGGCCGGCGGAACGGGCTCGATCTGGACGCCGGCGCACGCGGGGTGGCGGCCGAAGGTGCCATAGGTCTCGGTGTCAAAGCGCGTGGTCATGCCGCGGGCAGCCTCGGCCACCAGCACGCGGCCGTCCGGCTGAATGAAGCCGACCTGGACGATGGTGGTGCCGTCCACCTTACGGGTGTGCGCCACGATCTTCTCGAGGAAGTCGCCGGCGTCAGGGCCGGGTTTGAGGGCGAAGAGGATCTTCTTGATGAGGCCCGGGGCTCGGCGCAGCGGGGTGATGGCGTGGGCGCTGAGCGACCACTCGCCGCGTTCTTCGCGGAAGTTGAGGCGCGCGTCGACGATGACATGCGAGCCGTCCATGAGCAGTGGCAGTTCGCCGTCCTTGAGCTGCGCGGCCGCATCATAGGCGTCGGAGAACATCATCACGGGGATCGTCACGGAGCGGGAGGCGACGGTGAAGAGCGCCCACGGTCGGTTATCCTTCTTGGAAATCTTCTTCTCGAGGGCTCCGACGATCCCGCAGACGCGGACGGTGTGGCGTTCCTTCTTGTCGAGCTCGATACGGTCCGGGGTGACGGTCAGGGTGGCGATGGCTTCGTCCAGGCCATGGTAGTCGGCGAGGGGGTGGCCGCTGAGGTAGAAGCCGAGCAGGGCCTTCTCGCTGTTGAGCATCTCGAGCTTGGGCATCTTCTCCGACTTGCGGAGGACGAGGTCGGTCGGGCGGGCGGCGCCGGCGTCCTCCGCCCCGAGCATGTCGAAGAGCGAACCCTGGCCGCTGGCGCGTTCCTTGCGCTCGCCCGCGAAGTGGCGGCGGACGGATTCGATGGAGTCGACGAGGTGGCGACGGTCTTCGCCGGTGAAGTCAAAGGCGCCAGCGCGGACGAGGCAGTCGAGCGTGCGGGAATTGAGGTCGAACTCGCCGAGGCGGCCGACGAAGTCGCCGAAGTCTTTGTAAGGTCCATTCTTCTCGCGCTCGGCGACGATATTGCGCGCGGCCTGTTCGCCGACGCCCTTGATGGCGCCGAGGCCGAAGCGGATGGCGTTATCCTTGATGACCGGCGTGAAGTCGGTGTCGGACTGGTTTACGTCCGGGCCGAGGGCCTTCATGCCGAGGGCTTCGACTTCGCCCATGAATTCGGCTAGCTTGTCGGCATTACCTTGTTCGGACGTAAGCACCGCGGCCATGAACTCGACCGGGTAGTTGGCCTTCAGGTAGGCGGTGCGATACGAGAGGATGGCGTACGCGGCGGAGTGTGACTTGTTGAAGCCGTACTCGGCGAACTTCT
>CANKZO010000145.1 GCA_947488485.1 Opitutia bacterium | reverse complement strand
CCAAGCGCCTCCGCCACGGCGAGATCGGCAAGGGCCTCAACGACTACGACGCCATCTTCACCGAGCTCAAGCGCGTCGGCTTCGACGGCTGGATCAGCATCGAGGACGGCGTCGACGGCATCGAACAACTCCGCCGCAGCGCCGACTTCCTCAAGCGCAAGACCGCCCAATACTGGGGCTGAACTTTGACCATGAAGACCATCAAAACTGACGTATTGGTCTGCGGAGGCGGCTGCGCCGGCTCCGCGGCCGCCCTCGCCTCCGCTCGCTCCGGGGTGAAGACACTCCTCATCGAGCGGGCCGGCTTCGCCGGCGGTATCATCACCGCAGTCGGGCTACCGTACTTCGACGGCCTGATCGACAAACCGACCGGACGCTTCGTCGTCCGCGGTATCGCGCTGGAGTTCCTCCGCGAACTCGGCCTCGCCAAGCCCGACGCCAAGCGCATCGACGACCTGCCGGCGCAACTGATCTCCAAGTATTGGGCCACGGTCACTATTCCCAACACCGACGAGTTCAAACTGCTCATGGATGGCCTCATCCGCCGCCACTCCGAGCACCTGAGCGTCCTTTACCATTCGCTCGTCTGTGACGTCGAGACCAAGGGCGGACTCATCACCGCCGTCATCGTCGCGAACAAGGACGGCCTCGTCCGGATCGAGGCCCGCCAGGTGATCGACTCGACCGGCGACGCCGATGTCGCGCACTGGGCCGGTGCGCCTTCGGAAAAGAACCCGGAGATGATGCCGCTGACGATGCACTTCCGCATCGGCAACGTCACCCCGAACAAGGAAATGGCTCCGGCCGCCAAGCAGGCCCTCGTCGACGCCCATAAGGCCGGCAAGCTACCTGAGTTCTACGGTCCTGGACTGATCTTCGCCTTCGCGAAGAACGAAGCCTACATCCACGCCACCCGCATCGCCGGCGACGCGACCGACGCCGCCGACCTCACTCGCTGCGAGATGCAAGGCCGCCAGGACGCCTGGACGATCTTCCGCGAATGGAAGGAAAAGGTGCCGGCCTTCAAGGACAGCTACCTAATCTCGACCGGGCCTTACATCGGCATCCGCGACACGCGCCGCATCATTGGCGTCGAACGCTTGACGGTCGAAGACCTGCAGACGACCCGTCGCCACGATGACGCGATCGCTACGGGTTGCTGGTTCCTGGACATCCATCCGCGCAAGACGACCACCGACAAGCCCTTCGCTGGTTCCGGATTCCAGCCCAAGCCGTACGACATCTCTTACCGCACCTTGGTCCCGCAGAAGGTCGGCAACCTACTCGTCGCCGGACGCTGCCATAGCGCGACCCATGTGGCTTCGGCCTCCTCCCGCGTGACCGTGACAGCCATGGCCCTCGGCGAAGCCGCCGGTGTCGCCGCTGCACTCGCCTGCGAGACCAAAGCAGAAGTCGCCACGCTCGACGGCCGTAAGATCCGTGAAATCCTTTCCCGCCGCGATGCCGGCCCCTTCACCGATGCCTGATAATCCCAATCGCAGCCACCCCGCCGGCATCAGCCGTCGCGACGCTCTCCGCGGGGTCTTCCTCGGTGCGCTCGGACTCGCCGTAGTTCCCCGCCTCGCAGAAGCCAAGGAAGCCGTCAGCGTGCCCAAGGCCGCCGACACCTTCGTACCGGAGAACAACTATCCGACCTTCGCCGATGAGCCTGACAACAAGCCAGGAGAACCATCCTGATGTCCTCCCGCATCCTAGGCCTTGTCGCGCTAGCCGTCACCTGGCTCAGCGGTTGCGTCGGTCCCTCCGTTGACGTCGCCTCCCTGCGCCGCGCCTTCGAGACGGCCAAGCCGGGGGATACGCTCGTCATCCCGCCCGGCGAATACGCCGTGGACGGCGCAGTACCGATTCCGCTGAAGTCCGACCTGACGGTCATCGCCTACGGCGCCAACTTCCGACTGCCCGAGCGCATGGGCGACAAGGCCCGGGCGGTGGTCTTCCAGGGCGAAAACATCCGCAACCTCACCTGGAAAGGCGGCCACTTTGTCGGCCACGTCTTCGATCAGTCCCGCTCCGACAACACTTGGGAACCGAACGTGAACACCCGCGGCATCCTGATCACGACGTCCGTCGGCGGCCGGACCGAGAACCTCCGCTTCGACGGGATCGAGTCAGATGACCTCGCCGGCGCCGCCATCACGGTCTTGGGTGCTGAAAAGAAAGGCACGGAGAAGGAAGTTCTAACCTATGCGAAAGGCGTCCACGTCACGGACTGCCGGCTGGAGCGCACTGGAAAATACATGTGGGATTACGGCTACCTATGGCAGATCACAGTCTGGCCAGAAGAATACGGACCGACCGAACACGCCCATGCGCGGAAATACTTCCGGAACGACTTGGTAAAACACGACGTACGCATGGAAGCCGGCGATGACCGCGTCTTCTTCGCCAACACCAAGCCGCTGCCGGTATCCAAGCTTCGCGAGGGACTCGAAGTCGCCCGCGGTTACGACTCCCTCTGCTTCTTCGGCGACACCCTCCCCTCCAACCTCGTCCGCGGCCGCCAGTATTTCGTCGTCGAAAGCACCCCGACCTACGTCCGCATCGCCGACAAGCCCTTGGGCGCCCCCATCCGCTTCCAGACCTCTGCCGGACCGAAGACTAAACTCATCACCCCGCTCTTCTTCGCCCACCTGGCGCTCTACTCACCGAACGGGGCCGGCCCAGGCAAGGGCGCACTCGACCTTGTCGGCTGCGAGGACGTGGAAGTCCGCGGCAACACCCTGAGCGCCCTGGGCGACACGATGCACATCCAAAAGAGCCGCCGCATCGTCTTCGACCGCAATCGCATCACGGGCTCCCGCATGGGCGCCTTCTTCCTCGCTGAGTTCTGCCAAGACGCGCTGATCACGGATAACTTCGTCGACGGGACCAACGGCTCCCGCGTGGTTAGCATCGAGAAGTCCTGCACGGACGTCACCGTACGCGGCAACACCTTCCGCAACGGCGGCCGCGGCTCTTGGATCAATCAGCCCCGCAACCTGACGATGGTCGATAACGTCTTCGAACGAAACACGACCAAGTGCGAAGCCGACCCTAAGCGCGGGCGTCGCAGCTTCGTGACCGGCGACTATGAGGAATACGCCGAGATGTATTTCACGACCTACGAAGTCGGCGGCACCTATGGGAACGTCACCCTCAAGGGCAATCGCTTCATCAGCGGTCCGAACGCGAAGCATGCCATGACCTTCATGCCTGGCGGCTCACAGATTGTCATCCAAGGCAACCGCTTCGAAGGTCCGGCCCGGAATATCCCGGTCGCCAAGGGATGCTCCGACGTCGACATCTCGGGCAACACCGGACTGACTCCCTGACATGAATCCGGAAATCGTCCGCCCTAACCTCGTCGGCCTCGGCGAAGTGCTGTGGGACGTCTTTCCGGATGCGGCCCACTTCGGCGGGGCGCCGGCGAACTTCGCCTGCCATGCCGCGGGCCTAGGTGGGGACGCGTGGGTCGTCAGCGCGGTCGGCCGTGATAAGCTCGGCGATGATGCCCTTGCCTCACTTTCTTCGAAGAACGTCCACACGCTCCTGCTTCAGCGCAACGAACACCCGACCGGGACGGTCACGGTGACCCTCGATGCGGCCAAGCAGGCGAGCTACGTCTTCGCCGCCGACCCCGCCTGGGATTACATCGCTTGGAATGCGTCGCTGGCTCTGCTGGCCAAGAAATGCCAAGCCGTGTGTTTCGGCTCCCTCGCGCAACGCGCCCCGGAAAGCCGACGCACCGTCCGCGAGTTCCTTGAGAACACCTCCGCCGACTGCCTGCGTATCTTCGACGTCAACCTACGTCAGAACTTCTACTCCCGCGAGGTCATCGAATCCTCCCTCGGGTTCGCCAATGTCTTCAAACTGAACAACGACGAAGTCCCCGTGGTCGCCGACCTGCTCGGACTGCCCAAAGACGAGAAAGCCTTCGTCCTCGCCGTCGCCCAGCGCTTCGACCTGCACACCGTCGCACTCACCCGAGGAGCCGCCGGCTCGCTCGTCTGGCATAAGGGACAATACGACGAAAAGACCGCCCCGAAGGTCGCCGTCGTGGATACCGTCGGCGCCGGAGATTCCTTCACCGCAGCCTTGGCCATCGGCCTACTCCGCGGCGAAGACCTTTCCCTCGTTCATCAGCGCGCCGTCGACGTCGCCGCCTTCGTCTGCACGAAAGCGGGAGCGACGCCTGAATTGTTGCCGGAGTTTCGAAGGTAGGCCGCGGGACCGCGTCACGACCCTACCTCATTACCAGGTATAGCGGATGGTGTAAGTAATCACCTTCTCTTCGTCAGGCTTGAGAGGAACGCGGAACTCGAAGGTAGAGGCATCCTTCTTCTCATGCGGCTGGCTCTGGGCGGTGAGCGTCCAGTTACCGCCGCGGGCCGCATGCTCGACCACGTGGATCTCGACGGGCTCCTTCTTGCGATTACGCACCTTGATCTCGAAGCTCTGCGTAGCCAAGCGATTGGCACCGTCCTCGGTATTGTTCGTCATGCGATGCTCGCCAACCAGGTCGAAGCTGTTACCCGTGAGCACGCGGATGACTTCGTCCTTCGGCGTGTGGTCGATGCGGTTCTCGCCGACAAACTCGAGCTGGCGGTCGCCGTCCTGGGTGTAGAAGCGGACCTTACCCTTCGGCAGGGCCATACCGAGCTTATTGACCTCGGAGTTCTTGAACTCGCGGTAGACTTGCACCTTACCGGGCGAATCGGAGCCCTCGCGGTTCTGGTCGGCACCATCAAAGACATAGAGACGCTCAGCCTTCACGCCCGACGCGCGCACGAACTCGACCTGCTTGGTCTCCTTGTCGCGCAAGGTCGCGGGATTACCTAAAGTGTAGAGGTGGAATTCGTCGAAGGATTTCTCGGTCACGGCCTTGGCGGCGCTGAAGGCCATGGCATCAGCCACCATGGCACGGGGTCCGCGGGAATATTCCGGTTGCGCACGATTCACATCGCCGGCCATGAGTTTAATCTTGGCGTCGGTGAACGTCATCCCACTCTGGTTGTTCATCGTCACCCAGCCTACGACGTCCAGGAGGTCGCTCTTATCAGTGGCGACGAGATTATAGCTGGCCTCCCAGGTGAACCCGTTGCTCAGGTACGCGACCTCAGCGTCGATCTTACCGGAAGACGCGGAGTTGAGCCTCCAATTCAGGGTCGGCTTGAGGACGTTATCGTTACCGAGCGAAGGGAATAGCGGGCTGCCTGGCAGGGAAAACTGCAGCTTGCCGTCGACCTCGATAATGGGCTCGACGAAATTCCCGCCGGGGACGAAGCCGCTGCGTACGACCTTACCAGTTACGATACGGTCGGGCTTGTTGGTCTCGAGACGGACGAATTCAAGGGTCTTGCCCTCGAAGAGCGAAAGCAGCATCACCTGCGAGACCGGATCGTTGCGATAGGACTGCTCGAGAATCTGGAATTCAGCCTTACCCGCGACATCACGGAGGATGACGGAGTCGGCCTCGACCTTCGCGGTAGCACCCGCAAAGGAGACCTGGTTAATGCCGGACTTAAGATCAATCGGGAGCGTCTCACGCACCACGGCGAAGCCGCCGTTGTAGATCGTGAGGGCCGGGTCGGCGGCGTAGGAGATAGAGGCGGCTGCCAGCAGGAGGAGCGCGGAGAGTTTCATGAAGAAAAAAGGAGGATTCTGGGGGTGTGGAATGGTAAAGTCTTCAGAAGGTATAGCGGATTGTATACGTGATAACCTTCTCTTCGTCGGGCTTGAGGGGGATGAGGAATTCGAAGGTGGTAGCATCCTTCTTCTCATGCGGCTGGCTCTGGGCGGTCAACGTCCAGTTGCCGCTGAGGTTGGCGTGCTCGATCACACGGATCTCAACGGGCTCCTTCTTGCGATTGCGCACCTTGATTTCGACGGTCTGGGTGGCGAAACGATTGGCGGAGTCCTGAGTGTTGTTC
>CANKZO010000144.1 GCA_947488485.1 Opitutia bacterium | reverse complement strand
ACCCGGCCGAATTCCGTAACGTCTCCCTCAAGGACCTGGCGGCGAAGTAAGCGTGCCTTTAGGCCTCCATCAAAACCCCTCGATTGAGGGGTTTTTTATTAACTGCTAATTGCTATGAACCCGCGAGGGTCTTTACTGTCCATATTCGCAAGCCCCATGCGCCTTTCTTCCCTATTGCCCGCCTTCGCCGGCGTCCTGTTCCTGTCATCGGCGTTCGCTGCGGAGCGCGTCCAGTTCAACCGCGATATCCGCCCGATCTTCTCGGACACGTGCTACGCCTGTCACGGCCCCGACGAGAACAAAATCAAGGGTAAGCTCCGTCTTGATTCCCTCGAGGCGGCGCGCAAGGGCGGCAAGTCCGGCGAATCGGCGATCTTGCCTGGCTACCCTGAAAAAAGCGAAGTGATGAAGCGCCTGCGCACCGACGACGCAGACGACCACATGCCGCCAGCGGAGTTCCATAAGGTGCTTACCAAAGACCAGATCGCCCTCGTCGAACGCTGGATCAAGGAAGGCGCCGAGTATGAAGGCCACTGGGCCTTCCAGATTCCAGTGAAACCATCCGCGCCGGCCATCCCCGCCGGCGGCAACGCGATCGATGCTTTCCTCGCGGCTCCGCTCGCCGCCAAGGGACTCACGCCCAACGGCCCGGCGCCCAAGGCCACCTTGCTCCGCCGCGCCGCGCTCGACCTGACCGGCCTGCCGCCCTCCGACGCTGACCTGCAGGCCTTCCTCGCCGACAGCTCACCCGAGGCCTGGTCCAAGGCCCTCGACCGACTGCTGGCCTCGACCCATTACGGCGAACACATGGCCGCCCAGTGGCTCGATTTCGCCCGCTACGCCGACTCCAATGGCTTCCAGAGCGACACGCAGCGCACGATGTGGCCCTACCGCGATTGGGTGATCAAGGCCTTCAATGACAACAAGCCGTTCGACGCCTTCACGGTCGAGCAGCTCGCCGGCGACCTTCTCCCGAACGCCACTCGCGACCAGATTGTCGCCACGGCCTTCCACCGCAACCACCGCATCAACGGCGAGGGAGGTCGTATCGTCGAGGAATGGTTCGCGGAAAACGTCATTGATCGCATCGAGACCACGGGTTCGACCTGGATGGGGCTGACGATGAACTGCTGTCGCTGCCACGATCATAAGTACGACCCGATCTCGCAGAAGGAGTTCTACCAGTTCTTCGCTTACTTCAATTCCATCGAGGAGTCGGGCGTGCTCGGCGACTTCGGCGGAGCCGGCGGCACGAAGCGAGGAGGCAATACACCTCCGGTGCTATCCCTGCCGACCAAAGATCAACAGCAGAAGATCGACGATGCCGCCACGGCGCTCACCAACGCTGAACAAGCGTTGAAGGCCATCCCGACCGACCAGCCGGAAGCCTACGCGGCTTGGCTCACCAAACAGCGGGCCGCGGTCTCCAAGGTCGGCGTGGCCTGGGAATCGCTGACCGACGAAAAGGTCTCGGCCAAGGAAAACGCCGAATTCAAACGCCTCGACGACGGTTCCTGGCTGGTCTCCGGCGGTACGGCCGCCAAGGAGACCTACGTGATCGAAGCGAGTCCGACGGGTTCCATGCTGACCGCGGTACGCCTCGAAGCCCTGCCCGACGACTCCCTGCCGAACAAGAGCCTCGGCCGCGCCTTCAATGGGAATTTCGTGCTCAGCGCTTTCGAGGTCCGCCTCAAGACGGCCGATGGCAAGACGACCAATATCCCGCTGATCAAAGCCGAGGCCGACTTCGATCAAGCTGGCTGGACGATCGCCAAGCTTGCTCCGGAACCGATGACCAAAGGAAAGCCGAAGAAAGCTTCCAACGACAAGTCTGGCTGGGCCATCGCCGGCAACGAGGCCAAGAACCGTGTCCCGCGCAAGGCCATCTTCACAGTCTCGCCGACACCGATCCCCACCGGCGCCAAACTCATCGTGGTCATGCGGCACGAGGCGTTCTCCGATCATAGCATCGGGCGATTCCGGCTCAACACTTCGTCCGTCGACGCCAAGTTGCTTTCGATCAAGACCGACCCGGCCGCCGAAGCCGCCCGCCGCCTCCTCGCCAAGCCGACGGAACAGCTGACGGCGGCCGACCGTAAGTCGCTGGCGAAACTCTTCGCCGACAGCCCTGAACATCCTCGCGCCCAGGCGGTCGCCAAGGTCGCCGCGGCCAAGTTGGCGCACGACGCCGCCCTCGCCGAGCCGGTCTCGGTGATGGTGATGAAAGAACTGCCTAAGCCCCGCGACGCCTTCGTGCTCCTGCGCGGCGAATACGATAAGATCGGCCCGAAGGTCGAACGCGCTCTCTTCCGCGCCCTGCCGCCGATGCCCGCCGGCGAACCGAATAACCGCCTGGGGTTCGCCCGCTGGCTCATCGACGGCAAGCATCCGCTCACCGGACGCATCTGGGTCAACCGCGCGTGGGAACGTTTCTTTGGCATCGGACTGGTGAAGACGTCCGAGAACTTCGGCTCGCAAGCCGAATGGCCGAGCAACCCCGCGCTGCTCGACTGGCTCGCCGTGGAATTCGTCGACCGCAAGTGGGACATGAAGGCGATGTATAAGCTGATCATGTCCAGCGCAGCCTATCAGCGCAGCGCGGCGGTGACGCCGGAGATGCTCGAGAAAGACCCCGACAACCGTCTGCTCGCCCGAGGCCCGCGCTTCCGCCTCCCGGCCGAAGTCATCCGCGACCAGGCTCTCTGGATCTCCGGCCTGCTCGTGGACAAGCAAGGCGGCCCGAGCGTGAAGCCCTACATGCCCGAAGCGGTCTGGGACGAGACCAGCGTCTATGGAGACATGCGCAACTACAAGTCAGACATGGGCGATGGCCTCTGGCGCCGTTCGCTCTACACGATCTGGAAGCGCACCGCCGCCCCGCCCTCGATGCTGCTCTTCGACGCCTCCGGCCGCGAGGTCTGCACGGTTAAGCGCTCACGCTCCAACACGCCGATGCAGGCTCTGTCGCTCCTCAACGAGACGACCTTCGTCGAAGCCGCCCGCAAGCTCGCCGAGCAGACGCTCCGCCAGCCCGGCGACGCCGACGCCCGCCTGGCCTGGATGTTCCGCAAGGTGGTCCGCCGCGACGGCACCCCAGCCGAACTCTCGGTCCTGCGTAAGGGCGTGGATAAGCGCCTGGCGACCTACGCCGCCGACGCGACCCTCGCGCCGAAACTCCTCGGCCAAGGCCTGAGCCCTCTCCCCGCTGACCTCGACAAGGCCCAGATGGCTGCCTGGACAGTCACGGCCAACACCCTCCTCAACCTCGACGAAACCGTCACCCGCGAATGAACTGCAACGACCGTCAATTCCACGGACTCGACCAGGCCACGAAGATGGCCCTGTCCCGTCGAACCTTCATCAAGGGGTCCGCCGGCGGCATCGGCCTAGCTGCCCTAGGTTCGATCATGGGCACGCCCGCCTTCGCCGCCAACCCGGGCCTGGGCTTCCCCAACTTCAATCCGAAGGCGAAGCGTATCATCTACCTCTTCCAGTCCGGCGCGCCGTCGCAGATGGAACTCTTCGACCCGAAGCCGCAGCTCGAAGCGATGCGCGGCAAGGATCTCCCGGAATCGATCCGCAAGGGTCAGCGCCTGACGACGATGACGTCCGGGCAGAAGAACTTCCCGGTCGCCCCCTCGATCTTCAAGTTCAAGCAGCACGGTCAGTCGGGCAACTGGTTCAGCGAACTGATGCCGCACATCGCTTCGAAATCCGACGAGTGGTGCGTGGTCCGCGCCATGCACACGGAAGCCATCAACCATGACCCGGCGATCACGTTCATGCAGACGGGCAGCCAGCTTGCCGGCCGTCCGAGCATCGGTTCCTGGTCCGCCTACGGCCTCGGCAGCGAGAACGCCGACCTCCCCGCCTACGTGGTGATGACGTCCTTCGGTAGCGGTCGTCCCGACGACCAACCGCTCTATGACCGCCTCTGGGGCGCGGGCTTCCTGCCCTCCAAACTCCAAGGGGTGAAGCTCCGCAATAAGGGCGAGCGCGTGCTCTACCTGAAAGACCCCGAGGGCATCCCGCGCGAAGTCCGCCGCGAACAGCTCGACGAACTCGCCGCACTCAACAACCAGCGCCACGGCGTGCTGGGCGACCCGGAGATCCAGACCCGCATCTCCCAATACGAGATGGCCTTCCGCATGCAGACGAGCGTGCCCGACCTGCTCGATCTCTCGAAGGAACCGCAGCATGTGCTCGATCTCTACGGTCCTGACGTGAAGCGCCCGGGCTCCTACGCCTCGAACTGTCTCCTGGCCCGTCGCCTTTGCGAACGCGACGTCCGCTTCATCCAGCTCTTCCACATGGGCTGGGACCACCACGGCGGCCTCCCGAAGGCCATCAAGGGACAGTGCAATGACACCGACCAAGCCACGGCCGGCCTGCTCACCGACCTCAAGCAGCGCGGCCTGCTCGACGATACGTTGATCGTCTGGGGCGGCGAATTCGGTCGTACGACCTACTCGCAGGGCACTCTCTCGGAGACGAACTACGGTCGCGACCACCACCCGCGCTGCTTCACTGTCCTAATGGCCGGCGCCGGCGTGAACAAAGGCTCGACCTACGGCGAGACCGACGACTTCAGCTACAATATCGTCAAGGACGGCGTCCACGTGCACGACCTCAACGCCACGATCCTGCACCTGATGGGCGTCGAGCACACCCGCCTGACCTACCGTCACCAAGGCCGAGACTTCCGCCTCACCGACATCCACGGCGAGGTGGTCAAGAAGCTCCTCGCCTAACCCTCAGGCCCTCGGGCCCTCGTGTACACGGTTATGTAGCATAGGCCTCCTCGCCTATACTCCATACTCGATACTCCATACTCGCCGGCCTACTTCCCCTGCTGCTCGCGGTAGAGGACCTTGAAGGGGTTCTCGGCCGGGCCAGCGACGTTCTCGTTGACCATGAGCGGCCGGCACTCTTTCCACCAGGCATCATGCTTGGCGATGAGATCGGCGACGACTTCTGGATGCTGGGAGGCGACGTCGGTGGTCTCACCATAGTCGGCGGAGAGATCGAAGAGCTGCCAGTTAGGCTTGGCGGCGACCGGAGCGCCCTCAGGGGCGGCTTTCTTAGCGGTCTTGCCCTTGCCCTTGGCGGCATTGCCCACGTTGGCAGCGGAGACGAGATGCCAGCGGGCGGTCCGGACGCTGGTCTGGGCGTATCTGCCGACCTCGGGGTCCACGCCCTTGAGCATGTTACCCCAGCGGCCGACATGCGTGATGAGGGTCCGGTCCGCCCACGCGATGTCCTGCCCCGGCTTAGCCGTCAGCAAGGGCATCAGGCTGCGCCCTTCGAGCTGAGCCTTCATCTGCGGTGAGGCAGCGGTTCCGGTCAGCTCGAGAAGCGTCGGCGCGAAGTCCACATGCGCAGACAAGGCTTTGACGTCCATGGGCTGGAAGCGTCCGGGTAGACGCCAGAAGGAAATGGCCCGGATGCCGCCCATGTAAGGCGTACCTTTCTGGGCCCGCATGCCGGCGTTGAAGACCTTCACGCCGGCGGTGCCGCCGTTGTCGTTCATGAACACGATCAAGGTGTCCTTCGCGATTCCGAGGGCCTCGAGCTTCGCCAGGATCTTACCGACGTTCTGGTCGATATTGTGCAGCATGCCGAAGAAGTTCTCGGTGTCCTTGCCGAGTCCTTTGCCCTCATAAAGCGCCGCATCCTCGGGGCGGGCGTTATAAGGTCCGTGCGGCGCATTGGTCGCGATGTAGGCGTAGAAGGGTCGCTTGGCCGCGGCTTCGCCTTCGATCCACTTGGTGGCCTGAGCGAAGAACTCATCGGTGCAATAGCCAGAAGTCTTCACGAACTTGCCGTTATGCAGGATGGTCGGGCCGTAATAGGAATTTCCCGGGACGTCGCCGCAGCTTCCCGGATAACTCTGGCCGATGCCACCGGCGCCATGGATGAAGACTTCGTCGAAGCCGCGCTTGTTCGGCTGATACTCGGCTTCGTCGCCGAGGTGCCACTT
>CANKZO010000143.1 GCA_947488485.1 Opitutia bacterium | reverse complement strand
GGGCCTTGATGCTCGTGATGACGTCGTTACGTCCGTCCTTGTTCACGTCGTAGACGTACATCTGGGCGCCACCGACACCGAAATTGGCGGCGTGGAACTTCCAGTCGGAGTCCTTGGACATGTCGGCAGGCTGTTCATACCAGCCGTTGGCTTCGAGGATGTCCATGCGGCCGTCGCCGTTGACGTCGCCGGCGCCGTAGCCGTGCGTATACTTGAAGATTTTCTGGTCGTTGGCCTTGTTCTTCGGCGTGATCGGACGGAAGCGGGCCTTGCCGAACGGATTCTGCCAATCGATCTCGGCGAAGCCGAACTGGCCGCCGTGGCGTCCCTTGTTGTTCTTCGGATCCTTCACGCGATCGCTCGTGTGGCAGAGGAGCTCCGGCTTGCCGTCACCGTTCATGTCGACGAGCTGGGGGGACTCGCCGTCGGCGACGTCGAAGATGTTGTGGACGGTCCAGGGGCCGGCCTTGCCCTTCGGGTTTTCGTAGACGAGGGCGGGGTCTCCCGGGAAACCGAATACCAGGATATCCTGCCAGCCGTCGGCGTTGAAGTCGTAGGCGTATGAAACGAAGTAGTCGGAGTAGCCCGTGGCGCCGTTGAAGGGCGTCTTGTTCGGGCCTTTGTCGTGCGAGGGCTCGACGGCGTAGGCGATGCGCTGCTTGAAGTCGGGGCCTTTCCAGATGAACCAGCCGGCTGCGACGTCGACGTGGCCGTCATGGTCGAAGTCGCCGACTGCGCAGCCTTCGGCCACGAAGTCCTTGGTCAGGGTCTGCTTGTCGAAGGACAGTTCACCGGCGACGCAGCCGTTGAAGGTCGCGGCCAGAAGGAGGGGGGCGAGGAATCGCATAGGGGTAGGAGTAATACACCTCCCGCCCAGATTGGTTGCGAGGAGTTTTTGGACCTTAGGCTAATCGAGACCTTATGATTACTCCAACCGACCGAACATGATCCGTTCCTTGCGGCTGGGGTCGGAGTCCCCTTGGGTCACGACCAGCCAGATAGCCCCCCTGTCCTCGACGAAGGTGGGGTATTGAAAGGATTTGGTGCTCTCGAAGCGGTATTTACGCTCCCAGCTGAGGCCGTCCTTGGAGACGTCGACATTGAAGACGCTTCGGCTGACGCCGTCGATCCGGGTGAGCTCCTGCCAGCCGAGGAAGTAGGTGCCGTTGAACTTATCGAACGTCGGCTTGGAGCCGGCGCCTTGCTTGACGAAGGCCTTCTCGCCCCCGGTCGTCCAGGTCCGGCCATCCTGGCTTTCGCAGAACCAGTAGTTGTGGTCGCCGTTCTCCTGGCGGCAGATGGCCAGCCAGGTGCCGTTGGGCAGACGATTGACCGCGGGCTCGGTCAGGGCCGGGCCGCCGGGGCCATTGAAGTGGCCGACGACTTCGAGGGTGTCCGCTTCGGCGTTCAGAGCGCAGAGCGCCTGCTGGGCGCCAATGTAGTTGTTGATCGCGATGTAGGTGCGTCCGTCGAACTCCTTGAAGTTGTCGAACAGGTAGAGCCCGGCGTCGACCGGCTTGCGCTTGAAGCCCTGCTTGGCGGCGTCGGCGTGCAGATATTGTGGCTGCAGGTCGAAGACGCCGTCGCTCGTGCGCAGCTTCATGCGATGGATCTCGCGCTCGAACGTCAGCGTGCCGAGGTCGAAGTCGCGATAGTAAGTCTGCGACTGGCGCTTGCCGGGCTGTTCGCTGGCGAACCAGCAGCGGAGCGTCTTCGGGCCGACCTGCTTGATGCGGGGCACGAAGCAGGCGCCGACGGGCAGCGTCTCATTGGCGAAGGCTTGTTCGGAGCGGGCGAGGGTCATCACGTCGAGCAGGCGCTCATTGCGCAGGTCGACGATGGAGAGCGTCGCGTAGACGAAGGGCCACTGGGCGGCCTCGCCGGCTTGGCGGTCGTTGACCTCGGTCACGACGTACGCACGGTCACCGACGATCGTGAAATGGGCGTCGTGCGCGCCTTTGACCTCCGGGCCGGTGACCTTGAAGAGGCTGGCCATGACCTTGTCGCCCGCGGCCTTGGCGTCCCAGCCGACCGGCAGCAGCGAGGCGGCCGGCTTAGGCTCTTCCTTAGGCGTGGAGCAGCCCACGAGCAGGGCGGTCAGGCAGAGAAGCAGGCGGGTCTTCATGGGGTTACTTTGCCGGTGCGACGACCGGGAGCAACTGGAAGGCGTCGAGGATCACGAAGCCTTTGGTGTTCTCGTTGGCGACGGTGAGCGTATAGTCCATGCCCTGACGGAGGCGGATACGACCGACTTCACGGAAGGCCTCGCCGGCGGGGAGGGGCTGGGTCTGGTCCACGGAGAAGCGATGCTCCGTGCCGCCGCCGACGATCGTGATCGGCAGGCGCGTCGTCCGCGTCTCGTGGGCGGAGTAGGCCATGCGCAGCGCGAACTCGCCGTCGGCCGGTCCCTTGAAGCGGAAGACCGCGCGCGACTTACCATCGGAGCGCTGTTCGTCGTGCAGGTAGCCCGTGCCGACGTGCGGCTTGAAGTTCGTGGAGCGTTCCCAGTCGCCCGAGAGTTCGGCCTGCGCGTCGTCGAGGATCAGCCCCGGTAGGGACTTCGAGTCGATCGAGACTGGGCCGGAGGAGCGGGCGACCTTGCCGACCGGCGGCAGCACGGGGAGTTCGAGGACGACCTTCTGGGCGAGCAGGCGGGTGCGGAGCGTGGGATAGTCGAGGGCTTGGACGGTGACGCCGGCCTTGGCGACGAGGGCGGCGGCGACACCGGCGCCTTGGCCGATGGCCATCCAGGTCGGCTCGACGCGGACGGATGAATACGCGACGTGCGTGGCCGAGAGCGCGACGGGGACGAGCAGGTTGGAACACTCCGAGGCCGAAGGCGTGATGGCGCGATAAGGAATATGATACGCGTAGCCGTGGCGACGTCCGGGCATGCGCACGGGGAAGATGGTGCCTTCGTTGATGACGCCGTCGGGCAGGGCGAGCCGGCGGCAGTCATGCGAATCGATGGGGAAGGACGAGATCGCGATCGGGTCTTCCTTCTGGGCATCTTTGAGCACGTCGTTCTGGGTCAGGATCATGCGTCCGTCCATGCGTCGTCCTTCGCGGACGTAGAGCTGCGGCGACCAATGCTGCGTCTCTGGGAATTCATCTCGGCAAAGGCCGAGCTCGGCCATCGTCGCGCGGATCTTCGCCGGGACGGCCGGGTCGGTCGTGAGGAACTTATAGAACTCGAGGGTATACTGCTTATGCTTCTCCCAGAGCTTGGCGCGGCCGGCGGGGTCGGAGGCGCACCAGCCGTTGGCTTCGCCGACGAGTCCCATCGAGAACATCTTACCGATGCCGTTGTTCGCGTCGAACTTGTCTCCCGGCAGGGGGTAAAGATCCCAGGGCAGCGGCGCGTTTGGGTATTTCTGGAAATACCGGCGGATCAGTTCGAAGCGTGCCGGGTCGTAGGTCTGCGGTTCCGGGAACGGTACGCGGTTCGCAGGGTTCTTGGTCAGGCAGAGCCGGAAGCTGTAGACCATGACGGTCTCTTCGCCGGCTTGGTCGTCGCCCGGGCGGACGGACGTGATGAATGGCAGCGGCAGGCCGTTGGCATCGAAACCATTGATGGCCATCTTCTCCTTCGGGTATTGGCGGCCCGCGAACGATTCGCCGTATTCGTCGCGGCTCTCTCGACCGAGGTGCCAGACCACGCCGGCGCGGGCCATCAGGTCGCCCTCATACGTGGCATCGATGAAGACTTTCGCGGTGTGCATGCCGCCGGACGTCCGCAGGCCGACGATCCGGGCGCCAGCTTTCTCGACGCCTTCCAAGGTCTGTTTCGTCAGCACGCTCACGCCGGCTTCCTTGAGCATCGCGTCCGTCACGCGGGCGGCGACGTGCGGTTCGTAGGTCCAGACGGAGTTGTCCTTCACCGCGACGTCGTAAGGCAGCTTCACGCCGCGGGCGGCATAATCGGCGGCGACGCGCTGGTGCCATTCCTCGAATAGACCCAGCAGGGTGGACCTGACGGTCTGGTTGGAATCGCTGAAGCTCAGGCCGCCGGTGTTGACTCCGCCGACGTGGGCGGTGGGTTCGAGGAGCACGACCTTGGCGCCTTCGCGGGCGGCGGCGATCGCCGCGCAGAAACCTCCCGGGGTGGCGCCGTAGACAATGACATCGGCCTCCGCGGCCTGGGCGGGACGGGCGAGCAGCAGGAGCCCTAAGGCGAGGAGGAGGCGCATGGGCGGGGAAGAGGGCAACTTAGCCCTCCGCCCTGCTTTGCCAACTTATTCTGCCTTTTGCCGGCTGTTTACTTGGCGGGCAGCGGCGGGAGCTTCGCGCTGTAATGCACGGCCCGGTGACGGGCGTCGTCGTAGGCGAAGTGCAGCCACTGCTTGTCGGCGCTGACGAAGCCGTCCGGATAATTGATCGACCCCTTCATGTGCTTGCCGGGATATTGCGGGTCGGGGCCGGCTTCGGGTACGAGCACGCGCTGGTAGGGCCAGGTCTTGCCGTCGTCGAAGCTGATCCAGAGTGAGAGTGGAGCGCGGCGCTTGGAGTTGTTGTTGTGCAACATGGCGACGGACGTGCCGCCGAGCGGGAAGAGGGTGGCTTTGCTGCCGGGGTTCGGAATGTCGGTGACCGAGGCGAATTCCGGCCAAGTGCGGCCGCCGTCCCGGGAGGTCGCCTGATAGAGGACGCCGCCGAGGCCATCGGCGCGGATATACATCAGGATCGAGCCGTCGGCGCGTTCATGGATGGTCGGTTCCGCCCAGCCGAAGTATTTGTCGTTGGGCGTGAGGCGCACGTTACCGTGCTCGCTCCAGGTCTTGCCGCCGTCCCCGCTCATCAGCACGCCATTGCGTGGGTTGGTGAATGCGCGGTCGAGCGGAGCCTTGTCCTTTTCGGAATCCGGACCGACGTAGTGTTGGAAGGGCATCAGGATACGGCCGTCCTTGGTGACGATGGAAGGGCGGATGAATGTGCGTTCCTTCAGGCGACCAGGCAGGGCGGTGGGCTTGCTCCACGTCTTGAAGGAGTCGTCGCTCGTCAGATACCAGGAGCGGAAGTCATTGGCCCAGTGTTTCGAGTGGGTCGAGAAGAAGAGCGTCGCACGGCCGCCGCGGACGAGGACCTCGGTCGGACCTTGGCCGATGGTCTCGCCTTCGCGCGGGAAACCGACGTCGAATGTCGCGAGCGGCGACCACGTCCGGCCTTCGTCGGTGCTGCGGGTGATGGCGGTATAGTTCAGCGGGGAGGGTTCGGTGTCGCCCCCGGCCAGCATGAAGTAGATCCAAGAGCCGTCGGGCATCAGGCGCAGGGTCGTATCGCAGACCATCCGGTTGGGGGTGTAGCCTTCGTAAGGGATGCTGGTGCGGTCCTGTTTGGCATCAATGAGGCCTTGGGCCGTCCACTTGGCGTCAGCACGGACGCCATGGCCGCCGAGTTCTGGGTGAGGGGTCTTGGTCGCCTTGTTCACGAGCGAGCGGGTGACCTTGGTCTGCTTGGCGATGTCCTCCTCCGTGAACTTCGTGAGCAGGATCTCGGCGTCGGTGTGGCGATTCCAGTCGTAGAGGATGTGGATCGTGCCGTCCGGAGCCTGGAAGCCGTCGGGGTAGGAGACCGAGGCGCGGTCGTCGAGCAGGAGGCCCGGGCCCCAGGTCTTACCGTCATCCTTCGAGACGAAAGCGCTGAGGCTGGAGCGGCGGGGCAGCTGGACGTCGATCGGGCCGTTCTTCACGAGTAGCAGGTTGCCGGAGTTAAGTCGGCGGAGGAAGAAGCGGGCCTTCGGGTTCTTGATCGGCGAATCCGTCGGAGCAGTCCAGGTGCGGCCGCCATCGGTCGAGGTGGATTCGCTGATGCCTTTGCCGGCGCGGGCCAGCATCCAGAGCGAGCCGTCCTTTCGCTCGACGATCATGTGCTCGTCGAAGTCGGTGCCCGGGAAGGTGACGCCGCCGCGGCGGGTCCAGGTCTTACCTTGGTCGGAGGAGGCGTAGACGTTGGCCATGCGGATGGCGTCGAGGTCGCGGTGGTGGTTGCGGAAAGTCGCCA
>CANKZO010000142.1 GCA_947488485.1 Opitutia bacterium | reverse complement strand
CTCGGAACACCTAATCCTTTGGCCGACCGCGGTGTCGGTGAAGACCGCCACTGCCGTCCCCGTCATCGTTGATGGGAAGAAAGTTCAAGATTTGGTGCTCGAAGTCGGCACGGTACTGCAGGTTTCTAAGGTCCTCGCCGATGGGTCGCTTGAGGTCCGCGCCAAGGGCGCCAAGTTCGAGATTAAGAGCACGCTCACCGATTTTTCCGTCGAGCTCGGCAAACGTGTCTCGGAGCTGGTCGCTAAGGGCACCAAGTTCGATTCGCCCTTCGCCGCTGCCCAAGGTGCGACGGTCGCGGCCGCGTCGACCGCTCCGGTTGCGGTAGCTCCGGTCACCGCCGCTCCAGTCGCTGTCGTGCCGAAGGGCCCGCCCACCCTTACTCAGCGCGTCGATGTCCTTTTCGGGGTTAAGCCTGCCGAGGTCGCCCCGGCCGCGCCGGCACCTGCGGTGAATCCTGTTCCTGCGGCCGTGGTTCCGGTTGCTCCAGTCGTCGAAGTCGCCCCTGCGGTGACCGCTGATCCTAAGGCCGGCGAAAAGGGTAAGGATCTCGACCGGAAGATGAATCAGCTCTTCAAGTGATCCGTCCGTGAGTCACGCGAAGATTTATTCCTGGAACGTCAACGGCGTCCGCTCGGCCCTCGGCAAAGGCCTTGCCGATTTCATCGCGTCCGCCGATCCGGACGTACTCTGCCTCCAAGAGACGAAGTGTGAGACCGCCGTCGCCACCACGCTTGGCTTGGCTTATCCGCACCAGTTCTGGCACGAAGCTGAAAAGAAGGGCTACTCCGGCACCGCGGTGCTCTCGAAGACCGCGCCGCTTTCCGTCGCCACTGATTTCCCGGGCGACCATCCGCCCGAAGGGCGCGTGGTGACGGCCGAATTCAAAGGGCTCTTCGTCATCAGCGCCTACGTCCCAAATTCCCAACGCGAACTCGAGCGCCTCGAATACCGCCTCCAGTGGGACGCCGATTTCCGTAAATACCTTGCCCGCCTCGCCAAGCAGAAGCCAGTCGTCGTCTGTGGCGACCTCAACGTCGCGCACGCCGAGATCGACCTCGCCAATCCTTCGACGAACCGCCGCAACGCGGGTTTCACCGATGAGGAGCGCGAATCTTTCAGCCAGCTCCTTTCACAGCATGGGTTCACGGACACTTTCCGCGCTCAGCATCCCGAACTAGCGAAGCGCTATAGCTGGTGGTCCTATCGCCCCGGTATTCGCGCCCGCAACATCGGCTGGCGCCTGGACTACTGCCTGACGTCTGACGGCCTCAAGTATTCTCAGCCCGACATCCACGACAAGGTCACGGGTTCGGATCACTGTCCGGTGTCCGTTTGCGTTCAGGCAGAACTCTGACCTGACGTCGCCTGTTCGCCAGTCAGTCGGCGCACCCACGGCACGAGCACCAGTAATAGGACCGTCATGCCGCCCACGAGCAGCGCCTGTTGCCAAAAGAAGTGCGCGAGGGCTTGCGGGTCCTTGGCGTTGAATTCGCCGGCGACCACGCCCGCCAGCTTATTGCCAAGCGCAGTGCCGAGGAACCAGATGCCCATCACGAGCCCGGTCAGTTTCATGGGGGCGAGCTTGGTCATCGCGCTCAGGCCGACAGGGCTGAGGCAGAGTTCCCCGATGGTCTGGAGGAAGTAGACGCCGATCAGCCACCAAGGGCTGACTTTGCCGGCGGCGGTGAGCTGCGCAGCTGGGATGAGCAGGGCGAACGAAAGGGCTACGAATAACAGCCCACAGACGAACTTCATCGGGATCGAAGGCTGATGTTTCCGTAGGCTTACCCAGAGCCACGCGAACAGCGGCGCGAGGATCAGGATGAAGAGCGAGTTCACCGACTGGAACCACGACGAGGGAAACCGGAAACCCAGCAGCTCGTTGCGCGTGAGTTCGTCCGCGAAGAGCGTGAGCGTCGAGCCGGCCTGTTCGAAGACCGCCCAGAACAAGATCGCGCAGACGTAGAAGACGAGGATCGCGGCGATGCGCCGGCTATCTTCATCTCTTCGCAATAATCCGAAAAAGATTATCCCGGCAACGGGTAGCCCGAAGCAGATCATCCCATAGGCGAGCCTGGCGAAATCGCGGGCGATCTCGTCGCCCTTGCTTTCCCTCAAGTCCATGATGATTCGGTCTGCGCCGATCACCACCCCGAGCAACGCCGCGGTGCCCAAGGCGATGAGCGCTAGACGCCCCCATGGGCGGGCGGAGTTCGCTTCGGGAGGATGGCCGATGTGAGAGAGCCAATGCCAGTGGCGCAAATAGACGATCATACCGATGGTCATGCCGATTCCCGCGGCGCCGAAGCCCCAGTGCCAGCAATGCGTCGGGTCGAGTCCCCAGCCAGTGAGCAGCGCCTTGAACTGTTCGCCCTGCGCAAGCCAACCGACCACCAGCGGCGCGGCGAAGGCACCGAGGTTGATACCCATGTAGAAGAGCGAGAAGCCGGCGTCGCGACGCGTGTCGCCATGCGAGTAGAGTCCGCCGACAAGCGTGCTGATGCTCGGCTTGAGCAGGCCGGTGCCGAGTGCGACGAGGATGAGCCCCGCGTAGAACGTCGGCACGGAGGCGAACGCCAGGCAGAAGTGTCCGGCGGTGATAATCAGTCCGCCGATGAGGACTGCGCGGCGCGCGCCGATAAAGTTGTCCGCGACATAGCCCCCCAGGATGGCCACCATGTAGCTCGCCATGGTGTAGTTGCCGTAGATTTGTGCGGCCGATTTCTGGTCCATCCCCATCCCGCCCATCGCCAAGGGCGCGATCATGAACAGCAGGAGGATCGCCCGCATACCGTAGTAGGAGAACCGCTCCCACATCTCGGCGTAGAAGAGCATGCTCAACCCCCGGGGGTGGCCGGCCATGCCCCCATGGTCGCGCTCGGTGTGCTTGGCCGGCGATTCGACGTCTGGGGTTAGCGCGTGCATCAGAAGGGGTTATAAGCGGGGAAATAGGGGAGGGGGAGCCGGTAATGCAATCCGGCGCTCTCCGATGGTCGGCGTTGACAAAGGGGGCCTGAGGGCTAGTTTTGAGACTCATTCTCAATTAGAGTGACTCCGCTTTCCCAACTTCTGCCCGGCCAATTCGGCAAGCTGGCCTCGCTCAATCCCGAGCGTGGGGTGGATCAGCGTTTAATGGCGCTTGGGCTTCTCCCGGGCATGGTCCTGAAGCTCATTCGGAGGGCGCCGCTCGGCGACCCGCTCGCGATCGAGTTCGGCGGCCAAGTCGTCAGCCTGCGCCTTGCCGAGGCCGAGAACCTAATCGTCGACGTCTCCGCCGACTGTCCCATCCAGCGACCGCGCCAGCCGTGAGCACTCCCGCCGCAGGCCTCCTGGTCGCGCTCGTCGGTAACCCCAACACCGGCAAGTCGACTCTCTTCAACGCCCTAACGGGTTTGCGTCAGCGTGTTGGCAATTACCCCGGCGTGACTGTCGCTCGCAAGTCGGGCACCTGTGATCTCGGCGACGGACAGAAAGTCGAACTCATCGACCTGCCTGGACTCTACTCCCTCGCCGCCGCTTCGCCCGACGAGCAGGTCGTCATCGATGCGCTGTCGGGTAACATCGCCGGCGATCGCCGTCCGGACGCCGTGGTGCTCGTCGTCGACGCGACGAACCTGCTCCGTAATCTCTTCCTCGCCTCGCAGGTCGCCGAGCTCGGCCGTCCGGTGGTCATCGTCCTCAACCAGGCTGACGTCGCTAAGGAACAAGGCCTCCGTATCGACACCGAGCTACTCTCCCGTCGCCTCGGCGGCGTGCCGGTCGTGATGTCCTCCGCTTGGAAAGGTGAAGGCATCCTCGATGTTCGCCGTGGCATCGCCCGTGCCATCACCCAGCAGACACAGATGAAGCGCGTCACCTGGCCGACCAATATCGCCACCGCCCTCGCCGATGTTGCTACGTCCGCCGCCGCCGACACGGGCAAGCCGATTTCAGAAGCCGAAGCGCAGCGACTTCTCTTCGATACGAATCCGTCCACGGCCGACCGCCTCGGCTGGACCTTCGCTCAGCGGGACAAGACCTTGCGCTCCGCGCGCGATCGCGTCCGCAATTCTGGCTACAACCCCATGGCCGCCGAGCCGCTCGTGCACTATGCGCACCTTCGCATCGTCCTCGAAGGCGTGGTAACCGAGGGCGCCGGCAAGGCTGGCCGCAGCGCCGCCGTCGATCGCCTACTCCTGCATCGTTTCCTCGGCCCGGTTCTGTTCTTGGGCATCATGCTGGGTTTCTTCGGCTCCGTCTTCTGGCTGGCGAAGTTCCCCATGGAGTGGATTCAGTCTGGGGTCGATTGGACGAAGGCCATCGTCGCGCCGCAACTTGATGCGTATCCGATGCTCCAAAGCCTGCTGGCGGACGGCATCATCGGCGGCGTCGGCGCGTTCTTGGTGTTCCTGCCGCAAATCCTCATCCTTTTCCTTTTCATCGGGATCCTCGAAGATAGCGGCTACATGGCGCGCGCGGCGTTTATCATGGACCGTCTGTTTAGTTGGTGCGGCCTCAATGGGAAGAGCTTCGTGCCATTACTCTCCGGTTTCGCCTGCGCGATTCCGAGCCTACTTTCGACGCGCACAATTGAAGACCCGAAGGCCCGGCTCGCGACCGCCTTCGTCGTGCCGTTCATGAGCTGCTCGGCGCGTTTCCCAATCTACGCGCTGATGTGCTCCGCGTTCATATTTCCGACCTACGGCGCCGGCTGGCAATCAGTGGCCATGATCGGCATGCATTGCGTTGGGTTGTTCTTCGCCGTCCCGACCGCCTTCGTGCTCACCCGCCTCGTCCTCAAGGTGAAGCCGCAGCCCTTCGTCCTCGAGCTCCCGCGCTACCAGATGCCCAAGCCGCGCGATGTCATTTGGCGCATGTGGCAGAACGCCGCCGAATTCGTCTCGAAGGCCGGTACGGTCATCTTCGCCATCACGATCATCGTGTGGGCGCTTTCCTATTTCCCGCGCGACGCGTCCGTCGCCGAACGCATCAAGGCATCGCATCCTTCGGCCACGGCAGAAGTGGTGAAAGCCAAGCTCCAGGCGGCCTACGTCGAGCAGTCCTATATGGGGCGCTTTGGTAAAGCGGTGCAGCCGATCTTTGATCCGCTCGGCTTCGACTGGAAGATCACCGTCGGGGTGCTGGCGAGCTTCCCCGCGCGCGAGGTCATCGTCTCCACGCTGGGCGTGACCTACTCTGTCGGCGAAGGCGCCGAGGCCGACAGCCAACATCTCCGTAAGGCGATGCAGGATGCGAAGTGGTCCGAGGGCCCGCGCGCCGGCACCCCGATCTTCTCCCTTGCCGCGGTGCTGGCGCTGATGGTCTTCTTCGCCCTCTGCTCGCAGTGCGGCCCAACGATTGCCACACTCGCTCAAGAGACCGGCGGTTGGAAGTGGGCGGCGGGATCATTTGTCTACATGACGGCGCTCGCCTGGCTCGCCGGGACGGCCGTCTATCAGGTCGTCATCCGCCTCACATGAACTTCGAAGCTGTCATCGTCGGAGCCATCATAGGGGTCGCCGCCGGCTGGTTGATTCGTCGCTGGCTCGCCGCGGCTCGCCGTCGCAAGGAAGGCGGCTGCGCCGGGGACTGTGGCTGCGCGACGAAACTAAAGCCGAAGAAGTAAGCGGGTAGGAGTTGGCCAGAGCGAACGCTCGCTCAAAGGGAGACCGGAAACCGGGAAGTTAGCTTCGAACATATTCTTTCGGGTGACAGGTGACGGCCACCAGGGCATCCGCCTCTCGGGAGTCAGCTATTCAGCCAACGGCAGCCGGCTCCAGGCTCCCGCGGCCGATGGCCGAGAGGCCGATACCTGAGTTGCCGTCACCCGCGGCTGACACCCGTCACCCAGAATTTAATTCCCCAGCCAATCATCCGGTCTCCGGTTTCCCTTTGAGCCCGATCTTCTCTGATCAACCGAGCCTCTGGGCCTCCGTGCCTCTTGTTTGTCCCCTTGCCCCCGTGTCACCGTGCCCACGTGCCCCCTCGCGGCTCCGCCGCGCTTACCCCGGCTGCTGCTGACTGAGGCAATGCAACGCGCCGCCTTCAATCAGCAGGAGGCGACAATCGATACCGACGATCTTCCGACCGGG
>CANKZO010000141.1 GCA_947488485.1 Opitutia bacterium | reverse complement strand
CGGGGTGAGGATGAGCAGCTCCTCGATCTCATATTCGGCCTTGGGTTCGGTCTGCAAGGTGACCGTGCGAGAACCGAAGCCATCTGGGTAGAAAAAGAAATCCTCCGTCGCGGTCTCGCCCCAGACCTTGTAGTTCAGGTCGCACGGCTGCGCGGTCCAGCGGACGTGGACGCGGGCGGCGGTGGATTCGAGGATCTCGACGCGGCTGCGGCGCAGTTCCTTGTCGGAAGCGGCGTCGATGCAGTCCAGCCCGTCCGGACGGCGGGGAGCCTCGGCGAACTCGAAGTTCAGGGCGGTGTTGTGTTTCCCGGCCCAGAAGGGCGTGTAGGCCGCGCCGCGCCAGAGGACAAAGCGCGAGCCGTTCGGCAAGGCGATGACGACATCCTTCCGCTCCGGCGCCCAGGCCTGGTCATACGGAATCTCGGTGACTTTGTCGGGGCCGGAATAGGAGGGCAGCGGGTAGTCGTAGCGCAGTTTGGTCTCGATGGCTCCGAACGCGGGCAATTTCGGCGAACCACGCATGAGCATCGTGCGGATGGTCTTGCGCCAAAGCTCGCGACCCTTCGCATCCCGGAGCGCCACGTGCAGCGTGTCGTGATCGCCGGCGGTGGCGGGAGAGGGCAGGGTGAGGCGCAGTTCGGTGCGGACTCCCTTTGGCAGCTCGATGGCGGCTTTCGTGGTTTTGGCAGTGTCGGATGCAAACCAGGCGAGCACTTCCGCGCCGGAGATCGTTTCCTTCGCGGAGAAGGCCGCGACCGTGACGCGAGCCTGCTGCTCCGGCCCCAGCACGAGCCAGTCCGCCGGCGGCAGGATCGCGCCGAGATCGACCGGGTTGACCACGGGGTCGGCGACGGCCTCCGCGTCCGCCTCGAAGGCCGGACGCTCGACCTTCCAGCGGGCCTGCTCGACCGTCTTACCGTCCTTGTTTTTCGCCAGTAACAACAGTTCCTCCGGCGCGGGTGAAGTGGTGAAGGTGACGCGTGCCGTGAAGGGTGATTTGCCGGAGACATCGAGCGCTTTCCTCTCCACTTCCTTGCCTTCGCGATACGCCGCGAGCCAATGCTCCGGGGTCGGGTGCGTGTTGCTGGCGAACTGCACGACCACCGGCGTCAGGCCTACACGCTCTACGCCAAAGGGCGGACGCCAGAGATGACCTGGATCCAACTGGAACCGTGGCGCGATGGTGATGGCCTCGCGTTGCTTCATCGTGCGGCCAGGATGGTCATGCAGAAAGCGGATGTCCTCCGCCTTCAGCGCCTCGTCGTAGATTTGGAGCTCATCGAGCAGCCCGCGCAGGTGTGACCGCACGTAGCGCCAAGTGTCGCCATCGGCACGGCAGCCGACTCGCAGCACGCTGTCCGGCGCATCGGGCTTCAGCGTGAAATCGCCGCCCCGGAAGGTGCCTTTGTCCGCCGGAGTCTTGCCCTGACCGTCCACATAGAGCGTGAAATGCGGAGCCTCCGCCGCGCGATAGGTCACCGCGATGTGATGCCATCCGCCATCATTCGGGACGATCCCGTTCGAGGCGCGGAAGTTCGTGATCCACTCGCCCTGGCCTTCGCCATGCACCTGCATTCCCTCGATACCGAAGACACCGAAGAACTTGTCCGGCGCGGCGGTCAGGTCGGCGCGGCCTTTGAAGAGCACCGGCATCTCTGCGTAGTAGTTCCCGACATTGACCCATGTCGCGAGGGTGAAGTCGCGGCTGAACTCGATCGTCGAAGGATTCGCCAGCTCGATGCCCGCGTTGACCTTTTCGATGACGAGCGCGTTGCCGAAGCGTCCCGGCGCAAACGCAGGCGCGAGATTGGGGTCGACCGGGCGGCCATCGTGTCGGCCGGTGGCGTCCTTCAGGTCGCCGTCGAAGTGGAAATGCGCGACGAGGTCAGCGCGGGCCGGGGTGGAAAGCAGCAGGGCGGAGAGAAGGGGGAGGGTTTGTTTCATAATCTGGTTCATTGCCAAAATGAGCGAGGCTCACTTCGCCGTCTCCAGGACGGGCTGTATCTCGACGAAGTTGACCATGGTCTGCTGGCCCGCCGGGCCTCCGGGTTCGCCGGTCTTGGTCCAGTCGCTGAGGGTCAGCGTCGCCGCCGGGCTCGTGGCGCGGAAGCGCAGCCAGTGGTAGGTCATCCAGAACGGCGGCTTGCCTGCGACTTTCGCATACGCGGCCAGTGCGGCGGGGAAGTCGTGACTGATGAACGGATGGCTGAAACCGCCGGGCTGGACTTCGGCGCCGTCCAGCGTGATCGACAGTCCATGCTGGTCCTTGCGTGTCTTGCCGGCCTGGAGGTCCGCGTGATCACCGGTGAATACCTTGAGGGAATAGAGCCGGCCGGGGGTGAGGCCTCGCAACTGCTGGCTGACTTCATTCGGGGCCTTGGCGCTGCGCGTCAGCACGGCGAAAGTGTCGCCGATGCCGACCTTTCTCGGATAGCGCCCTTCGATGGTGCCGTAGCCGGCGAAGGTGGCCGTGGTGACGGAGCCTGGTTCGGCCGGCCGGGCGTCCCAGCCCTGCGTGCCATCGGTGAAGTCCCCGTTCACGATATGCTTCAGCTCGTAGGGATCGCTCAGCATCCGCCCCGTCTTTCCTTCGATGCAATAGTGGCGTAGCAGCATGCCCATGCAATGCAGGATCTCCTCGTCCACGTTGTGCGAGCGGTAGGCCTCCGCGCCCCAGAGCCCGAAGTATTCCGGATTCGTGGCGAGCGCCTGCATCTGCATGTCGAGGTGCACGCGGAAGTCCGCCTGCGGGCAACGGTTTGCGCTCATGGTTCCCAGGCCCGAGTACGAGAGGACGAAGATCATGCGTCGCACCGAGCCGGGACTGGCTGCCTCGTACTTGCTCGCGACCTTGGCGAAAGCATTACGGATGGCGATGAGGTTCTCTGGCTCGGTGGGCATTTCTCCGAGGTACACTTCTTCCTTGAACGGCCACCCGTTACCTAGGACCGTCTTGAGGAAGGGGCGGTCTTCCGCGTTCGCCCCGCGCGTACTGGCGAACCAGGGCACCCATGACTTACCCGCATAGGCCGGGTGGTCCGCCAGGTCGGCAATCGACGCCGTGGTCATGCGCACGATCTCGGCGGATGGGCCGCTTCCCGCATACTCATCCACGCTGATGCCGGTGAACTTATCCAGGGTGAAGGTCGGTCGCGCGGGCCAGCCGGTGGGCTTGCCGGGGTGGAGCCATACCTCCCGCATCTTATCGACGGTCCATGCCTGCTTGTCGATCAGGCCAGGGGCTTGGACATGGGGCATCCAATGCTTACCTTGCGCCAGCCATTCCTTGTGCTCAGGCGTGTCCACCACGACGCTTTCGATCGTGTTGACGTTAGGCAGCATATGCTTGCTCAGGCGTTCCCAAGTGTGGGGGCCGAAGGGCTCGATTCTTTGACCGCCTGGGGCGTTAGGCCAATAGATGTTGTAAACCAGCGCGGGGATCGCCCGTACGATTAGTTCGGATGGTTGCCCGCTCACCTCTAGGACATGTTTGCCCGCCGGCAAGAGACGCATGGCTTCGGAGGCAGGCTTGTCGATCTCGGACGTGAGCAGGGAGGCGTCGTTCATCTTCAACGCGCAAGCTCCGGCGGCCCTGAACCAGACCCAGCCATCGCGTGGATTCATGAACTCGATGCGGCTCTGGCCGAGCAGCCCTCGGCTGCGGGCATCCATGAGCTCGCTGGCCAGGTTGTTGAGCACCCGGACTTGCTGCTTGTCACCAGGCAAGACGGTCGCCAGGCGCTTGGTGCTGATCGTGGCCCGTCCTCCTGCGTCGAGCAGGCTGACGTGCAGGTCATAAGCGCCCCACGGGAGATGGCGCACGTCGAGTTCGAACTTCGTGGCGGCGGTCGGGCCGCGCACCTCGTGCCGCAGCGCTTCCTTCCCGGTCTCGCGTGAGACCAGTCGTGCCTCCATCGTGCTGGCGCGCAGCAGCTCGCTCGGCAGCACGAATCTGACTTCGGCTTTCACGCGCTCGGAGCGGCCGGAAGGCATGCCGGCCTGCCAAGGGTCCTGAACCGCGACCTGTAACGGCTCGATGCATAGGTTTGACCAGGCACGGGTGACTGACTGGACGTCGATTATTTCTCCATCGCTGGTCTTCGCCGTGAACTTGCCGGCGTCCGACGCATCGTCACGCACATACATGTCGGTGCGATTCCGCCAGATCGGCTTCAGCGGGAGGCCCACCTCGACGGTCGCCTCGGAGCCTGGAGGTAATTCGACGATGGGCGGAACCGACCGCAAGCCGGCGAGCTCGACGCGCTTAGGCTCGTCGCTCGCATTGCTCACCCTGACGGTCGCAAGCCCGCGCGGGGCTCCGTTCGTGAGGTCGCAGACGACGGATCCCGGACGGACCGTGACCCCTTGCAGCACCTCTTCGACTTTGACTTGATCCAGCCAGAGCTCCCCTGCGCCGTTTTCGACGAAGATAGCGAGGGTGTATCTCTTCTCTTCCGGTTTCCAGTCAACCTTGATGGTTTTCTCCACGAGCTGCCAATCCGACGTCCCTTTGAACTCATTCAGCGCGATGCCGAACTGTGTCGGCCAACCGTAAGGGACGAGCGTCACGTAGACGCGCTTGCTCGAGAAATCCTTGGTCTTGAACTGGGCGGATACCTTGTAGGTGCCTCCGGAAAGCACGGGGATTTCCTGCTGCATCAGGAATTTCTTCGTCTCCGTGACCTTGATGCAGCGCAGCCCGGCTTTGCCCCCTTCCGACTCGAATCTCAAAGCGTCAGCGCCAGCATCTATGAACCAGTCTTCCGGCACGATGTCGCCTGATTCGAAACCCGGGTTCTCGACCAGATTGGCACCGCGCATGCCGTGGGCGGGTTTGTCGACTTCGTTCGAGGCGGCGCGCTTGCCTGTCAACGGCTCTGCATCCGCAGCATGGAGCGCGTGGAGAGATGCGAGCAGGGATGATAGAAGAATGAGAAGGTGTTTCATGATGGTGAATATTGGTTATCGGTTCAGCCCTTCTTCTCCGTGCTTCTTGATCCAATCGCGCATCCACGGGGCGCTGGGGACGCCTTGATCGATCCCGGCGAGGCCGAGGATGACTAGGTCGGAGACACGGCCTTCTTTGAGCCACTTCAGGCCGAGGCTGCACTGGTGTTCCATGAGGTCCAGCGGCACGGGTTGCCCCATCACGTAGGCCTTGTCATCGGCCTTTGCAGGATCCTTGTCCCAGTACCCCCAGAGATAGATACCCAGCGCGATGCGGCAGGTCTTCGGCTTGAGGGATTCCAGCAAAGCCAGGTTCTTCTCCAGGTCGCGCAGGTCGGCGCTCTTCGCCGTCCAGAGCACGACCACGTCAAAATGCTTCATCTGGTCCGCCAGCGGCGGCACGCAGTCCTTGAAGTCAGGGTGCTTCCGGTCGAATTCCTGGGTGTAGATGGTCGTCCAGACCTCCATCGGGCGACCTACCTTCCCGAGCTGGTCGCGCATGGATTTCAACTGCGTCTCGGTCATCGCCGGCGTGCCGACCGTCGTCCCGTCGGCACGTTTGGTGTAGGGTCTGGTGACGAAGTCGTCGAGGTAGATGCCGGTGAGGTTGGGGTAACTCTTCGCCAAGGTGACGATATCCGGAACCTCCCCCAAGCCGCCGAGCCCTCCTGATCCGACGGCAGCCCACTGGACGCGTTTCAGAGGCTCGAAGGAAATGGCGTACTGCTCCTTGGTGGTCACCGTTTTCCAGGCCTTCTCCCGCGACATAGCCGGGGGTTGGTTCCACGGCTGCGTGATGAACATCAGGTTCGGCACGCCGAGCCAGAAAGCGCCCTCGGCCGGTGTGATCCGCGAGCCGCCCCGGTAGCCCGCGCCCTCGTAAAAAAGGCGCGGCCCGTCGGCCGGGACGGCGAATAGCCAGAGACGGTCACGGACGGTGGCGGGCACGGCTTGCTGGGCGTCGGCCATGAGCGGGGACAGCGACAGCAGTCCGAGCAGGAGGGTGAGGGTGGCTTTGATCCGGCAGGGTAAGGTCGCCATGGTCCTTCATGTTTGTCACGCGTCGGCCTGCTCACAACCGAATGGTCTTGTAAAGTTGTTGATTGGATTATTTCTAAAACATCGTGAG
>CANKZO010000140.1 GCA_947488485.1 Opitutia bacterium | reverse complement strand
CATGACCTGCGCTTCGAGGATTACCGCGAAGTCCGCAAGGCGCTGGATTTCCTGGCCAAGCTCCGGACGATCAAGCGCACCTACGATGATCAAGACAGGCACACCCAGACGCAGTATCACCTGGCGAACATCAAGCACCCAGACCCGAAGGTCTGCCTGTACGAGGGCAAGAAGCTCTTCCTGCGGAATCAGATCGTGGTGAAGCCGGATATGGACGGCCCGCATCTGATGATGCACTTCACCCGCCTGCCGAAGGGGAAGATCTTGGTGGGGTTTGTGGAGGAGACGCCGTTCTGAGGCGCTGGAAGCGCCGAAGAACCACTAGTTGACCGGTTGACAAGTTGACACGTGGGCAAGGGAGGCAAAGAAACCGTGCAAAGGTGCAAATCGGAGCGGTGCTCCTGTGCAAAGGTGCAAAAGTGGGAGGCAGAGCTAGGGCTAGGGCCGGGGCTCGGGCTAGTTAGTCGATGGAGATGTTTCGTTTCGGGTGGCGGGTGGCGGGTGGCGGGGGAGACATAGCTGTATCGAGGTAGCGACAGTACCACGTGCTGTCCTAGGGACTTTTACGGCTTGAGTGTAAGCGGATATCGGACACTCTTTAGTCATCGGTCGAGAGGCCGATGAGAAAGGTCCCTCCTCGGTGACAAGAGCTCTCGGGAGCTCTTCCGTCAGGATAGCCGAGGAGGTCAACTTTCGCCGATCACCGCAAGGTGGCGCCGCCTTGCGGTGAAGAAGCGGATATACCCTAGCTATAATGCCTAGACCCCAGGGATTGCGCAGAGATGCGTGCGGGAACTGGGATAGGCAGGATGGAATCCACCCACCTTTACCTAGACGAGGCAGGCAACTTTGATTTCGGACAGAATGGCACACGATGGCTCGTGCTGACCTGCGTTAAGATTCCTTGGGACAACCAGCGGATAGCTCACCTGGCACAACTCAGACATGAGCTACTGGCGGAAGGCATCGGTTTGGAGTACTTTCATGCGAGCGAAGACAATCGCCGAGTGAGAAAAAGATTCCTGGAAACAATCGTGCCTTGGCTTTCCCCGGCCTCGGTCAAGGCCCGCGCCCTTCTGAAAATAGATATCGATGAGCGACTGAGGACGCCCGAACGTTTCTATCCGGCCTTCGTCGGCCCGTTAGTCGAACGACACGTTGGCCAGAGCAACGAGAGAGTCTGGGTCTTCAGTGATACCCTTCCTCTCAACAAGAAACGTCACGGCCTAGAGAAGGCTATCGCCGCTGAGTTAGCAGCGCGCTCGATAGGACGCGACACCCACACATTCCTCCACCACTCTTCCAAATCGAACTTCGATCTGCAAATCGCTGATTACTGCTGTTGGGCAATCTGGCGGTCACTGACCAAAGGCGACCATCAGGCCATGGATATCCTCGGACGCGCAGTTGATTTACAGATGTGAGAAAATGACCGCCCCGGCTATCCTGACGGAAGAGACCCTTGGTCACTTGTCACCGGGGCGGAACCTTTTCCGCAGGCCTTTCGACCCACAAAGAAAGTAAAGCAAGCAGCAGGCACGTGGGCAAGCCAGGAAAGTACTCAGGCCGAGCAACTCGATGCACCTATGTCGTGACGCGGTCCCGACCCTACCCTGCGCGACGGAGCCGCGAGGTGGTAGCGGTTGGCGGTTAGCGGTTGGGAACACAGAGAGACAGCTAGGGCAGCACGCAGTGCTGCCCCTACCTCATTTGACAAACATGGGATGGTGGGCAAATCGGCGGGCAATGATGCAACCGCCGACCTCAAATCCTCCGACGAAGCTCCAGATTCGCGCCTATGATTGTAAATTGACCGCCCAGAAGGTGAAGCGGGCGCTGCTGAAGCTGGTGGAGACCTCCCCGGCCTTCAATGAGTCCTGGATCAACGGGGAATTCGACATCGGCTCCCGGATCGGTGGGCTAAACCAATACGGGGATATCATCGTCCGCCACCGCACGGTGCTGCGCGGCAAGCATGAGCTGACGGTCGAGCACCGGGCGGGCGATGAGCTCCTGGCCAAGGAGATCGAGGCGGCCTACGGAAAGGACCTGACGCCCAAGCCCCCGCGCATGATCAAGGGTAAAAAGCGCCCTCACGGGATGGCCTACTTCTTTGAGACGATCCGGGGCGCGTCCCTCGTCAGGAACCACGTGATTATCACCGACGCGGTCATCGAGGAAGCGCATGACCTGAACTTTGACGATTATCGGGAAGCCCGCAGTAAGCTGGAGTTCCTCGGCATGGTCCCCCGGCTCGGCGCCTTGCACAGCAACCTAGATGTCCGCGTCCAGAAAGCCTACAAGGAGGCCAATCAGCTGTATGCCTGCCCTAAGATCTGCCTGTACCAGGGTAAGAAACTCGCCCTGCCCCATCGGATGGTGGCGATCTCCGTGAAGCATGACTTCATCCTGACCCTGCATTTCGCTAAGTTGACGGGGTTCAAGGTGGTGGTGGGGTGGGTGGAGGAGAGGGCGTTTTAGCAGCCGGCGAAGGCGGCGCTAAAACGAGAGTATCGAGTATGGAGTATTGAGTATTGAGTATAGGGAGAGGCCGAACTCATAGGGAGACCGGAAACCGGAGAGGCAGAATTCAAAGGGGGCAGCATAGGGAAACCGGAGAGTTGGCTGGGGCGTACATTTTCAGGTCCCGGGTCTCGGCAGTCGGGGATCAGGTACGGGTTGTCAGGTTCGGGTGCGGGTACGGGTCCTGAACCTGATACCTGTACCTGAACCCGGGACCTGACGGCCGAGACCTGGGACCTGAGAATGAGTTAGCTACAGCTATGTCGTGACGCGGTCCCGACCCTACCCGAGGCAGAAAGCGGAGGGGTGGCTTGCTTGGTGGGGGAATTGGTTACCTTGAAAGTATGATCAGCTTAGTCCAAGCGGCCAGGGTGGTCACGGGATCAATCCTGATTATCGTGGGCTTGATTGCTATACCCCTGCCCGTGACGCCGGGGCTGCCGCTGATTATCGTGGGCCTGGCCTTCGGCTTTTCCTGGCATCCGAAAGGGTTGAGGTTGTTGCGGATTTGTAGGGTGAAGTGGGGGAGGTTGTTTAAACGCAGAGCGATGCAGAGTTGATCGGTTGATCAGTGGGCCAGTTGGCCGGACAACAACTAGCTGGCAGGTTGACAAGTTGACACGTTGACAAGGGAGGCAAAGCGGCGGAGCCGCGAAAGCAATAGAGGCCCGGAGGCCCAGAGGATTGGTTGAACAGAACACACTTTCGGGTCTCAGGTCTCGGCTGATCGGGTATCGGGTACGGGTTGTCAGGTACGGGTTGTCAGGTACGGGTGCGGGTACGGGTCCTGAAGTGCAAAGGTGCAAATACGGCGGTGCCGCGTGCAAAGGTGCAAAAGTGGGAGGCAGAGCTAGGGATAGGGCCAGGGCGGGCTAGTTAGTCGATGGAGAGGCATAGCTTCGGGTGGCGGCTGGCGGGAATGTCGGAAATCATCCGAAACTAGTTAAAAACAACTAATCAAAACCAAGTAATCTATGGCACCGGCGGTACTTGAGCCGTTTCGAAGCATGACATCAAATCAGGCATGACGACCCCTTCTTCCGCTGAGAAAGTTGCATCCCTGATTATTGAATTAAGGGGGCGCAGGGTCATCTTGGCCTCGGAACTCGCCCGCCTCTACGGAGTAAGCACCAAGCGCCTCAACGAACAGATTAAGCGAAATCTTGACAGATTTCCGGAGGACTTCGCCTTTCGTTTAACATTGGGAGAGCTGAATTCTTTGAGGTCGCAAATTGCGACCTCAAATGGACGCGGAGGTGACCGATACCTCCCTTGGGCGTTCACGGAACATGGTGTCATCCAGGCAGCGAATGTCCTCAACAGCGATCTTGCCATCAGGATGGGAATCATGGTCGTCAGAGTATTCGTCGCGATAAGCGGCCTGAAACTCAGCCTACCCAACATCGAAGATAGCGTGCGCGAAGCCCACGCCAGGCTAGATAACCACGATCAAGTCATCGACGCCGTCGTCGGCACACTGAAATCACTCAGCGCAGCAGACGGAAAACGTAGGCGCCGAAAAATAGGTTTCAAATAGTCACTTCGGAAATGGAGCACGCCCTTACTCGTTGCAATTCCTGCCACCCGGGGCTGCCACCCGCCACCTGAAGCGGCTCAGCATCAGCTATGTCGTGACGCGGTCCCGACCCTACCTCGAGACAACTAGGGCATCACGCGGTGCTGCCCCTACCTCAGCCCCAAGGATTCAGCTTCAATTTTTCGAGCTGGGCTCCGGGCAGACCGAGGAGGCATTCGCCGACTTTGAGGCGGCTGAGATCAGTGCCGAGCTGGCTGGCGGGCGTGGCGAGGGGCTGGCCGAAATGATTGAGCGGCATGGGTCGGTCGCCGGAGATCTGACGCGACGGATCAGTCGAGAGCAGCGCTTGCGACATGATCTTGAGGCAACGTTTGAAGAAGTGGTAAAAGCACACGTGGGTGCTGAACAGCGCGAAGAGATCGTCGTCGAGCGCGCTGGGCGACTGGCAGGTGACGATGAGGGTGAAGCCGTTCTTGACGGCTTCGCGCAGGAGCGGACCGAAGGTGGAGAGCGCCGAGGACTGGTGCGAGATGTCGACGACGAGGAAACGTCGGGCGGCACGGCTAGGCGGGTTCTTGATGAGCTCGACGTACAACGAGCGCATGAGGAGATCGGCCATGGCATCACGTCCGGCACGCTCGCAGGCGAGCGTGGCGATGGCGGACGAACCGAGGAGATCCGGGGCCGGCGAGGCGGCGTTGGGACTGGAGATACCAAAGGTCTCTTCGCCATAGACCTCGCGACGGAGGCCTTTGATCTTGGCGCCGATGACGTCGGCATAGTCGATGACGAGAACCTGGGCGCCGGCAGCGACGAGTCCCGGGACGATAGCCTCGCGCAGGAGATGGGATTTACCTGAACCCGGAGCGCCCGAGATGAGCACATGCCCACCCTCGATCACCCGTTGGGTGTGATGAGGGGTCCAGACTCCTAAATTCATAGGGGGCATGCTGGCATGGTGAACGGCTGCGAAGCAAGAGCGGTAAATGGAGGGGGCACGTTGACACGGGGACATGGGGACACGCGCTAGCGCGAGGGGGCACGCTGGCAAGTTGACACGTTGACAAGGGAGGCAGAACTAAAGGGGAGACCGGAAACCGGAGAAGCAGAACTCAAAGGGGGCAGACATCTTCGGGTCTCGGGTCTCAGTTGACCAGGTATCAGGTGCGGGTTCTTCAGGTGCGGGCACGGGTACGGGTCCTGAACCTGTACCTGAACCTGAACACCTGAACCAGACACCTGACGGCCGAGACCTGGGACCTGAGAATGAATTTGATACAACTATGTCGTGACGCGGTCCCGACCCTACCCAAAAGGAATCTATCGAATCGGGATCTCGGGCCCTCCTGCCCTCATGGCCTCATGGCCTCGGGCCCTCGTGCTTTGCCCCTTTACACTTTTGGCCCTTTCCCCCGAGATGGGCCGCGATGTCCACCAGCCGGCTGAATTTTAAACTCGAGGCGACGGCTACCGGTTCGCGGGCCCGGGCGGGCACATTCCGCACGCTGCATAACGAGGTGAAGACGCCGCTGTTCATGCCCGTGGGCACCCAGGCGACGGTCAAGGCCCAGACGTTCGATACCCTGCTCGAATCCGGCTCCCAGATCCTGCTGGCGAACACCTACCACCTGCTCCTGCGTCCGGGTCCCGACGTCTTCAAGAGCTTCGGCGGCATCCATCAGTTCACCGGCTGGGAGAAATCCTTCCTCACCGATTCCGGCGGCTTCCAGATTTTCTCGCTCCCGCACGCCCGCAATATGAAGGAAGAAGGCGCCGAGTTCCGCAGCTATGTGGACGGCGCCATCCACCTGCTCAGCCCCGAGACCAGCATCGGCACCCAGGTCGCCATCGGTAGCGATATCATGATGGTGCTCGACCAGTGCATCCCTTCGACCGCCGACCGCGCCACCGCCAAGGAAGCGCTTGAAATCACCCATCGCTGGGCCATTCGCAGTCTCAAGGCCCGTGGTGATTCGCCGCAGTCCATGTTCGCGATCGTCCAGGGCGCCCTCTACCCCGACCTCCGTAAGATCAGCGCCGACGGCCTGACCCAGCTGCCCTTCGACGGTTTCGCCATCGGCGGCCTCGCGGTCGGCGAAGGCAAGA
>CANKZO010000139.1 GCA_947488485.1 Opitutia bacterium | reverse complement strand
CCCTATCCCTACCCCTGATAACAATGCTCTCCCGCCGTCGTTTCCTGGAATCCGCTTTCGTGGCGGCCATCGCCGCTTCGCTCGGCGCCGCCGAAGGTAAGCGCGCCCCGCGCGTGGTGCTGCGCTCGTCCTGGCAGACGGTGAACATCGGGGACATCGCCCACACCCCGGGCATGCTCGTCCTGCTGGAGAAATATTTCCCCGAGGCCGAGGTCACCCTCTGGCCTTCGAACGTCGACAATGGCGTGAAGGAGATGCTCGCGGCCCGCTTCCCGAAGTTGAAGTTCGTCGGACCCAAGCCCGACGTGGCCAAGCTCTACGCCGAGAACGATTTCCTGCTGCACGGCTCCGGCCCTTCACTCGTCGGCGAGAAGCAGGTCGCGATGTGGCGCAAGCAGGGCCCGAAGCCCTACGGCGTGCTCGGCATCACCCAGGGCAAGCCGACCCCGGAGACCGCCGAGATCCTCAGCGGCGCCCAGTTCGTCTATTTCCGTGATTCCGTCTCACTCGAGACCGCCAAGGCCGGCGGCGTGAAGTGCCCGGTGATGGAATTCGGTCCGGACGGCGCGTTCGCCACCGACCTGCGCAACGAGGAGACCGCCGAAGCCTTCCTGCACGGCTGGGGCCTCGAGCGCGGCAAGTTTCTCTGCTGCATCCCGCGCTATCGCAGCACGCCCTATTGGACGATCCACAAGGAGCGTGCTTTCGATCCGGCGAAGCAGAAGCGGAATGACGAGATGAAGGAGCACGACCATGCCCAACTGCGCGCCGCCATCGTCGCGATCGTGAAGCAGACTGACCTCAAGGTGCTCATCTGCCCTGAGGACCGGACCCAGATGGCTTTGGGTAAGGAGATCCTTTTCGACAAACTCCCCGATGACGTGAAGGACCGCGTGGTCTGGCGTCAGGATTACTGGCTCACCGACGAAGCGCTCAGCGTCTACGTCCGCAGCGCGGGCCTCTTCGGCAACGAGATGCACTCGCCTATCATGTGCATTGGTAACGGCATCCCGGCCATCGTGTGCCGCTGGGCCGAACAGACCTCCAAGGGCAACATGTGGAAGGACATCGGCCTGAACGAGTGGCTCTTCGATCTCGACGACGAACCGCAGCTCGCGGGCATCGTCCCGGCCGTGCTGGCCATGGCCAAGGACCCCACCGCCGCGAAGGCCAAGGTGCTCAAGGCCCAGGCCATCCTGCGCGAACGCCAGTCCGCCGCGATCGGTCGCGTCCGGAAGGGTGTCGGCGCCTGAGCCGGCTTACTTCTTGGCCGGAGCCTTCGGCTTCGGCTGCTCGGCGAGCATGACCGTCACGGCCGGCGTGGGCTCGTTCACGCCCGCGAAGGCGTTGTAGGCCTGCTGGAAGGCCGCGGCGTCGCGTACGTCGCCTTCGGCGATGAGCCACTGGTAGCGCAGCTTGAACGGAGACTCCGGCGTGGCGACGCCCTTCGGGAAGGCGCCGAAGCGGCCGTAGTCGCGGTAAGCCGAGAAGGCCGTGTCCTTCGGATTGGAAGGGTGGTTCAGGAGTAGGGCCGTGAAGGTCTTACCTTCGACCGTGAAGACCTCGGCGACCCAAGTCAGGTCGCGCACCTTATGGATCAGGACGTCCTTGCCCGGGTAGACGTAGGTAGTCTTCGTGCCGTCGATCTTCTCAGACGGACGGAACTGCGCGCCAGCGTGCTCGGGGTCGCCGTCGATCTTGGCTTCGCCGTGGTCGGGCTTGAGCGTGCTCTTCATCTCGATGCCGACGTAGAAGGGCCCGGCGGGCTTCGTGAACGTGAAGGAGCGTTCCTCGGTGAGGATCGGCTTGTCCTGAGCCGTGGCGCCCTGCCAGTCGATGGCGGCGATGAAACCGTCGGCCGTCGGCCGGACGGCGGTCACGACCTGGTCGCCCTTGGTCATGTGCCAGCGGTCGAAGGTCTTGCCGTCGACCGTGATCTTCGCGAAGCCGAGCATGATGCCGCGGTGGTGGGTGAAGTTGAAGCCCGGGCCCTTGGTCAGGCGGAGGGCGCCGCTGGGATCGAAGACGTGGAGGTAGGGCTTATAGTTGTCCAGGCGCTTGGCCGGGGTGCTGACGTCGTGGGACATCATGAAGCGGGCGACGACCTTGCCGTCCTGGGCGACGTCGACGGCTTCATTCGGGGTGACCTTGATATCGGCGGCCGAAAGGGTGGCGCAGGCGAACAGGGCGAGGAGGGCGGGGCGCATGGGCTGACCATGAGGGGCAGGCGTAGGCATGGAAACATCGTTTTATGGGCAAACTTTTGGCGTCCCCGGGGTTTCATCAGTAACCTCATGCGCGTCTTCCTTTCACTGCTCCTGACCTTAGTCTGCTTGGGCGCCTCCGCGGCCCCGAAGCCGAATATCGTCTACATCCTGGCCGACGACCTCGGTTTCGCCGAGCTGGGTTGCAACGGGTCCGACCGTTACAAGACCCCGAACATCGACGCCCTCGCGAACAGCGGCGTGCGGTTCACCCGTTTCTACACCGTCCCGCTCTGCGGCCCGTCGCGTGCCCTCATCCTGACCGGACGCTATGGCTTCCGCTCCGGCGCGGTCACGCAGGACGCGTGTAAGACCATCATCCGCACGGGTGAAAAGGCCGAGGTCATGATTCCGACCGTCCTGAAGCAGGCTGGGTATGCTAGCGCGCTGATCGGCAAGTGGGGTCAGTTGACGCCGTCCGGTGACCCGTCGGACTGGGGTTTCGACCATGAACTCTATTACAAAGGTAGCGGCATGTACTGGAATAGCACGGTCGCCAAGCCGATGTCCGAAGGCGGCGAAGTCCGCGGCGACCCCGATACCTACGTGCTCGATGGCAAGACCATCAAGGTGAAGGACGAGGAGTATATCCCTGACCTGCTGCACAAGGACGCGACCGCTTGGCTCGAGGCGCATAAGGCCGGCCCGTTCTTCCTGTATTACTCGCTGTCCCATGTGCACGGCGAAATCCTGCCGACCCCGGACAGCTCCCCCGCTCCGAAGGGAGAGTCGAACACCCAACGCGCCCAGCGTCTGCTCGCTGATAACATCACCTATATGGATAAGCTCGTCGGCAAGCTCGTCGCCGAACTCGATCGCCTCAAACTGCGCGAGAACACCCTGATCGTCTTCATGGGCGACAATGGCAGCACTAAGTCGGCCGCGGTTGACGCCACCATCGGCGGACGACGGATCGAAGGAGAGAAGGGTTCCATGAAGGAAGGCGGCGGCCTCGTCCCGTTCTTCGCCGCCTGGCCCGGCGTGATGCCTTCCGGTAAGGTGAACGCTAATGTCGCCGACGCCAGCGACCTTCTGCCCACCTTCGCCGAACTCGCCGGTGCGCCGCTGCCGACCGGACGCGTGATCGATGGTCGTAGCCTTGTCTCCCAATTCAAGGGCGACACGAAGTCTCCGCGCACCTGGGCCTACTGCCAGCTCAGCAATAACTACTATGTCCGCGAGGCGGGCTGGAAGCTCGACCAGTCCGGCACCCTTTACGACATGAAGGACGCCCCGTTCAAGGAGGTCGCCGTCGCGGCGGACACCAAGGACGAGGCTGCCGTGGCCGCCCGCACCCGCCTGGCAGCTGCTTTGGCGGGCCTGAACCCAGGGGCTGGCTATAAGGATGAGGTCGGCGACGGAACCGGCCGGAGCGGTAATAAGGAAGAGAAAAAGAAGAAGACAAAGAAGCCGAAAGAGGCTAAATAAGCCGTATGCCCCTGCGTCTGCTTTGCGCGCTTTTCCTGGCGACATCCGCCGTCTTTGCGGCCGACGAGGTCCTGACGGACAAGTCCTCGTCCGCGAAGGTCATGGCCTTGTATCAGAAGGTCCTGGCTAGCGCCGAGAAGACTCCGCCGGCGCCCGGAGGCATCATCTGTATCGGCAGCTCGCACATGCAGTTCTGGAAGAGCGTGAAGCAGGACCTCGCGCCGCTGACCGTCCATAACTTCGGCATCGGGGGCAGTCGCATGAATCAGGCCGCGGACTTGTTCGTCGATCACCTTGCGATCCCGTTCAAGCCGCGCGCGGTGATCCTTTACGAAGGCAGCAACGACATCAATGCCGGCGCCAAGCCGGAGACTGTCCTGGAGAATTTCCGGAAGCTCTCCGGTAAGCTGCATGCCGCCTTGCCGCAGACGCGTCTTTACGTGCTCGGCGTCGTGCCCAGCCCCGGCAAGCGCTTCCTCAAGATCGCCGAACTCCGTAAGACGAACGAACTGCTCGCCAAGGAGTGCGCCACGCGGCCGTGGATGAAGTTCATCGACATCACCGAGCCGCTCATCGGCGCCGACGGCCAGCCCAAGGCCGAATGCTTCATCCCCGGTGACATCCACATGCTTCCCGCCGGTTACGCCGTATGGAAGTCCGTCATCGCCCCCGTCATCGTGCCCGCCGAAAAGACTTACGAACATGCGCAATAGTCATTCCTCGGACTATAAGCGTAACCTCCGCCGGGAGGTCGCCGGTTACTTCATCGTCGTCCTCTGTGCGTTGCCGATCCGCTTCTGGCTTTATGCGGCCGTCAAAGATCAGGACGGCTGGCTGGCTAAGTTGGCGAGCAATGGATTCGGCTATATCTCCGTCGGCCTGATCGGCGCCGTCTTCGTGTCCAAGCTCAGCCTCCGGACCAAGCTTATCCTGACCTTCATCCTCGTCGCGGTCTGACGGCGCGGGATTGGGTAGGGTCGCCACTGCGTGGCGACCTAGCTAGGTCAGCACGCAGTGCTGACCCTACCTGGATGCAGGTTGTTAGAGTCTTTGTCAGAGTCGGCGTAAACGGCGGCCTCTAACCTTAGAAACTCTAGGTTATTTGCCTCAATTCCAGCTGGCGGAGAGGGAGGGATTCGAACCCTCGGTACCTTGCGGTACACTGCATTTCCAATGCAGCGCGATCGACCACTCTGCCACCTCTCCTTTGTTACCAGCTAGAAGGTGCATCAAAGGGAGGGCGGGGGGTGGGTCAAGGGAGAAGAAAGTGCATAATTAGAGGCCCTGAGGCCCAGAGGCTCGGAGGCACAGACAACTTAAGGCCAAGGGGCTGGGAGACTCATAGGCATGGCATGACCGCAGGCGTTCAGGCCTTTTCTGGTCAACCGAGCCTCTGGGCCTCCGGACCTCTAACGACGCTTACTTCGCGACGGCCTTGGCCCAGGAGTCCTTCAGGCCGACGGTGCGGTTGAAGACGGGCTTGCCGGGCTGAGAATCCTTGGCGTCGGCGCAGAAGTAGCCGGTGCGTTCGAACTGCACGCGGGTGCTCGGCGCGAGGGCGAGGAGGGCGGGCTCGACGAAGCCACGGATGGTCTTGAGCGAGCCGGGATTGAGCAGGGTGCGCCAGTCGGTGCCTTCGGGAATGTCGTTCAGGTCCTCGTGCGCGAAGAGGCGGTCGTAGACGCGGACCTCGACGTCGCCGGCATGCTTCTCGGAGACCCAATGGATGGTGCCCTTGACCTTACGGCCGTCCGGGGCGTCGCCGCCGCGGGTGGTGGGATCGTAGGTGCAGGTGACTTCGATGACGTTGCCGGCGGCGTCCTTCTTGCAGCCGGTGCAGGTCACGAAGTAGCCCCAGCGGAGGCGGACCTCCTGGCCGGGCGTGAGGCGGAAATACTTCTTCTCCGGGATCTCCATGAAGTCGGCACGCTCGATGAGCAGCGTCTTGGAGAAGGGCACCTTGCGGGTGCCGGCGGAGGGGTCCTCGGGGTTGTTGACGGCGTCGAGCTCGTCGACCTGGCCTTCGGGGTAGTTCTCGATGACGAGGCGGACCGGATCCAGCACCGCCATGAAGCGGGAGGAGGTCTTGTTGAGGTCGTCACGCACGGCGTGCTCGAGGAGGGCGACGTCGGAGAGGGAGTTGTGCTTCGTGATGCCGATCGTCTCGCAGAACTTGCGGACCGCGGCGGGCGTGTAGCCGCGTCGGCGCATGCCGGAGATCGTGGGCATGCGGGGGTCGTCCCAGCCGGATACGCGCTTCTCCTGCACGAGCTCGAGCAGGCGGCGCTTGGACATGACCGTGTAGGTCAGGTTGAGGCGGGCGAATTCGATCTGCTGCGGCTTGGCGGGGGTGTCGAGCGTGCGGAGGAGCCAGTCGTAGAAGGGGCGGTGCACCTCGAACTCCAGCGTGCAGATCGAGTGGGTGATGCCTTCGTACGCGTCCTCGAGCGGGTGGGCGTAGTCGTACATCGGGTAGACGCACCACTTGTCGCCGGTGTTGT
>CANKZO010000138.1 GCA_947488485.1 Opitutia bacterium | reverse complement strand
TAGCCCAAGCAGCGAGATTCGCGCGGTCCTGCGCGGCGAAAGCCGGATCACCGTAGGCGGTGCGGTCGGCGCAGACCCAGGGGAAGATCGAGGGGCGGAGCTTGATGGACGGCGCCCGCGTGGTCTGCAGATAGGCCAGCGCACCGATGGCATGGCGCTCGCCCTTCAGGTCGCCGTCTGGCGCCCACGCCGAATCGGCGACGGCATTATAGAAGCCGAACACATAGTCCGTACGTACCGGGCGGTCGCGATACCAGCCTTCGGATTCCGCGGAGTCGTCGAACTTCAGGGTGTCGTTGACGCCGAAGGGGACGGAGAAGGCGTCAGGGTTCTGCTTGAAGAATTCGCGCGCATACTTGGCGCCGATCTCCGGGGCGCGGGGGTTGTCGAGGTGCGGGTTCGGGTCGAGCGAGTTGCCCTTGGGCTCGATGGATTTACCGCCGACCATCGGGAAGAGCATCGGCTCCTGCTTGTAGAGATTCGGGTCAAAGATGCGATAGAGCCCGTGCGAGAAGGCCGGGGTACGGCCGAAGCCGACGGAGAAGGCCCAGTCTTCGGAGAGTTCGTTGAGCCCGCTCAGCTGGCGCCAGCGGAAATCAGGACGGTATTCGTCGGGGATGGGGAACCCGATCTGATAGCGGAGCTGCCAGTCGGCGCCGCGTTCGCCGGGGAAGGCGAAGAAGACGCCCAGATGCTGTTCGCAGAAGCGGCCGACCGCGATGCGGGTCGCGCCCGGGTTATTGCCGAGCAGGAAGACTGACTGACCGACGACCGCGCGGCGGGCGGAGTCGCCTTCTTCGGCGGGAGCCTTGACGCCGGCCGAGCGGGCGGCGGCGGTGCGGCCGACATAGATGGCGAGCGCGGGGCTGCGGACGCCCTTGGCTTCATAGCGGGTCTCCGGACGGACACCGGTCACGCGTTCGCACCAATCGGCAAGCGTGCGCGCGGCGGAGAGTTCATCGACCTCGGGCTCAGCCGGGAGCATGATCGGCGCCCAGACGCCGGCGTCGAATAATCCGCCCGCGCGCAAAGAGACGGAGAGCAGCAGGAGGCAGGTGAGGGCCAGGATGCGGGGCATGGGTGCATCTAGGGGACAAGTGGGTTCGGGGGCAAGGGGACATGAGCAACGAGAGGCCCGGAGGCCCAGAGGCTCGGTTGAACAGAAAGAGGCAGCGAGGTAGGGTCGGTACTGCGTGCCGACCTAGGTGCAAAAGTGCAAATCGGCCTGCGGCCTGTGCAAAGGTGCAAATGTGAAAGACAAGTTCCAGGTGGCGGGTGGCAGCTCCGGGTGGCAGGTGGCGGGCGCATGCTCCCAGGCGCTAATGCTTTCCATAGGTAGGGTCGGGACCGCGTCACGACATAGGGGGATCGGGTCGCGGGCAGGGATGCGATGACATCGCATCCGTCAGGGGTTCCGGGCGGACGCGATAGTGATCACGTCCCTACCTCCCGAATCAGGCACAAAAAAGCCGCGCAGGAGGCGCGGCTGGGAAGAGAAAATTGGGCGACTGATTATACCGACGGATAAAGCTGCTTAATCAGCGAGCGCGCCACGGCCGGAGCGTCAAAGCGCTGGGCGTTGAGGGCGGCACGCGCCCCCATAGCGGCGAGTTGCTCATCGGAAGCGGAGAGCACGGCACGCAAGGTTTCCGTCGGATCGGCCGGATCACGGATAACGAACCCTGCATCAGGGGCTTCGACAATCTCACCGACGTTCCCCGCGGCAGCCGACATCACGATCGGGAGTCCGGCGGCGGAGGCTTCGATGGCTGAAAGCGGATTAGGGTCGAGGCGGGTGTTCAGGACGAAAGCGTCTGCGGCCCATAGCACTTGGCGTACTTCCTCCGGCGGCAACTGGCCGAGCAGGCGGATCGTGCCCGCAGAACTGGCCGCCAGGCTTTCGAGCGCGGAGCGCTGTTCGCCTTCGCCGACGAATAGCAGCCGAGCCCCTGCCCTTTCGACTACGGGGAGCCCTAGGAAAGATTTAGCCAGCGGCAGGACACCCTTACGCGCGTTCAAGACGGAGACTTGCACCAATACCCTGCCCTTCTCGGGCAAGCCGAGTTTGGCGCGAGCTTGACTACGAGTGTCGCCGGACGGCCGCTTGAAGAAGGCGGCATTGATTGCGTTAGGCAGCGCGACTATCGGGCGAGGCGAACCGGCCTGGGCGATAGCCCACTCGGCGCTCTTCGAGTTGGGAACGGCGAAACCATCGAAGGTGCGGTAGACGCGGCGGCGCAGCCAAGCGATCAGGCCGGACTTATGTAAGGCCGCATCCGCGTGGCCTTCGCTCCAAAAGAAACGACGAGGAGCTGGGGAGTAAATATTCAGGCCAGCGGTGAGCATCGTCGGCGTATTCCAGGAGCCCGCGATCAGCAGAGTGTCGGGCTTAAGGAGATTAAGTTCCGCCAATACCCCAGGGTTCAGGTGGGCACTGATACCGGTCAGCGAGGGATGGAAGCCCCGGAGCACCGTATGCGCGTGCTTCATCTTCGACGCATCGTAAGGCCAATGCCGACCCGGCTCCGTCTTTGCGCAGTAGAGTACATGGAATCGCTTACCCGCGCACGCCGCCGCCTCCGCCAAGGCGTCGAAGAACGCCGTACGGTAAGGGGTGGGGATATTGGTGAGTACGACGAGCATTGAATTGGCTTACTGACGGTTACAGAAGAGCAAAGAGCGGTGGCGCTCGATGGTGAATCCGGCGTCACGAAGCCACCAGGGGATATCACGATGAGCGGCTTCGCCATGAAGTTCGATGACTACGCATTGGACCGAGGTAAGCCATGGTGTTGGCGGCCGGAGAATATCGTATTCGGCTCCTTCAATATCGAGCTTGAGAATATCGATTTTCCCCGTCGGAGACTGCCGAAGCACTTCATCCATGGTCGAGACCTGAAGCTGGCCGCCCGCTGAGTCTGCAGCGAAAACCCTGGAGCCAGTCCCTACCTCGAAGATCTGGAAGTGCCCATGGTCACGACTGAGCATAGCTCTGCTCACCGTCGCCCTGGAGCCGTAAGGTTTGAGATTCTGCTCGGCGAGATCGGCGTTGCTGCTTGGCTCAAAAACGCTGCAGGTCGACTCGGGGTAAAGACTAAGGAACACCGCTGCGCTATCACCGATATAGCCGCCACCATCCACGATAAACTTGGCCTTAGGCGGCAAGCGGCCGCCGATACATTCACCTCGGACGATATTCTGCATCACGACATCTCGATCGGCTACCGTAAGCCTATAGGTAAAGGGGTGCAGAATCCTTCTGAAGCGATGGCACCTTTCTCCTTCGCCCCAAAGCATACCCCAGGCGGCGGCAGGAGAGTCCAACAGCGTTAGCCCTACCGAGTAGGCCATAGATAGCCGCTTGAAAACGGCAAACGGGAGGAGGGCTTTGAGAAATCTGTTCATGCAGTACGTCTCAGCGCTTATAGCCAAGGACCTGAGCCCAGAGTGGCTGAATGGCGTCTTCGGAGAGTCGGCTCAGGATCTCCGGACAAGCCACGGCGAGACGGCTGCGTTCGGTCTCGCCTTCGGCCAGTCGTAACATGGCGGAGGCAAGCGCAGCTTCATCTCTAACCGGGATAAGGACGCCGTCCACGCCATCTCGGATAATCTCCGCTGGGCCAACCTTGCAGTCATAGGAGATACATGGAAGGCCACAGGCCATGGCTTCAGCTAGCACAAGGGCGAAGCCTTCCGAAACAGAGGGAAAAACAAAAACGTCAGCCGAACGGAAAGCGGACTCCATATCAGTGACCCATCCCGGGAAGAAGACGCGGTCCCCCAGCTTCGCCTGAGCGACCTGGGCTTCCAAGAGTTCTCGATCCTCGCCGTCCCCGACGATGACCAGGTCCCAGTTCGGCAGCCGCTCTTTCAAGCCATCGAACATCACGATGAGGCGTGAAAAGCCCTTGAGCTTGTCGAAGCGCCCGCATGCAAGGAAAGTCCTGCGCCCCGGACGTCCGATGACGGCGCCAGACGATCCATCGCCCTTCGGCAGCGGCCAGGTGAGCCAATTGGGGATACCAAGGGTCCGTGCTCTCGGATACGTCTGCGCGAGAAGATTGGCGGCCTCCTTGGTCGGGCAGACAATGGCGTCCAACTTCGGGTACGCCAGGCGGCGGAACCACTCTTTAAGAATCGGCAGAGGAAAGTGAGGCGAATAGCCATGTTCCGACCCGATTATCACCACGCTCTTGGGGATGTCTGCGTACGCTAGGTGAATATTGGCGACCGTAGAAATCGCAAGAACCGCTTCTAGCCTCGCGGAGCGGATTACTTTCCCTAGGGCACGAACGCAGGAAAAGTTATCCCAAAGCCCCATGATGCCTCGGCGCTTATGGTGGTTAGTTAGTGAATGTAGCTCGACCTCTGCGGGAACAGGGAAAGCTGTCCCGTTCCCGCTCTCAACGATTAGGTGAACTTCCCATCCGCGCCGCTTCCAGCCGTGGCAAAGATTTGACGCCACACGCTGCACGCCGCCGCGAAGGTCCATCCTGTCAATATAGATGCCGACCCTCATGGACGTTGCGCGGATCCGCATAAATATCGAGCAAGCGCCTGCCTGACTACGAATGGAGTCAACAGATGTAATGCGGGCCTGAGCGAGTCCCGCATCAGGCAAATCAAGCCAGGGGCGCACGATCTCATTTCCCTCCATGCAGTCAGAAATCTATTCGCAGGAATCCCGGAGTCGTTTGCCTCGGACCAAAGGCGCCAGCGCGCATGTTGATACCTTAATCCCATCTCCAGAAGTTTCTTCTTTCCCGCAAGACTGCCATCCACATGAGCCAAATCATCTAGATGCTGCTGCACCATGGCTGCGCACCGATTGAAATGAATCGCTAATGCGGCATTTCTTTCCCCGCGCGTATCGCGACTCAGATTCGCTTCATGGCGGCGCCATCTCACATGGTTTTCCGAGCTAAAATCGCAAGCGCCCAACAGAAGTGCACGAAAACATAAGATGCGATCTTCGGCAAAGGCATCCTTGTTCATGGGGGGAAATTGCGTGAATACCTCGCGCCTGTATGCAGCAGATGCGCCGGTCGCCCCTAGATTATTCAGGAAATCGCCGCTACGTGGCTCGCAAGTAGCCATGGTGATTGAGCGGTCCAGCCCATTTCCGTAGGCACCTATTAGCTGGCCCTCCTTGTCTATGGTTTCCCCGCTAGCAACCAAGGCGTACGATAATGGATTGGCGGCGAAATGCCTCATCACTTGCTCCACCCTGCGGGGATCCGAGATGTCGTCGCCGGCCATCGGGATTACAATGTCACCTTTTGATTGGCTTGCCCATGTCGACACTGACGCGACAAGGCCCATGTTCACCTTATTTCGCACGATGGATACCAATGGGTCGGCCCTTTCTAAAATCCATTTAGTGGCGATATCAAAAGTCGAATCAGTTGACGCGTCATCCACGACGATTATCTCTAACGGTTTGATTGTCTGCCTACATGCGCCCTCCAGGGCCTGGCATATATAGCCTGCTTGATTGTAGGTAAAAATTATGACGGATGCTTTACTCATTATTTTTCCGAATCTCATTCCAGAGAATGATCCAGCAAACTATAGAGATGATCAGCGCACTGAAGTATGAAGCCAGTTGGTTCCACTGCGCGATATGTTGAATAAATAAAATAACCAAGGTGGATGCGCAGGCAGCAATCATGGTGCGAAAACTTACCCTGCGAACATAACCAGAGATAGCCATCAGGGTGAGTCCATAGAAAATGCTCGCGAATAAAAATCCGGCTCCGGCCCCGACTAGCCCGAAATAGTGCATCATAACAATTGGGGCCACTGCCATCGCAAGGCTGGCGCTAGCTTCAATGGCGATGAGCCTCTTTGAGGAGCCTCTGGCCAATAATCTAAATCCTATGGGCCAAGTAAACAGCCTTATAAAGACGCCCCACGTCATCCAAGTAAGTAAGCCTACCGACGGCGTGAATGTATCCGCATAGAGCAAGCGAATCACAACATGTCCAGCCGCCATTAATCCGGCAATCAAGGGCAGACCGAGAAGCATGGCTGCCTGTATCTGCTTATCAGTTATCTCATCGGCCTCCTCTTCGTCTTTCGCCGCGGCGACGCGCGGGAAGAAATCGGCGCCCATCGCGGCGAAGACGAAACCGGGCAGGCTGCCCGAGATGGCGAACGCCGCCTGATAATAGCCCGCGGCGTCCAGGCCTTCGC
>CANKZO010000137.1 GCA_947488485.1 Opitutia bacterium | reverse complement strand
TGGGCGGTGTTCTGAGCCCCCGTGCCGACGATAACCGGGACTCCGGCTTCGGCCAGTTGACGCACCCCTGCCTGGCGTTGCTCGTCGGTCAGTAGCGGCCAGTCCCCCATCGAGCCGCAGTACACAACCCCGTTCATGCCCGCCGCGATCAGAGCCTGCCCCTTCTTGACCAAGGCCGAAAAGTTCGGCGCACGATCGGGTTGGCAGGGGGTCATCAGCGCCGGGATACAGCCCTGGAAAATGGATGTGTTCATAAGACTGCTTAACGTTGGGTTGAGTGGGGAACGGCGAAGCTCACGTCACCTCGACGAGGCGCTTTCCGAGCACCTCCTTGCGGGGAGTGATGCCTAGCCCGGGCGCGGTGGACGCCCGCATGAATCCGTTCTCGCGCTGTGGAGCGCCGGTGGCCGTGCTGACCGTGACGTAGCTGTTAAAGTCGGTGCTGGTGAACCGGAACTCCTCGGGGGTGCTGTGCGCCAGGTGCGCGATCGCCGCCGTCGTGATGTCGCCGCCCCAGCTGTCTTCGAGGGTCATCGCAATCCCCATCGAGACGCACAGGTCGCGCGCCTGCTTAGTCTTCGTCAGCCCGCCGAGTTTACTGATCTTCAGGTTGACGACGTCCATCGCGAGGTCCGCTTTCCCGCGAAGGAGCATGTCGAGCGAGTCGATGTTCTCGTCGAGCACGAACGGATGGCTCGTGTTCCGCCGCACTGCGAGGCACTCTTCATAAGTCAGGCACGGCTGTTCGATGTAGACGTCCACATCCTGCACCCCTCGAACGACCCGCATCGCTTCATGCTGGGTCCAGCCTGTGTTGGCATCGGCCACCAGCCGGTCGCTCGGAAGCAGCATCGCGCGCACGGCGCGAATCCGCTCAATGTCGGTATCGGGATCGCCGCCGACTTTCAGTTGGAACCGCGTGTAACCCTGTTCGCGGTAACGTTGAACGTTTTTCGCCATCTCGTCTGGAGCCTGTTGCGAGATGGCCCGGTACAACCGCACGCTCTCGCCAAAGCGGCCTCCCATCAGCACACAGACCGGTAACCCCGTGGCCTGGCCGAGGATGTCCCAGCAAGCGATATCAATCCCCGTCTTCACATACGGATGCCCCTTGAGCGCGGCATCCATGCGATGATTCAGCTTCATCAGCTCGCGCGGATCAAAGCCGATCAGATGCGGCCCCAACTCGCGAAGTCCGGCTCGCACCCCTTCGGCGTAGGCTGGCAAATAGAACGGCCCCAGCGGACACACCTCCCCGTACCCGATGAGTCCGCAGTCCGTCTCGACCCCCACGATCGTGCTGTCGAACACTGACACCGACTTTCCGCCGGACCACTTGTACGAACCTTCGACCAATGGCAGGTCGACTCGATGTGCAAAGATGCGGGCGATTTTCATGGTGGGGATAGAGGGGACAGGCCGTAACCTAACGTAGGCATAACTAGATTCGAGTATTTAAGGCGTTTTTAGTGACACCCTAAACCTGGGAGCGGCCTGACCCCGTGTTCGGCCCTCATGGTATGGATAATAGGAGGCGAAAGTTTAGGCGTGGCGATCAGGGTCAACCTCCGACAGTGCGACCGAGGTAGCTTCGCCGCAGACGAGCTGGGCGACGATTTCGCCCGTGACCGGGCCGAGGCTGAGGCCCATCATGGAGTGACCCGTCGCGACGACGAGGTTTTCCGCCGCCCGGGTGCGGCCGAGGTACGGCATGCCGTCCGGCGGACAGGGCCGCAGGCCCGACCAGACGGGTAGTTCGGTGAAATCGGACTCCTTGAAAGCGGGGTAATATTTAACGAAGGCCTTGCGGATACCGCGCACGCGGGCGGGGTTCACGGAAAGGTCGTTGGCGGTAATCTCCATGGTGCCACCGACGGTCAGCGCGTCGCCCATCGGGGTGACGGCCACGCGGGCTTCCATCAGGAGCGAGCAATATTTTGGACGCTGCACCGGATGAGGCAGGCGCATGCTGTAGCCTTTCCCTGCCTGCATCGGAATCCGGAGGCCCAAGGCTTCCGCGGCAGCCGGCGACCAAGCCCCCGCGGCGAGCACGAAGGTCTCACCGACGAATTCGCCTGCGGTCGTCACCGCGGCCTTGAGGTACGTGCCTTCCTTACGCCAACCCGTGACCTCCGCGTTCCAGACGATGCGGCCGCCGAGGCGTTGGATTTCGGACGTGAGTAATTTCACCAGCTCACGCGGGTCGAGGTGCGCGTCCTTCGTGAACATCACGGCGCCGGCGATGGCGTAATCGATGCCTGGGTCACGACGGCGGACTTCTTCAGCCGACAAGACTTCGGTGGGGACGCCCACGGCGTTGGACTTCGCGGCGAAGACGGCCTCATGGTCGAGGGTCTCCTGCGTGCGGCACAACGCAAGCAGGCCAACGGTCTCGAGCGCAAACGAACCCGGGAGTTCGTGACGATGGCGGAGGAAGATTTCGCGGCTGCGCAGGTTAAGGTCGCGCAGGACCGGCGTGCAGCGATCGACGTGACGCTGATTGGACGAGCGCCAGAACTTCCAGCCCCAACGGGCGAGGTCGAGGTCAAGGCGCGGCCGCACCGAAAAGGGACTTTCCCGGTCAAACATCCACTTCAGCCCAAGCATCACCATGCCGGGCGCGGCCAGTGGCACGAAGTGGCTCGGGACAATCATCCCAGCGTTGCCAAGCGAACAGGAGTCATGGTCGGGCGCGCCCTTCTCAAGTAGCACCACCGGGCGACCACGGCGCAGGAGCTCATAGGCGGCGCTCAAGCCAACGATTCCACCCCCGACGATGACGACCGGGGCGGACATGACGTTCAGCGAATACCCCAAGCGAAGGGGTCTTGCGGATGAAAATGGAAGACCGCCTCGGACTGCACGTACGCGGTACCGGTGATGGACGGACGGATCTTACCATGAGCGAGGGCTTCGTAGGAACCAACGAAGGCGCTCCCGATAACGCTTTCCTGCCGCCACGTGGCGCCCGGCGCGAGCTTGCCGTCGGCCGCGAGGCAGGCGAGCTTGGCGCTCGTGCCAGTGCCGCAGGGCGAACGGTCATAGGCCTTGCCCGGACAGAGCACGAAGTTGCGGCTATCGGCCGTCGGCGTGGCCGCAAAGAGTTCGATGTGGTCGATCTCGCCACCGTCGGCGCCGGTCACGCCGGTCTGAGTCAAAGCCTGGCGAACCTTCCACGCGTAATCAGTGAGCGCTTCGATATTCGCCAAGGAAATCTCCAAGCCATGCTGCTCAACGAGGAAGAACCAGTTGCCGCCCCAAGCGATATCGCCGTGGACGACCCCGAGACCGGGCACGTCGACCGCGACGGCCTTGGCGTGGCGGTAAGACGGGACATTCACGATAGTCACGGAACCATCGGCGTGCAGCGTCGCGGTGACTGGACCGACCGCGGTATCGATGCGCACCTCGCCTGGCTGGATGAGTCCCTGGTGGGCGAGCGTGACCACTATCCCGATGGCACCATGGCCGCACATCCAGAGCGTCCCGATGTTGTTGAAGAAAATTACCCCGAAGCGACACGATGGGTCATGCGGCGGGACCAGCAAGGCCCCGACGACGACATCGGAACCCCGCGGCTCATTTACCACCGCCGAGCGGAAGCGATCATGGTCACGACGGAACACCTGTAGACGCTCTGAGAGCGGTCCCGCACCGAGGTCGGGGCCACCAGCGACCACCACTCGGGTCGGCTCGCCCCCCGTATGGGAGTCGATGACGCGGAGCGCGGTGTGAGCGGGGGAATTGGACATATCGGATTGCCTCCCAAAACCACTCAAAAGTCGAGGGGGGAAGCCCGCCTACCGAGCCCCCAAATGAAGAAAACGTTGGATCTTCCCCCTTCCCTGCGGAGTTTATTCGGGGGACAGCGACGATGGGGTCAGGCCGCTCCCTGTTGGGAGGCGTGACTAGATTCAGAAGTTTCGGCCATATTTAGTAACACCCTTAACCATGAAGCGGCCTGACCCCGTTGGTTTCCGTGCGGCCCTTGCAAATCTCTTACCGCGGTTCGAAGATGCGGCTCTCCCTTAGTGCCGATGAAAGTAACCCTCCGCCTTCTCGCCGCCCTGCTGCTTGGTCCATGGATGGTCCTGCATGGCGCCGAGCCATCGCCCGATAAACCTAATGTCCTGCTCATTCTGGCTGACGATCTTGGGGTGGAATGTCTTTCGAGCTATGGCGGGCGTTCCCATCGGACCCCAAACCTCGACCGCCTCGCCAAAGAGGGCATGCAGTTTACGCATTGTTTCGCGAATCCCTTGTGCTCGCCCTCGCGGGCGCAGTTGCTCACCGGCCGTTACCCGTTTCTGAACGGACTGAAGGTCGTCCTCGCCAACAAGAATCAGGAGGACGTCTACCTTCGGCCAAGCCAACCGAGTTTCCCGCGCCAGCTCAAGGAACACGGTTACGCCACGCAGATTGTCGGTAAGTGGCACGTGTCGCTTGAGCACAAGCATGACACCATCCGCGACTTCGGCTTCGACCATTACCAGACCTGGAGCATCTTCGATGGCCAAGGCCAGAAGACCACGCGCTACTGGAACCCTTATCAGCTACGCGACGGACGTAACATCGCTCCGGAGGTGGCCAAGCGCTACGGGCCCGACGTCGACCTCGAGGTCCAACTTGATTTCATCAAGTCCCGCGCCAAAAGTAAAACGCCCTTCCTCGCCTTCTACTCGACCTATCTCCCGCACTACCCTTGGGAGCCTACGCCTGACAGCGAAGCCCCGACCTATCGGTCGCCTAATGCCGCTCACAAAGGCGACGCAAAACACTTCCCGGAGATGGTCGCCTACCTCGACCGACAAATCGGCGCAATGCTCCGGACGCTCGATGAACTCGGTATCGCTGATAACACCCTTGTCATTTTTGCCGCCGACAACGGAACCGATACTGGCCTCCAGAACCTGTGGGGCGATGGCCGCGTGATTAAAGGCGGGAAAGGCACGATGACCGATCGCGGTACGCGCGTGCCGCTGCTCGTGCGCTGGCCAGGCAAGATCAAGGCCGCTAGCAGCTGCGCGGACTTGGTAGACCTTTCCGACTTCTTTCCGACCCTTTGCGAACTCACCGGGGCCAAGCTACCCGACGTAAAGATCCACGGCCGGTCGTTTGCGCCCCAGCTATTCGGCAAACCGGGCCAGCCGCGCGAATGGATTCACATTCAGAATGCGAATAACCGCCAGGTCCGTGATCGGGAGTATATGCTGAACAACCAAGGCCAGCTCCGGCGGGTCGGGGAGTTGTGGGAGGATTCGGCTCCGCCAAACGCGAACACCGACCCAGCCAAAGAAACGGCCGCCCGGAAGAAACTGCAGGCCGTCTTCGATAGCTTGGGGGAATAAACCTTCAGGGCAGTACCGCATACTGCCCTTGTTGTATCAAGGCAGAGGCACCAATAACGGGAAGGCCCATGGGGTCAGGCCGTACCCCTACGCAGCCTGAACCAAAAACCGTGTCATTTAGGTGAATTTCGGTTCAGCAATCCAAAGGTACGGCCTGACCCCGTGTTCGGCCCCCCCATGTTCGGCCTGTAAATCAATCCAGTCCTTCGGGGAAACCGGTCCAGGTGATGGTGCCGTCGGGTTCGAGGTGGGCTTCGGCGCGGACCGCGTTGAGCTGATCGGCGGCGGAGTAACGCGAGCTGACGAAATGGACCTCTTGGTTGGCGGAGCCGACCCAAGCATGCTCGAACGAGCGCTGCGCTTGGACGTAGGGTCCGGCCACGACGATGTCCGCAAGACCCCAAAGCTTCAGCTGGGCTGGCGACTTGAGTTGCTCCTGTCGATAACCCGTGAAGATGAAGACACTCAGGCCACGATCTCGGCATGCGGTGGCAAGTTCGGCCAAGGCTTCCGCCTGGGCCATGGGTTCGCCGCCCGTGAAAGTGACGCCTTCGAGCCCCGCTTCAGCGGAGATCGCCGACAGCAGCTCAGCGACTGAGCTATCTTGACCGCCAGAGGGGTCCCAAGTGTCACGGTTCCAGCAGCCCGGGCAATGAATCGGGCATCCCTGCACCCAGACCACAAAGCGTTCGCCGGGCCCATTGGCCGAGCTACGCGGAATCGTCCGGGCCAGCCGTAGGTTCACTGGATGACCATCTTGACGAACGTGAACCGCTTCTTGCCGTTCACCATCTCCTCTTTCACCCGGAAGTTGCGCGCCTTAGCCTGCGTCAGAATCGTCGCCGTCCGTTCCGC
>CANKZO010000136.1 GCA_947488485.1 Opitutia bacterium | reverse complement strand
GCGAACAGGAACAGATCGACGCCTGGCTGAAGTCGATGTCCACCCGCAGCGAATACGCTCCGAAGGACCGCAAGGAAGGCGAACCTGAGCGCCTCGAGTCCCTCGACGCCGCCCGCGGCTTCCTCCAAGCCTTCCGCAAGGACCTCGTGGTGAAAACCCATCCGTGGGTCCGCTTCGCCGGTCGCCTACTCGAAGAACTCAATCCCGGCCCGCTCCGCGATTCCGTGCGCTACGCCCTCGAACAGCAGCGCGCCTTCCCCCTCGACACCGCCAACGGTATCCGTGGCCGCCTCCGCAAGGAAGGCTTCCATCTTTATAAGAAGGGCTCCAAGGGCATCACCTACGCGTGCTCCGTCCGCCGCCGCTGCCGCGACCCGAAGTCCACCTTCAGCGATCCGATGGCCAAGCTCTTCGACTCGCTCGACCGCAAACCGGCCCAGCAGGCGAAGGACCTCGTGCTCGCGCTCGCCGGCGAAAACGCCGAAGACGCCGCCAAGACGCAGGTGCTTACGGACCTTTCTTTCCTCATTGGCGAAGGCTACATCGCCAACCTCCCCGACGGCCGCCTCTTCGCCCAGCCCATCCTGAGCAGTCAGGCCCAGGCCAAGGAAGAAGCCGCCAACGACGAGGCCGCGGAAGAGAGCAAGTAAGCGCGAAGGCGCAGAGCTCCTTCGAGGGGACATGTGGGCGACTACTAGGGGGCATGTGGGCAAGTGGACAAGGGGACGAACCAACCGGAAAGTTAGCTGAGGGCATCAACACCCCAGCCATTCATCCGGTCTCCGGTCTCCCTTTGAGTTATCACTCCCCCGTGTCACCGTGTCCCCTTGCCCACGTGCCCCCTTGTCACCGTGTCCCCTTGTCCCCGATACTGCCGCTTATTTCCAATTCTCCCCGATCCAAGCCGTGGGCAGCACGCGGCGATACCACTTGCCGCTGCGGCCGACGAGCGCGTCGGGCGGATTGGGCAGGCCATGGAAGACGACAATCTTCGCACCTTCGGGAATCTCGGGCGTCTGCCAGAACGAGAACGGGAAATATTTCACGCAGTGCTTCTTGAAGCTGCGGCACCAGGTCTCCGGCCAGTAGCTGACTTTGCCCTGCGCGCTGAGGTGCGCGGTGAGGAACTCCTGCTCGTTGCGGTGTCGCTTGCGGACGGCATCCAGATTCGCGCGGAAATATTCCAGGACGTCGGGATACGTGCCAGCGCGCCAGCGGTAGACCGACGAGTTGCCGGTATAGTCGCCCTTCTGCCAGTCGCGGATAATCAGGAAGTCGCCGGGCTGCGCGAAGAACGAGTCCATGTTGCCGACGATGACGATGTCGATGTCGAGGAAGAGGATGTCGCCTTTGAGTTCGGGGCCGCCGGGAGTAGTCAGCGCGGGCGAGAACGAGACGAGCTTGGTCCAACCGCGCTCCGGGGCGCCGGCGGGTAGCTCGAGGCTGGGAATGGGGAACGTCTCAATACCGGCGTTGAGGCCGGTCTTATCATCCGTCAGGCACACGAAGCGATACGGGATGGTCAGGTGACGGCTCACCATGGAGTGAAGCCGGTTCACGTATTCCGGGCCGTACTTCTTGCCCCACTTCATGCAAAGGATGGTCGCCATGCTGCCGTCAGCGTGGGGATTCCTCGCCGAGGCTCCAGCCTCTTTCCTATGACAGCCTGGTCCGGTCGACCCCTTGCGTCCCCCCTGCCCCCGGGCATACTATGGCCTCATGAGCGACGATCACGACGACGAGAACTTCAGCTCCGACGACGAATACGGCGAGGGCGGCATCCCACCGGACCTGGAAGCCGACATCGAGGAAAAGATCCAACGGGAGGTCGACGAGCGCACCAGCTCACTCTACGAGGATTCCCGCCCACGCTCCGGTGGCTGCCTCCTCATCCTCGCCCTCCCCATGCTTGGGCTGTGGTTCCTGGGGTAAAACCAGAGACAGGGACAGGGGCACGGACAGGTTGCGTTGCCTAGGAACAGAGACAGACACGGGGGCCGAAATTTTCCTGCCTCTGCCCCTGAACCAGCCCCTGAGTATCGATGCCTGTCCGTGTCCCTGTCCCTTTTGATTTAGTTGCATCTAGGTAGGGCCGAGCATCCCTGCTCGGCCGCGGCCGGCCAAGGATGGCCAGCCCTACCACGATTCAGCTATGTCGTGAGCGGTCCCGACCCTACCCCGTGTCCACGTGTCAACTTGCCCACGTGTCCCCTCGAAAGCGCCTCGCGCTTTCGCTCAACGCAAAGATCGCAGATAAGCCACGAGATCGACCAGTTCCTTTTCGGAAAGCATGCCGTCGAGACCGGCAGGCATAAGACTCGTGGTCAGCTGCGTCGAAGAAGCGATCGCCTCGTTGGGTAGCAGACGGACCTGCCCCGAAGCCTCCTTGACGGTCACGCCCTCGGCGGAGCGCGCCTGGATGAGCCCGAGCACGCTAGACCCGTCGGTGAGTTGGAACGAATTGAGGTCGTAGTCGCGGGCGATGTTATAGCTCGGGAAGAGGATACTCTCTACGAGTTCCCGCTCCGCACGGATGCCACCAATCTTGGTCAGGTTCGGGCCAAGTTCTTGACCTTTGTCCCCGATCTTGTGGCACGCGATGCAGGCGCCCTTGCCAGATTCATAGACGGCACGACCGGCGATAGGGTCGCCCTTCTTCACCGCAGCTTGGGCGAGTGGGACGAGCCTTTCCTTTTTGGCTTCGTTGGCCGCGAGCGCGGCGTCAAACGACGGCTCGAGGACTTCATAGATCTCACGCGGGAGGAAGCCGAAAGCTTTGCGCACGAGATCCTGGCGGAACGTACCGAGCATAGGCGACTTGCTGAGCGCGACGGCAATCTTCCGGCCGGTATCCTTGGAGATGCGTTTATAGTTCTGCGACACGGCCAGCGCGACGAGGAGTTCGTTCTGCTCCAGCGGGCCGGCGTTCGGCAGCAGGGCGAGATAGGCGTCCCACTGCGCGGGCGTAAGCTTGGTGTTAGCCAGGCGCGCGGCGGCGTCCATCCGCAGGCCCGGGCTGGCCGGATCGACGAAGAGATCGGTGAGCAGCTTGAAGGCGGCGTCGCTCAGGTCTTCGCCGCTGCTGGAGAGCGCGAGGAGCGCCTTGAGACGAAGCGAAGACGGCTTGGTGGTGTCGGCGGCGATCGCGTTGAGCGAAGCGTCGAAGCGCTTCTCCTTCACGTGGGCGAGGGCATCCAAGAGCAGCGGCGAGGCTCCTTTGGCGAGCTGGGCTTCGAGCGAGGCGAGCCAAGTCTGGGCGTTCACCTTACCTGGCTGAGCGGCGATCGCGCGGAGCGCGGCCTGACGGACGGCGACCTTCTCATGCGCGAGCATCTGGGCGATGCCCTTGGCGACGCCCGGCTGGCCGGCGAGCGCGGTGGCGAACTTACCCAAGGCGGCGACCTGCGTCGCGGAAGGCGCCGGCTGCGCGAGCCAACGGGTGAAGAGCGGCGCGATCACCTGGTCGGCGTCGGCGGCCTTGCTGAGCGCGAGGTAGGCGTTCTTGGCCAAAGCAGCGTCCGCAGAGTCGGCCTGGCTGACCGCGAACTTCAGGACGTCAGCGAAATCGGACTCCTTGACGCGGGTCTGCGAGACGATGCGCAAGAGGCGGGCTTGAGCGACGGGGCCCTTGACGGTGGCGAGGTCGGCGGCGGTGAAACCGGCGAGACGCATGCCCGCGGTGAGGATGGCGTGCTCGAGCACCAGGTCGGCCTCACGCGAGAGGAGTCCGCGGATGGCTTCGGTGATGGCGGGAGACTTCGCCTCGCGGAAAGTCAGGCCTTCGAGACCGCGACGGACCACGGCCTGATCGGCAGACGAAAGCTGGGCGAGAAGTTCGGCATCCGATTTCACCGGCGCCGGCGAGAACGGACGATGAGCCTTGGCGACGGCCACATGGGCGGCCTTCCCTTCGGCGGTGCGGCGCACGCGGTAGATCGCGCCGGGGACGTTGGCCACGCCCTGCAGGCTGGACGGGCAATGCGAATACCAGGTGCCGGTGTCGACGACGAGCAGCGAGCCGTCAGGGGCTTCGATGACGTCGGAAAGATGCGCGCCCTTGCGGTCTACGGTCAGGAATTCGTGCTCGGTCGCCTGGTAGGTGGCGCCCTCAGGCTTGAGTTCGAAACGCACGATCTTCTTGGAGTTGTAGTAAGCGACGAGGAGGTTGAGGTTATCCGGGCCAGACGAAAGAGGATGGTCGGTGGGCGCGACGAGGTCGCCGTGCTTCCAGAAAGAACAGCCGCTGGGCACGACGTGGCCGAGCTCCTTGATGATGGGCATGCGCTCATGGGTGCGCGGCAGGTCGGCGATGATCCGCAGGTAGTCCGGGCGTTCGTAGACGCCGCCGAGCTGCCACTGCATGAGGGTGTCGACGCGCGGGCTGCCGAAATAGAGGTCGACGGTGCCCACGATCTCGCCGGTGGGGGTGAAGTCGATGCTGGCCGGATTATCGGCGCAGCCCAGGGAATGCCAGCGGACGTCGCTGCCGTCGGTCTTCATCGACCAGACTCCGCTGTTGAGTCCGGCGTGCACGAGCGTGCCGTCCTTCTGCTTCACAGTGTGTCCCTTGCGGCCGTGGGTCCAATAGAGACGTCCGTCCGGGTGCAGGCGCGGACCATGGCAGTCGGCTCCGTTGGCGGTCCATTCGAAGCCGCTGACGACCAGCTCGCGCTTCTCGGCGACGCCGTCGTCATCCGCGTCGGTGAACTTCCAGATGCCGGGAGGCGAAGCCACGTAGAGGCTGCCGTTCGCCCAGCAGCCGCCCTTAGGCACGGTCAGCTTGTCGGCGAAGACGACGCTCCGGTCGAAGACGCCGTCACCGTCGCGGTCCTCGAGCATCACGACGCGTCCGGGCGTCTCGCTTTCGAATTTCTTGGTGCTCCAATTGACGCCCACGGAGTCGCCTACGAAAAGGCGGCCCCGATCGTCGACGCATCCCATCGTGGGATTGGCCACCATCGGAGAGGCGGCGGCGACGATCATCTCAAAACCCACGGGAAGTTTATAGGCCAGCGCGGCGTTCCGTGCCTGGTCCTTCTCGAAATCGATCTTCGCGGGGCGCATGGCGTAACCAGGGATTTCCTGGGTGTCACCATGCTTGGCCGCGGACGCGGCCTGCGCCTTGACGTCGTCCGAAGCGGGATGCGCGTCGGAACGGGCCGCCTTGGCCGGCGACCACTTCTCGGCGAAGCCGCCGATCGGGTGCAGCTCATAACGACGGACGTGCATCTCCGCGGCCTCGGTCTGCAGCTGGAGGCGCCCTTGGCTGGGCTTCACCTCGAAGGCTTCGTTCACCTTCACGCCATTGACGAGATATACGAGCGTATCGCCCTTGGCGATCACCTCGAAACGGGTCCACTGGCCGAAGGGCGACTCGACGTCATCTTTGCCGCGGAAGCCTACGACGTCCTTCCAGTCGGCGTCGCGCTTGGACCAGTTGAGGCGGCCGCCTTTCATGGTCTGGCGGGGCGCGCCGGGCGTCCACACCTTCTCCTTATCGCGATCCAGGCCGACTTCGGCGCTGAGCGAGGTCTCGAGGACGGTACCATCGGCGAGCTTGGGCGCGAGGACGAGGATGTCGCCCACGCCGCCTTCGATGATCTGGGCCTCGATGCTGGCCATCCAGTTGCCGCCTACCGTACCCTGCGGCCCGAAGCAGTGCACGAGGATGCCGCTGTCGCGGGAGCGGGACTCCCGCTTACCCCAGGTCTTCTGGCCCCACTTGAACTCGATCACGAGATGGTAGTCGCGATAGGCACCGAGGGTGGTGATGGCGCCGTAACCTTCACCGCTCACGACGAAGTTGCCATCCGGCCCGAACTTGAAGACGGACTTAGGATCGCCGGCGATATCGAGCTTGGGGTTGACGAAGAGCTCGGACTCTCCCTTGCGGAAGAGCTCGAGCAGGTCGATCTTCTGGGTGACGGCCTGCGCGACGGGTTCCGGTGGCAGGACGATCTTAGCGACCGGCTCCTTGCTCTGCGCGGCCAGTCCGATGACGGACAACAGCGCGAACACGAAGGCGGCGATGGGGTGGTTTTTCATGGGGTGAAGGAAGAAGACGGTGAAAGGGACCCCGATGTTCCAAACCGCCCGCCATTCTTCAACCCTTTCGCATCTATTGAGCGGAATAGGTCATTATCGGAGCAGAATAAGTCATCCCAAGGTAGGGTCGGGACCGCGTCACGACTTAGCTGCTTCAAA
>CANKZO010000135.1 GCA_947488485.1 Opitutia bacterium | reverse complement strand
ACCCGGCCGAATTCCGTAACGTCTCCCTCAAGGACCTGGCGGCGAAGTAAGCGTGCCTTTAGGCCTCCATCAAAACCCCTCGATTGAGGGGTTTTTTATTAACTGCTAATTGCTATGAACCCGCGAGAGTCTTTACTGTCCATATTCGCAAGCCCCATGCGCCTTTCTTCCCTATTGCCCGCCTTCGCCGGCGTCCTGTTCCTGTCATCGGCGTTCGCTGCGGAGCGCGTCCAGTTCAATCGCGACATCCGGCCGATCTTCTCGGACACCTGTTACGCCTGTCACGGCCCCGACGAGAACAAGATCAAGGGTAAGCTCCGTCTTGATTCGCTTGAGGCGGCGCGCAAGGGCGGCAAGTCCGGTGAATCGGCCATCTTGCCTGGCTACCCTGAAAAAAGCGAAGTGATGAAGCGCCTGCGCACAGACGACGCGGACGACCACATGCCGCCGGCGGAGTTCCATAAGGTGCTCACCAAAGACCAGATCGCCCTCGTCGAACGCTGGATCAAGGAAGGCGCCGAGTATGAAGGCCACTGGGCCTTCCAGATTCCAGTGAAACCATCCGCGCCGGCCATCCCCGCCGGAGGCAACGCTATCGATGCTTTCCTCGCGGCTCCGCTCGCCGCCAAGGGACTCACCCCCAACGGCCCGGCGCCGAAGGCCACCTTGCTCCGCCGCGCCGCGCTCGACTTGACCGGCCTGCCGCCCTCCGACGCCGACCTACAGGCGTTCCTCGCCGACAACTCGCCTGAGGCCTGGTCCAAGGCCCTCGACCGACTGCTGGCCTCGACCCATTACGGCGAACACATGGCCGCCCAGTGGCTCGATTTCGCCCGCTACGCCGACTCCAATGGCTTCCAGAGCGACACGCAGCGCACGATGTGGCCCTACCGCGATTGGGTGATCAAGGCCTTCAATGACAACAAGCCGTTCGACGCCTTCACGGTCGAGCAGCTCGCCGGCGACCTTCTCCCGAACGCCACTCGCGACCAGATTGTCGCCACGGCCTTCCACCGCAACCACCGCATCAACGGCGAGGGAGGTCGTATCGTCGAGGAATGGTTCGCGGAAAACGTCATTGATCGCATCGAGACCACGGGTTCGACCTGGATGGGGCTGACGATGAACTGCTGTCGCTGCCACGATCATAAGTACGACCCGATCTCGCAGAAGGAGTTCTACCAGTTCTTCGCTTACTTCAATTCCATCGAGGAGTCGGGCGTGCTCGGCGACTTCGGCGGAGCCGGCGGCACGAAGCGAGGAGGCAATACACCTCCGGTGCTATCCCTGCCGACCAAAGATCAACAGCAGAAGATCGACGAAGCCTCCTCCTCTTTGGCGTCCTCCGAACAAGCACTGAAGGCCATCCCGAACGACCAGCCAGAAGCCTACGCGGCTTGGCTAGCCAAACAGCGCGCCGCGCTTTCCAAGGTTGGCGTGGCCTGGGAATCGCTGACCGACGAGAAAGTCTCGGCCAAGGAGAACGCCGAATTCAAACGCCTCGACGACGGTTCCTGGCTGGTATCCGGCGGGACGGCCGCCAAGGAGACCTACGTGATCGAAGCGAGTCCGACGGGTTCCATGCTGACCGCGGTACGCCTCGAGACCCTGCCCGACGACTCCCTGCCAAACAAAAGCCTCGGCCGCGCCTTCAATGGGAATTTCGTGCTCAGCGCTTTCGAGGTCCGCCTCAAGACGGCCGATGGCAAGACGACCAATATCCCGCTGATCAAAGCCGAGGCCGACTTCGACCAAGATGGCTGGACGATCACCAAACTCGCCCCTGCTCCGATGACCAAGGGCAAGGCGAAGAAAGCCTCCAGCGACAAGGCGGGCTGGGCCATCGCCGGCAACGAGGCCAAGAACCGTGTCCCGCGCAAGGCCATCTTCACAGTCTCGCCGACACCGATCCCCACCGGCGCCAAACTCATCGTGGTCATGCGGCACGAGGCGTTCTCCGATCATAGCATCGGGCGATTCCGGCTCAACACTTCGTCCGTCGACGCCAAGTTGCTTTCGATCAAGACCGACCCGGCCGCCGAAGCCGCCCGCCGCCTCCTCGCCAAGCCGACGGAACAGCTGACGGCGGCCGACCGTAAGTCGCTGGCGAAACTCTTCGCCGACAGCCCTGAACATCCTCGCGCCCAGGCGGTCGCCAAGGTCGCCGCGGCCAAGTTGGCGCACGACGCCGCCCTCGCCGAGCCGGTCTCGGTGATGGTGATGAAAGAACTGCCTAAGCCCCGCGACGCCTTCGTGCTCCTGCGCGGCGAATACGATAAGATCGGCCCGAAGGTCGAACGCGCTCTCTTCCGCGCCCTGCCGCCGATGCCCGCCGGCGAACCGAATAACCGCCTGGGGTTCGCCCGCTGGCTCATCGACGGCAAGCATCCGCTCACCGGACGCATCTGGGTCAACCGCGCGTGGGAACGTTTCTTTGGCATCGGACTGGTGAAGACGTCCGAGAACTTCGGCTCGCAAGCCGAATGGCCGAGCAACCCCGCGCTGCTCGACTGGCTCGCCGTGGAATTCGTCGACCGCAAGTGGGACATGAAGGCGATGTATAAGCTGATCATGTCCAGCGCAGCCTATCAGCGCAGCGCGGCGGTGACGCCGGAGATGCTCGAGAAAGACCCCGACAACCGTCTGCTCGCCCGAGGCCCGCGCTTCCGCCTCCCGGCCGAAGTCATCCGCGACCAGGCTCTCTGGATCTCCGGCCTGCTCGTGGACAAGCAAGGCGGCCCGAGCGTGAAGCCCTACATGCCCGAAGCGGTCTGGGACGAGACCAGCGTCTATGGAGACATGCGCAACTACAAGTCAGACATGGGCGATGGCCTCTGGCGCCGTTCGCTCTACACGATCTGGAAGCGCACCGCCGCCCCGCCCTCGATGCTGCTCTTCGACGCCTCCGGCCGCGAGGTCTGCACGGTTAAGCGCTCACGCTCCAACACGCCGATGCAGGCTCTGTCGCTCCTCAACGAGACGACCTTCGTCGAAGCCGCCCGCAAGCTCGCCGAGCAGACGCTCCGCCAGCCCGGCGACGCCGACGCCCGCCTGGCCTGGATGTTCCGCAAGGTGGTCCGCCGCGACGGCACCCCAGCCGAACTCTCGGTCCTGCGTAAGGGCGTGGATAAGCGCCTGGCGACCTACGCCGCCGACGCGACCCTCGCGCCGAAACTCCTCGGCCAAGGCCTGAGCCCTCTCCCCGCTGACCTCGACAAGGCCCAGATGGCTGCCTGGACAGTCACGGCCAACACCCTCCTCAACCTCGACGAAACCGTCACCCGCGAATGAACTGCAACGACCGTCAATTCCACGGACTCGACCAGGCCACGAAGATGGCCCTGTCCCGTCGAACCTTCATCAAGGGGTCCGCCGGCGGCATCGGCCTAGCTGCCCTAGGTTCGATCATGGGCACGCCCGCCTTCGCCGCCAACCCGGGCCTGGGCTTCCCCAACTTCAATCCGAAGGCGAAGCGTATCATCTACCTCTTCCAGTCCGGCGCGCCGTCGCAGATGGAACTCTTCGACCCGAAGCCGCAGCTCGAAGCGATGCGCGGCAAGGATCTCCCGGAATCGATCCGCAAGGGTCAGCGCCTGACGACGATGACGTCCGGGCAGAAGAACTTCCCGGTCGCCCCCTCGATCTTCAAGTTCAAGCAGCACGGTCAGTCGGGCAACTGGTTCAGCGAACTGATGCCGCACATCGCTTCGAAATCCGACGAGTGGTGCGTGGTCCGCGCCATGCACACGGAAGCCATCAACCATGACCCGGCGATCACGTTCATGCAGACGGGCAGCCAGCTTGCCGGCCGTCCGAGCATCGGTTCCTGGTCCGCCTACGGCCTCGGCAGCGAGAACGCCGACCTCCCCGCCTACGTGGTGATGACGTCCTTCGGTAGCGGTCGTCCCGACGACCAACCGCTCTATGACCGCCTCTGGGGCGCGGGCTTCCTGCCCTCCAAACTCCAAGGGGTGAAGCTCCGCAATAAGGGCGAGCGCGTGCTCTACCTGAAAGACCCCGAGGGCATCCCGCGCGAAGTCCGCCGCGAACAGCTCGACGAACTCGCCGCACTCAACAACCAGCGCCACGGCGTGCTGGGCGACCCGGAGATCCAGACCCGCATCTCCCAATACGAGATGGCCTTCCGCATGCAGACGAGCGTGCCCGACCTGCTCGATCTCTCGAAGGAACCGCAGCATGTGCTCGATCTCTACGGTCCTGACGTGAAGCGCCCGGGCTCCTACGCCTCGAACTGTCTCCTGGCCCGTCGCCTTTGCGAACGCGACGTCCGCTTCATCCAGCTCTTCCACATGGGCTGGGACCACCACGGCGGCCTCCCGAAGGCCATCAAGGGACAGTGCAATGACACCGACCAAGCCACGGCCGGCCTGCTCACCGACCTCAAGCAGCGCGGCCTGCTCGACGATACGTTGATCGTCTGGGGCGGCGAATTCGGTCGTACGACCTACTCGCAGGGCACTCTCTCGGAGACGAACTACGGTCGCGACCACCACCCGCGCTGCTTCACTGTCCTAATGGCCGGCGCCGGCGTGAACAAAGGCTCGACCTACGGCGAGACCGACGACTTCAGCTACAATATCGTCAAGGACGGCGTCCACGTGCACGACCTCAACGCCACGATCCTGCACCTGATGGGCGTCGAGCACACCCGCCTGACCTACCGTCACCAAGGCCGAGACTTCCGCCTCACCGACATCCACGGCGAGGTGGTCAAGAAGCTCCTCGCCTAACCCTCAGGCCCTCGGGCCCTCGTGTACACGGTTATGTAGCATAGGCCTCCTCGCCTATACTCCATACTCGATACTCCATACTCGCCGGCCTACTTCCCCTGCTGCTCGCGGTAGAGGACCTTGAAGGGGTTCTCGGCCGGGCCAGCGACGTTCTCGTTGACCATGAGCGGCCGGCACTCTTTCCACCAGGCATCATGCTTGGCGATGAGATCGGCGACGACTTCTGGATGCTGGGAGGCGACGTCGGTGGTCTCACCATAGTCGGCGGAGAGATCGAAGAGCTGCCAGTTAGGCTTGGCGGCGACCGGAGCGCCCTCAGGGGCGGCTTTCTTAGCGGTCTTGCCCTTGCCCTTGGCGGCATTGCCCACGTTGGCAGCGGAGACGAGATGCCAGCGGGCGGTCCGGACGCTGGTCTGGGCGTATCTGCCGACCTCAGGGTCCACGCCTTTGAGCATGTTACCCCAGCGACCGACATGCGTGATGAGGGTCCGGTCCGCCCACGCGATGTCCTGCCCCGGCTTAGCCGTCAGCAAGGGCATCAGGCTTCGGCCTTCCATCTGAGCCTGCATGGTCGCGGAGGCCGTGACACCGGTCAGCTCGAGAAGCGTCGGGGCGAAGTCAACGTGCGCCGAGAGGGCCTTGACGTCCATGGGCTGGAAGCGTCCGGGTAGACGCCAGAAAGAGATAGCCCGGATACCACCCATGTAAGGCGTGCCTTTCTGGGCGCGCATGCCGGCGTTGAAGACCTTCACGCCGGCGGTGCCGCCATTGTCGTTCATGAAGACGACCAAGGTGTCCTTCGCCACGCCCAAGGCCTCGAGCTTCGCTAGGATCTTACCGACGTTCTGGTCGATGTTGTGCAGCATGCCGAAGAAGTTCTCGGTGTCCTTACCGAGTCCCTTTCCTTCATAAAGCGCCGCATCCTCGGGGCGGGCGTGATAAGGTCCGTGCGGCGCGTTGGTCGCGATGTAGGCGTAGAACGGACGCTTGGCCGCGGCTTCGCCTTCGATCCACTTCGTGGCCTGGGTGAAGAACTCATCGGTGCAATAGCCAGCAGTCTTCACGAACTTGCCGTTATGAAGGATGGTCGGACCATAATAGGAATTTCCCGGGACGTCGCCGCAGCTGCCTGGATAGCTCTGGCCGATGCCGCCGGCGCCATGGATGAAGACTTCATCAAAGCCGCGCTTGTTCGGCTGATACTCGGCTTCGTCGCCGAGGTGCCACTTCCCGAAGATGCCGGTGCGATAACCGGCCTTCTGCAACTGCTCGGTCAGCGTGGCGGCTCCCAGAGCCATCCGCTCACGTTCCAGGATGGTGTGGGTGACGCCGTTCTTGAACTCATGGCGTCCGGTCAGCAGAGCGCTGCGCGTAGGAGCGCAGGTCGGCGAGACCTGGAAATCGACGAAACGGACGCTCTCGCCGCGGAGCTTGTCCAGGTTCGGGGTCTTGAGGATCGGGTTACCGTGGGCGC
>CANKZO010000134.1 GCA_947488485.1 Opitutia bacterium | reverse complement strand
CGTCTGCGTGAACGCGCCGTCGAGACGCGTGGCGAGTTCGGCGAGCGCGGAGGCTTCGGCCTGAAGGAGAGCGCGGGCGGAATGGAGGGGAGTGGACATGGGAGGTAAAGAATAAGGGGTGGGGGTAGGGATAGGGGTAGTAACTTCTGTTTCAGGTGGCGGGTGGCGGCCTCAGGTGGCGGGTGGCGGGAGAAAGACTACACCCAAGGGGGACCGGATGATTGGCTGAGGTTATTACTAATGCCCGAAGCAAACTTTCCGGTTTCCGGTCTCCCTTTGAGTGAAAGTTATCCTGCCACCTGAGTCCCGGGGCTGCCACCTGCCACCTGAAACTATGTTTTCGAAGTCACATCATCCTCCGCGCGGCTTCGAGATCCTCAGGGGTATCGATGGCGACGGGGTGATAATCGGTGACGACGGTCTGGAAGGTGAGGCCGTGGGCGAGGAAGCGGAGCTGCTCGAGGGATTCGACGGCTTCGAGCTCGGTCGGCTTGAGCTGGGCGTAGCCGGCGAGCGTGGCGCGGTCGTAGCCATAGACGCCGATGTGGACCCAGTAGTCACGGCGTGTGACCCATTCCGTGGGATCGACGCCGCGGAGATGCGGGATCGGGCTGCGCGAGAAGTAGATGGCCTCGCCATTCTCGGCGCGCACGACCTTCACCACGCTTGTCGCCAGCAGGCGTTCGGTCGCATGGATCTTCGAGACCGCGGTGACCAGCGGGCACTTGGTCTCTTTCCAGCGCGTGATCAGGCCGTCGAGAAGATCAGGCTGGATGAACGGCTCGTCGCCCTGGACGTTGAGGAAGAAATCTCCGGGGAGGTGCTCGATGACGCTGGCCATGCGGGCGGTGCCCGAAGGACAGGCCGGATCGGTCATCAGGACCTCGGCGCCGAAACCGCGGGCGATGCCGGCGACTTCTTCGGAATCCGTGAGGAGGACGACACGGTCGGCCTGACGGACCTGCTTGGCGCGTTCCCAGACATGCTGGACGACGGGCTTGCCGCCGAGATCGAGCAGGACCTTGCGGGGCAAGCGCGTGGAAGCGATGCGGGCGGGGATGCAGAGAGTGACGGAGGGCATTTTTAGATTAGGGGACAAGGGGACACGTGGGCACGGGGACACGGGGAGGTGCGAACGAGAGGCTCAGTTGACCAGAGGCTCGGAGGCTTAGAGATAGAGACAAACTAGCTGGCAGGTTAGCCAGTTGGCCGGAGGGAGCGGCAATCACTCAAAGGGGAACCGGAGACCGGATGATTGGCTGGGGACATATGACCGAAGCAACCTTTCCGGTTTCCGGTCTCCCCTTGGCTGTCTTGTTCTGGCCAACCGGCCAACCGATCAACGGGTCAACTAACGTTGTAACGCTCTGGTCAACCGAGCCTCAGGGCCTCAGGGCCTCTATGGGCTTACTTCCGCGCTTCAGCGGCGTTAGCGAGATACCAGGCGTAGGCGTCGCGGATGCCGTCGGCCATGGTGATGCGGTGCTTCCAACCGAGGGCGCGGATGCGCGAGACGTCCATGAGCTTGCGCGGCGTGCCGTCGGGCATCGACGGGTCGAATTCAAGGCGGCCGGTGAAACCGACGGCCTGGGCGACGAGGCCGGCGAGGTCGCGGATGGTGAGCTCTTCGCCGGAACCGACATTGATGTGCCCGGGCTGAGAATAACGATCGAGGAGCATCAGGCACGCCTCGGCGAGATCGTCGGCGTGCAGGAATTCGCGGAGCGGCGTACCCGTGCCCCAGAGTTTGAGCGACGCGTCGCCGCGGAGCTTCGCCTCATGCATCTTGCGGATCATCGCCGGGAGCACGTGGGAGTTCTCGAGGGAGAAGTTGTCGCCCGTGCCGTAGAGATTGCAGGGCATCGCGCTGATGAAGTCGCAGCCATGCTGGGCGCGCGCGTGGTCGCAGAGCTTGATGCCCGCGATCTTGGCGACCGCATAGGCTTCGTTCGTGACCTCGAGCGGGCCCGTCAGCAGGGAGTCTTCGCGGATGGGCTGCGCCGCGAGCTTCGGGTAGATGCAGCTCGAACCCAGGAAGAGCAGCTTGCGCACGCCCGCTAGGCGGGCGCCCTCGATGACGTTGGCCGCCATGACGAGGTTGTCGTAAAGGAAGTCGTAGGGCTGGGACGAGTTGGCCTTGATACCGCCGACGCGCGCGGCGGCCATGACGACGTAAGCCGGCTGCTCCGCGGCGAGGAACGCGCGGGTCGCGGCGCCGTCGCGCAGGTCGAGTTCGGCGGACGTGCGCGTGAGCACGGACGTGTGGCCGGCGGCGCGGAGCGCGCGGACGATGGCCGAGCCGACCATCCCGCGGTGCCCGGCGACGTAGATCTTCGCGGCGCGGTCCATCAGCGATGGGCGTGGGCGGCGGCCTTCAGGTCATGGTCGACCATCTTCTGCACCAGCTGCTCGAAGGAGGTCTGCTGCGGATTCCAACCGAGCTCACGGACGGCCTTGGCCGGATTGCCGAGGAGCTGCTCGACCTCGGTCGGGCGGAAGTAGCGCGGGTCGACGGCGACGAGCGTCTTGCCCGTCTTGCGGTCGACGCCCTTCTCTGCCGCGCCCGTGCCTTGCCAGTCGAGTTCGATGCCGGCGCGGCGGAAGGCGTGGGTGCAGAATTCGCGGACCGTATACATCTTGCCCGTCGCGATGACGAAGTCGTCCGGCTGCTTGTGCTGCAGGATGAGCCACATGCACTGGACGAAGTCGGGGGCGTAACCCCAGTCGCGCTGCGCGGAGAGGTTGCCGAGGAAGAGACAGTCCTGACGGCCGTGCACGATGTTGGCGACTCCGAGGGAGATCTTGCGGGTGACGAACGTCTCGCCGCGGCGCTCGGACTCGTGGTTGAAGAGAATGCCGTTGGAGGCGAAGATGCCGTAGGCCTCGCGGTAATTGCGGGTGATCCAGTAGGCGTAGATCTTGGCGGCGCCATACGGACTGCGCGGGTAGAAGGGCGTCGTCTCAGACTGCGGCACTTCGACGACCTTGCCGTAGAGCTCGGAGGTCGAGGCCTGGTAGATACGGACCTTCTTCTCCATCTTCAGGATGCGGATGGCCTCGAGGAGGCGGAGCGTGCCGAGGCCGTCGGTGTCGGCGGTGTATTCCGGGATATCGAACGAGACCTTCACGTGCGACATCGCGCCGAGGTTATAGATCTCGTCCGGCTGGACGTCACCGATGAGGCGGATGAGGCCGGTCGCGTCGCCGAGGTCGCCGTAGTGAAGCTGGATCTTCTTCGTATGGATGTCGCGGACGAGATCCTCCATGTAGAGGTGCTCGATGCGGCCCGTGTTGAAGGAGGAGGAACGGCGGATGACGCCGTGCACCTCATAGCCCTTGCTGAGGAGGAATTCGGCGAGATAGGAGCCGTCCTGGCCCGTGATGCCGGTGATGAGCGCGCGCTTTTTCATGTGTGGTTTGGTAAAGGGGGTTCGGTTCAGGCGGAAGGCTTTTTCGCCCCGGCGATGATGCGGGAGCTGCTGTCGATCTTGGCGCCGAGTCCGTCGATGAGTTTCGCGCCATGCTTGGTGAGCACGGTCATCTCCGGGATATTGCCGGCGTTGCGGTCGCCGCCCTTGCAGAAGACGGCCTCATGGCCCTGGGCCTTGGCTTCGCCGATCAGCCAGTCGAGCGTGGCGCAGACCGAACCATCGGTGTCGATCGACAGGACCGCGCGGTCGACGACCCGGAGGGCGGAAGTCACCGCGAGACGCGTATCTTGGTCGATGAAGGCCTTGCCCTTCTTGAGGGCCGCCTGCGCGTCGGTGTTCACGATGACCCAGAGCACATCGCCTTGGGCGCGGGAGAGTTCCAGCAGCTCGAGGTGACCGCGGTGCATCGGATCGAAGTAGCCGGAAGTGATGGCGATACGCATGGGGAGATTCAGAAGATCAAAGGGGGACCGGGATATTGGCTGGGGTTACTTCTAACTTTCCGGTCTCCGGTTTCCCTTTGATTGCGGTGTTTGGGCAGGCTACCGCACGTGGAGGCGAATTTCGCAGGCACGTACGGGAAGGAAGGACTGTCACCGGCCGAGCCGGCAGAAAGGGTCAGGCCCCCGGGGGCGGGAGCAGGAGAGGCGCGAGCTCGAGGGCTCGGCTGTTCCAACGATTGAGGCGGCTGAGGCGCTCGATGACTTCGGGCTGGGAGCCGCGGGTCTGGGCATCGGCGAGGACGCGCTGCAGGCCCGGTTGGGCTTGCTCGAGGGCGGGGAGCACTTGGCTCCGGAGAAGCGCGACCAGGGAAGCCGCGAGGGACGGCGTCGGCTGCCAGCGCTCGCGACGAGAGCCGGCTTCCTTGACCGAGAGGATCATCTCGTGGTCGCGAAGGAACTTAAGTCCTTGACTGACAGAGCCTTTGCTAATGCCGAGACGACCCTGAATCTGGTCGAAATCGACCGGACCCGAGGAAATATAGAGCAAGGCGTAGATTTCCGCGACCGAGCGCGGGACGCCCAGGATGCCGGCCATCCGGACGAAGAAATCAGCGAGCTCGATCTCATGGGGCTGTAGCGGCTCATAAGAGGGGCGGCTCGGGCGTCGGCTGGCGGACTTTTCTGAAGGGGGCTTCATCAGGTTTAGGCCCTGCGGTCGGGGGCTTCCTGAAGTTTCAATAATTTTTGAACCTAGGCAAGGGGCAATGTGAATAAACCGGAAATAGCGATCCGCCCTCCCCTGGCGGAAAGAACGGATCTGAAAAGCTTCCACCTGGCGCCCCCTTGGGGATTCGAACCCCAGTTACCTCAGTGAAAACGAGGTGTCCTGGACCGGGCTAGACGAAGGAGGCGGTCGGTGGAAGCGAAGAACTTAGGAACGAAGTCCCTCTGGTCAAGTTTTTAGAAACAGGGCCGGCGGGCCTGGGCTTAGCGCCCGAAAAGACTGCGATCCTCGTAAGGATTCTTCGGCTGGCCGTCGGTCTTAGCCCCATGCAGGCGCTGCTGCTGGACGCCGAACCACGCCATCCAGGCCGCGGAGGCGATGAACAGGATCAGAAAGACACGGATGGCCCATTTGCGGGCGGCGGAAGGCTCGTCGGGTTCGGTCATCTCCCTCCGACCATGGGCGAGGAATGGGGCTTGGCAATCTCGACGGGTTTTTTACATATGTCATTACCCCCTTAGTCTTACCCCCTTTCCCAAGATTCTGCATGAGTCCCAAGCAGAAGCCGTTGGTGGTCATCATTGAAGACGATCGTAGCCTCGCCGCCGCGCTCGCCGATCAACTCCTGAACGCCGGCCTCTCCACCCAAGTCTTCCACAAAGGCGCCACCGCGCTCAAGTTCGTCGGTGAGTCGTATGTGCACCTGGTCCTGCTCGACCCGAACCTGCCGGACCTCGACGGACTCGCGGTGTTGGACAAGATCCGCCGCCTCGCGCATTCGCCGGCGGTGATCTTCCTCTCCGCCCTGCGCGACGGCGAGCACGTGGCGCAGGCCCTCGAAGCGGGCGCGGACGATTTCGTCGGCAAGCCGCACCATCCGGCGGAACTCATCGCGCGCATCCACGCCGTGCTGCGACGCAGCGAGACCGCGGGCGACAGCCGGCTCACCGTCAACGCCGCGCTCGGGACCGACGTGTTCCGCTTCAACGGCGCGGAAGTCCATCCCGAGCGGCTCGAACTCATCTTCGCCAGCGGCAAGAAGCACAAGCTCGGCCGCAAGGAGCTCGGCATCCTCTACCATCTGCACGCCAACCCCGGCGTCATCATCAGCCGGCACAGCCTGATCCACGCCGTCTGGGGCGTGCACGCCGACATCCGCAGCCGTTCGCTGGACCAATACGTCGCCAAGATCCGCGACGCCTTCGAAGACCACGGGCGCAAGCTGGACAGCCTCCGGACGATCCACGGCATCGGTTATTGGTATGAACCGGCCCCGGCCGGCGGCGAAAACGGCGGCCGAAAGACCCGCCGGGCTTGATTCCTCGGGGAACGCCGCCATTGGTGGGGGCATGGATATCCGTTGTTACCTCAAACCCAGCTGCGGCTGGAGCAACGGCGTGCGCGCCATCATGGCGAAATACGCCCTGAACTACGTCGACGTGGACATCATCAACAACCCGGCGAACTACGCCGAGATGGTCGAGAAGTCCGGTCAGCGCCTCTCCCCTTGCGTCGAGATCGACGGCGTCATGCTGCCCGACATCTCCGGCGCCGAAGTGGAACAGTATCTCCTGGCCAACCAGCTCGTCGTCCCGAACGACAAAGCCCCGGCCGTCCCGATCGACGCCCCGTGCAC
>CANKZO010000133.1 GCA_947488485.1 Opitutia bacterium | reverse complement strand
GGCTTGCGGAACTGTACACGGGATTCCGACACCTACTGATGCTACTGGTATTTATAAATGAAGAGTAACTAGATACAGAGAGTCCCGGTATGTGGGCAATGAGGGGTTGCCTCACCCCCTGCCTGTGCTCAATTCTTCGGTCATCATGAAGTTCAAGGTTAACCGGAATCACTTTTTCAACGGCCTCTCCAGCGTCACCAACGTCGTGGGTAACCGCGCGACGATGCCAATTCTCCAAAACGTGCTCATCGAAGCCGAAGGCGATACCATCACCCTGACCACTACCAACCTAGATCTCGGCATCTGCTGCCGCATCAAGGCTTCCGTCTCTTCGCCAGGGCGTATCACCCTGCCGGTCAAGAAACTGGTCCCCATCATCCGCGCCCTTTCGAGCAGCGATACGATTGTAGAACTCACCGGAAAAGACCGGGTGAAAATCACTTCCGGCAGTTCCGTTTTCCAAATCGCCGGCCTCCCTGCTGACCAGTTCCCGCCAATTTCCAATTTCACCGGACAGCCAACAATCTCGATCAACCAGGATGACCTCGGCGACATGCTCCGCAAAGTCAGCTACGCTCAGTCCTCCGACGAGAATCGCTACATCCTCAATGGGGTCTTTTTTGAATTCGCTGAAGGCAAGTTAACCGTCGTCGCCACCGATGGACGCCGTCTCGCAAAATGCGAACGTAAGATCGCCGGCTCCGACAAGACTCTCGCCCTCATCCTGCCTGCTCGCACCATCATCGAACTGATGCGCCTGCTCAAGTCTGGCGGCGAAGCCCACGTCTCGCACAACGAACGCCAGGTCGGTTTCACCATCGACATCCCGAAGAACGAAGAAGGCCTCGTAGACCGCATCCAGCTCGTCTCCAAGGTCGTCGAAGGCAACTACCCGAACTACCGCCAGGTCATTCCGAAGGAAGCTGGCTCCAAGGTCCGCCTCGAACGCGAGAAGCTCCTCGAGAGCGTTAACCGCGCAGCACTCATGACCGACGATCGCAACAACACGATTCGCATGAGTGTCTCGAAGAAGACCCAGAATCTTGAAATCTCCGCGAAGTCCGAAAGCGGCGAAGCGCATGAACCCATCGCCGTGAAGTACGAAGGCCCGGACGTGAACATCGCTTTCAATCCGCAGTACATCACTGACCCGCTCAAGGCCCTCACCGAGGATGAAATTGATTTCGAATTCAAGGACGAGATGTCCCCTGGCGTCATCCGCGGATTAAAGGATGACTTCCTCTGCGTCGTGATGCCTCAGCGCATCTCGTAAACTTAGTAACGGTCAGAGACCAAGGTCATCGCAGTCTGGAAGCGACTTGATTCGCTCCAGGATGCGACGGGATGCTTCGATGGATCGATCAGCGTGGTCGTTGCCGGGATCGTATTCTGCGGGCTGCATTGCCTGGCCGAAACGGACGCGGATACGTGCTGAGCCGAGCGGGAAGTTGGCACCGCGCGGTAGCATATCCCGGGCACCGCGGATATGGATCGGAACAACCGGAACGCCGGAACGGCAGGCCAGTAGCCCGGCACCAGCCTTAGGAGCAGCGATGATGCCGTCTTGGCTGCGGGTACCCTCAGGGAAGATCAGGAGGCCTTCACCAGCCTTCAGAGCGGCCAAGGCAGACCGAATGGCACCGATATCCGCTTCTCCGCGGTCGACGGGAATAGAATGGCAGGCCTGGATCACAAAGCCGAAGAGCGGGTTATCGAAAAGCGTGCGTCGCGCGATGAACGAAATCTCACGGGGAAGACTCGAACCGATTAAGGGCGGGTCGAGCATACTCTGGTGGTTGGAAGCAAAGAGACAGGCGCCATTAGGAACGTTCTCCCAGCCTTCGACCTCCAGGGTGGAAAAGACTTCCATGAATGATCGCGCGCCATGGTAGACGGCTTTGTAGATCAGGTTCTTCGAATCGAGAATCATCGGGGCAGGGCCGCGACCTTGATGAACTCGCCGATTTCGGCGACGACTTCATCGAGTGCCTTATGCGTGTTATCGAGTCGGTGAGCTCCGGTCGGGCAGATTAACGGGGCGGTCTTGCGCGTAGCGTCGAGGTGGTCTCGCTGGGTGACTTGGTCAGACTGGCCTTCAGCGGCTCGCCGCTGCGCACGTGCATCGGGATCAGCTTCAAGGAAGATACGGACTTCGGCGTCGGGAAGGACCACGGAACCGATGTCGCGGCCTTCCATCACTACGCCGGCGAAGCCCTGATCGCTGGCTAACTTCACCTGCGAACGTTGGTACTCGAGGAGGAAGGTGCGGACGGCAGGGAGAGCGGCAATCTTTGAGACGGCGGCGTTAACCTCCGGCGTGCGCAGGTCAGCGTCGTCAGGGAGAATCCCGTCAAGGGTGAGCGCGGATGAGCGGGCGCCCTGGCGGGCGATGATGGATGAGCCGATGCGAAGTTTGCTGAGGGCGGCCTTCACCGAGGCCTGATCATCAGCGGCGGCACCAGCGAGTAGCAGAGCCCGAGTGAGGCTGCGATAATGTGCGCCGGTGTCGACGTGCAGTAGGCCATGCCTTTGTGCGAGGCGACGGCTGGTGCTCGATTTGCCGGAGGCGGCGCCACCGTCCACGGACACACGAACAAAGTTAGTGCGGAGGGATTCCAGCGCTTGGAAGAAATGTGGGAAGGTCTTGGCGGTGCAGGCGGGGTCTTCGATGGCAATCCACGGACGCCCGTCCCCGAAGAGGTCGAAGCTGCCGAGTACCCCGAAACTCATCGCCATGCGATGATCCTCGTAGGCGTGGATGGTGATGGGGCCATCGGCCGCGACGCGGCGGAGCGCAGCCTTGCTGGGGAAGACCGTCAGCGAAGAAAGAGAATCATCCGCGCGCAACTCCGCCGCGGTGGGGGCGACCTTGATTCCGAGACGCTCGAGCTCCGTGGCCATCGCGAGGACGCGATCGGTCTCCTGTTTGCGCGTATGGGCGATGCCGCTGATTTTGACCGGACTGTCCGCCAGCGTGGCGATGGTCGCGAGGGTGAGGAACGTATCGGAGAAGGCGTTGAAATCGAAAGCGCCCCCACGGATGGCGGACCAAGATTCGGCGATAAGCGTGCCGTTCGCCGGCTTAAGTGTCGCACCACACGCGGTGGCGACCTTGGCGAAGGCGGTGTCACCCTGGAGCCCTCCGCTGGCGTAGCCTTCGATGCGAACGGAAGCCCGATAGCCCGTCACTGCAGGCAATGCGATGAAGTAGCTCGCGGCGGTGGCGTCAGGCTCGATGGCGTAAGTCGGCTGGGCGACATACGCGCCGGCAGTCGGACACGTCCAGCTACCATCGGCGAGACGTTCGAGCGGACGTCCGAACTGGCCGCACATGCGGGCGGTCATCTCGACAAACGGTTCGGAGACCGTGGAGCCCTTCATGCTCACCGATGCCCCGGCGGAAAGAGGCAGCACCATCAGCAGGGCGGAGAGCAGTTGCGAAGAGGCCGAGGCGTCGACTTCGAGTCGGCCCAGCTTACCGGTGGTGTGGAGGGTGAAAGGGAAGCCACTGGCGGGCGTACCATCAGGCTGCAGCGCGCGGCAACCGCTGGAGGTCAGTGCATCGAGCAGGCCGTGCATGGGGCGCGCGCGCATGGCTTCGTCGCCATCGAGTTCATAGCAGCCATCCGGGGCGAGGGCGAGGAAGGCGGTGAGGAAGCGAGCGGCCGTACCGGCATTACCGACATGAATCTTAGCGCGGGCGTTCGGGATGCGACCGCCGAGGCCGGTGATCCGGATCGTGCATGCGCTTTCGTCCGCAGAGACTTCGAAGCCCAGCGACTGTAGGGCGGCGATGAGGATGCGCGTATCGCGACTAAAGAGGGCTCCGGTGAAGTACGTGGTGCCATCGGCGAGCGCAGCCAGGATTAACGCGCGGTTGGTGATGCTCTTTGATCCCGGGACTTGGGCGACCCCGCGGGCGGGCGTCTGAAAAGGGCGGATGACAAGGGTCGGACTCATTCGGGCCGATCCAGGTTCTGTCGGGCGATGCGGGCCTCGGCGAGCAGGCGGCGAAGGGTGGGGACGTCGTTGGCCTCGATGGCGGTGCGCAGTTCCGCGGCGCGGCGTTCGACGGCGAGCAGGCCGGCGGCCGTGTGACGGGCGTTGGCGAGCATGATGCCCACCCAGAGGTTCTCTTCGCCAGCAGCGACCCGGGTCGAGTCACGTAGGCCGGCGCCAGCCGCAAAGCGACGGAAGCCCGACTGATCCATGACGGCGAGCATGAGCGCGGAGGCCGCGGCATGGGGGACATGGCTAATCGCCGCGACAATCTCGTCATGCTTGGCGGCATCGGTCTCGTGCAGGATAGAGCCGAGCTCTTCCCAGAAGAGCCGGACGGCGGCCAAGGCCTTCGGATCTGAGGCTCCGGTCGGGGTCAGGAAGCAGACACGCCCTTCGAAAAGGTTAGCGGCGGCGTGGGTAGCACCGGCTTTTTCTCCGCCGGCCATGGGATGGGCGCCGACGAAAGGATTGGCAGCGGGGAGAAGACGGGCCGCGAGGAGGATGGTGCCCTTAACGCTGCCCGCATCGGTGACGACGGCGCCAGGGCTTAGGCCCGGGGCGATGGCCAGAAAGGTTTCTTCGGCCGTATCGACCGGGGTCGTTACGATGACGAGGTCTGCGCCCTTCACGCAGGCTGCCGCGTCCGCGAAGACTTCGGCCACGCCAAAAGCCTGGAGGGTGGCACGGGATTTTTCCGAGCGCGACCAACAGGCGAGGGAGCCAGCCAGGCCCTTCCTTGCCGCCGCGAGGAGGATTGAGCCGCCGATGAGGCCGGCGCCGACGACGGCGATGCGCTTGAATTGAGCCATTTCCAATATTGAAGGTATGACTTTGATGAACCAAAGTGACGAACTATTAAAGCAAACAAACCGCTGACGATGAAGTTGGCGGCTCTGATATGACCCAAGGCCCCCCGAACCCCAAGAACGACTTTGTCGCCACTCCCGACCCGCGGGCCGGCCGGAGCAAGGTTTCGCCGGGACAAATCTGGCTCAAGATTAGGGCGGCACTCCTTGTCCTCGTCCTGCTTGCGCTCGGGATTGCCAGCCTGCTCCTTTATACTTCGGACCGCCGGAGCACGCGCCAAGCGGAGCTGATCATCTCACCCGAGGCGGCAGAGGCACTCCGGCTGCGATCAGTCCAGTTGGAAATCGACTTCGAGAAAATCCGCCAGGAACGTTTTGAATTGAAGGAGGCAGATATCGTCCTGCTGGAAGATGCCCTACGCCTGCAAGAAGAGTATATCACCGCCCGCCAGTCGGTGGGTACGGATAATGCCCGGCAGCAGTCCCTGCGCCGGCGCTTGCATCTGATCCGTGGCGAGCGGCTACGGCACGACTCCGATGAGGCCGAAGCAAAGGCTCTTGCGTTGGCCAAGACCGACGAAGCAGCCGCGATTCCGCTGCTGCGCCAGGCCATCGCCTGGGAAAAGGAGATCGAGACGAAATGGGAATTCTCCGGCCTCGCTGAGCCCGGACGGCGCGCGCGGCTGGACACCCGCCTTCGTCGCCTCGAATCCGCCCCGCTTTGGCAGAAGGGGCGCGCTATCGAAGCGGAAGCCGAGACGCTCTTCGCGACGGGTAAGTTTGCTGAGGCCGCCGCCAAGTTTAGCCAGGCTATTGATTGCGAGACAGATTTTCTCGCTCGCTATCGCGATGTGCGGAATACCGAGTTTGGTCGTTCGGATAAACTCGCCGAACGCCGCGAAACCGCTTTTTCCGGTGAAGCTTGGAATGGTATCCAGGCCCACCGAGCCAAAGCCGAAGCTTTCGAAAAGAAAGGGGAGTGGCCGTCCGCGACACGCGCGTGGCAGGCTGCGGTAGATGCATTCGCTAAGTTGCTTACCGATTATCCAAAGAGCAGCTTTGCCGATCGAACGCAGGAGGCGGCGATGGCCACCCGCCTTAACTTCGCACGCTTTTATGAAGAGATCGGCGCATTGCGTGCCCGCTGCGAACAGCTTCGGTCCGCCTTGCGGGCGCGCCGTGCCGATGAAGCGATCCAGTTGGCCGACAATCTTGTCACCGAGGCTCGTCGGATTGGCTCAGCCAATACCGGCGTCTTCCGGCCCGAGGACGATGAGCGCAAGGAACTCGAATACCTCGCGGTGAATGGCGCGGTCGTCCGTAGTGCGCTGGGCATCATCGACCAGAACTTGCGACCCATCCCGGCTTCGTCCGTGCGTATTTATCGGACGGAGATTCCGCAGGGCCTTTATGCCTCCGTCATGGGGGCTAAC
>CANKZO010000132.1 GCA_947488485.1 Opitutia bacterium | reverse complement strand
GCGATTGGCTGTACGTCGACGACCATGCCCGCGCGCTGCTCGCCGCGGTCGAGAAGGGTCGCCCGGGTCACACCTACTGCATCGGCGGCGACAACGAGCGTCGGAACATCGACCTCGTGAAGCTGCTCTGCTCGCTGCTCGATGAATTCCGCCCGCGCGCCGACGGCAAGCCGCACGACTCCGCGATCACCTACGTCACCGACCGTCCCGGCCACGACCTCCGCTACGCCATCGACGCGCGCCGCGCCCGCGCCGAGCTAGGCTGGGCCCCGCAGGAAGATTTCCAGAGCGGCTTCCGCAAGACCGTGCGCTGGTATCTCGACAACCCCGCGTGGATCCAGGGCATCCTCGACGGCTCCTATCGCCTAGAGCGACTCGGCAAAATCTGACTCTCATGAAAGGCATCATCCTCGCCGGCGGCTCCGGCACTCGTCTGCACCCTCTGACTCAGGTCATGAGCAAGCAGCTCCTGCCGGTGTACGACAAGCCGATGATCTACTATCCGCTCTCCGTGCTCATGCTGGCGGGCATCCGGGAGATCCTCATCATCTCCACCCCGCAGGACCTGCCGCGCTTCCGCGAGGTGCTCGGCGACGGCTCCCGCATCGGCTGCCGCTTCGATTACGTCGAGCAGGCCGTCCCGAACGGCCTCGCCCAGGCCTTCGTGCTCGGCGAGAAGTTCATCGGCTCCGACGACGTCTGTCTCGTCCTCGGTGACAACATCTTCTACTCCGCCGGCTTCGGCGAACTCCTCAAGTCCTGCCGCCAACCGCAGGGCGGCACCGTCTTCGCCTACCACGTGAGCGACCCCGAGCGCTTCGGCGTGGTCGAGTTCGACGTCGCCGGTAAGGCCATCTCCATCGAGGAGAAGCCCAAGGCGCCCAAGTCCAGCTTCGCCGTCCCCGGCCTGTACTTCTACGACAACTCCGTCGTCGGTATCGCCAAAGCGCTCAAGCCGTCAGCCCGCGGCGAGTACGAGATCACCGACGTCAACCGCGAGTATCTCCGTCAGGGCAAGCTCAGCGTGAAGGTCCTTCCGCGCGGGACCGCGTGGCTCGATACCGGCACCTTCGACTCGCTCCTCCAGGCCTCGCAGTTCGTACAGATTGTCGAGGCCCGTCAGGGCTTCAAGATCGGCTGCATCGAAGAGATCGCCTGGCGCCGCGGCTACATCGACGACGCCCAGCTGCTCAAGCTCGCTGAGCCCATCGCCAAGTCTGGTTACGGCGTCTACCTCAAGGCCTTGGTCGGCCAGAAGCGCTGACCGATGCGCAAGCACATCCCCGCGCTTACCTCGCTCCGCTTCCTCGCGGCCCTCTGGGTCTTCCTGTTTCACCTGCACATCTGGCATGGCGATTTCGGGATCTCGCCGGTCGACAAGTTTCTCCACTCCGGCGCCGTCGGGCTGGCGTTCTTCTTCGTGCTCTCGGGCTTCATCCTCGCCCAGGCCGCCGTCGGCACGGAGCCGCTGGCTGATTTTCGTGGCTACGCCGTCCGCCGTTTCGCTCGCATCTACCCCGTCTACCTCTTCGTGCTCGTTTCCGGCTGGCTGCTCAACGGATTCGCCGGGGAACTTGGGGATAAGCCGCTACGCTCGGCGGCGGCCCACGGCCTGGCCGATCTCACGCTCACCAATGCTTGGTTCCCGCAGATGTTCATGGGCGGGCACGGCCGCGACGGCACGTGGTCCCTCTCGGTCGAGGTATTCTTCTATGCGCTTTTCCCGCTGATCCTCTTCCATGCCCGCAATATGTCAGACCGGGCGCTCACCCTCGGCATTCGCTGGGCCGTCGGCCTGTTGTTCTTCTTCGCCATCATGGGGAAATACATCCAGCCGATGGATTTGTTCACCCAGACCGTTTTCTACTATTCGGTGCCGATCTTCCGTCTCCCGGAATTCGTAGCCGGCGTCTTCGCCGGCGTGCTGGCCTTGCGCGAAACCGCGACGACCCCCTCGGGGCGTAAGGCCGCTTGGGCGATCTTCGGCCTGGTGGTTTATCTCGCAATCTTCGCCAAGACATTCCCCTGGGTGGCCCACGGCATCGTCGCCTTGCCCTGCCTCATCCTTGCCTTCACCTACTTCACCCGTGCCTCCGAGGGGCTGGCCACGCGGATCTTCGGCCACCCGGTCTTCGTGTTTCTCGGTGAGGCCAGCTTCGCGCTTTATCTCGTCCAGCTTGTGACGATCCCATGGTTCAAGGCTAACGCCATGGGTCTCGGCCTGCGTCCGGCGATCGGCCTGTGCTTCGTGGTGACGATCATACTGGCCTGCTTGGTGCATGTCCTTGTCGAACGCCCGATGCGCCCGCTCGTCACCCGCTGGCTCACGGCCAAACCCATCGCATGAGCGTCCCCCTCGTCCAGCTCGTTGATATCCCGCAGCGTGGCGACGCCCGCGGTGCCTTGTCCGTCGCCGAGCTCGGCGGGGCGCTGCCGTTCGCCGTTCGCCGCGTCTACTGGATCCATGGCACGAAACCGGGAGTTAGCCGCGGCTTCCATGCGCACAAGCAACTCCGCCAACTTTGCGTCTGCGTCGCCGGCTCCGTCCGCCTGAGCCTTTTCGATGGCCACCGCGAAGAGAGCGTGGTGCTCGACTCTTCCGCCAAAGGGCTGCTCATCGGCCCGGGTCTCTGGCGTGAGATGCATGACTTCTCTCCTGGTTGCGTGCTGATGGTCTTCGCCGATGCAGAATACGACGAGGCCGACTATATCCGCGACCGCGAGGCCTTCATCCGACATGTTGCCGGCTGAGAGACACGGCTCCGCCACGGCGTCCTTCTTGGCTGACCGGCTGGGTGACGTCACCCGGCTTCGGCTGGCGACAGAAGCCGACGCCACCTTCCTGCTTGGCCTCCGACTGGACCCTTCGCGCAACCAGAATATCTCAGCGACAAGCGCTCATCTAGACGCTCAGATCGCTTGGATGCGCAGCTATGCTGATCGATGCGCCGCTGGCTTGGAGGCTTATTTCATCATTGAGGTCGCTGGCGAGGCGCAGGGCTCGTTGCGGCTCTACGACTACCTTCCCGAACGAGATTCATTTTGCTGGGGCAGCTGGATCATCCGCCCGGGCGCACCAGCGGCGACCGCTTACCAGTCCGCCATCATGGCCTATGATCTGGCCTTCTGCGCCCTCGGCTTCACGCGCGCGCACTTTGACGTGCGGCAGGCCAACCTGAGCGTCTGGAAGTTCCACGAGAAGATGGGGGCCAAATTGGTGCGAGAAGACTCCTTGGACCGTTTTTATGAGTATGGTGTGGAAGATTATCGCCAAGCCCGCGCGCGGCTCCTGAAATTCACCCAGAACAGAGATTTCCGATGAACGTCCCGTTCCTAGACCTTAAGGCCATCAACGCCCGGCATGCGGCTGAGCTGAAGGCCGCTGCGGCCCGCGTCATCGACTCGGGTTGGTATGTCCTCGGCGAAGAGGTAAAGGCCTTCGAGTCCGAGTTTGCCGCCTGGGTCGGCTCGCCCTACTGCGTCGGCACCTCCGACGGCCTCTCGGCGCTCATTCTCGCCCTCCGCGGCTGGAAGGAACTCGGTCTGCTCAAGGACGGCGACGGCGTCGCGGTCCCGGCGAATACCTACATCGCGTCGATCCTCGCCATCACGGAGAACCGTCTCCGCCCCGTGCTTGTCGAGCCCGACGAGGATACGTGCAACCTTGGAGTGACTAAGCTTGCGGCAGCCCTCACGCCGGACGTGAAGGCGGTCCTGGCGGTCCACCTCTACGGCCAGATGGCTGACATGCCGGCGATCGCGCAGCTCTGCCGCGAGCGGGGGCTGCTCCTGCTCGAGGACGCCGCCCAGGCTCACGGCGCCCACATCGGAGGCGTAAAGGCCGGCGCCTGGGGCGATGCCGCGGCGTTCAGTTTCTACCCCGGCAAGAACCTCGGCGCGCTCGGCGATGCTGGCGCGCTCACTTGTAAGGATGCAAAGCTGGCCGACATGGTCCGCGCGCTCCGTAACTACGGATCGCACGAGAAGTACAAGAACCTCGTCCAAGGCCCGAACGACCGTCTCGACGAACTGCAGGCCGCGGTGCTCCGTGTGAAGCTGAAATACATCGACGCCGACAATGCCCGCCGCCGCGAGATCGCCGCTTGCTATCGTCGCGAAATCAAGAACCCGGCAGTGCGCCTACCGTCCGTCCGCGCCGGCGAGGATTCGCACGTCTGGCACCTCTTCGTCGTCCGCGTCCCTGATCGCGCCGCCTTCCAGCAGCGCCTGCTCGACCGTGGCGTCAACACCGCCATCCATTACCCGATCGCCCCGCACCATCAGCAGGCCTACGCGCAGTCGCTCGGTCACCTGAAGCTGCCGCTCACCGAAGCCCTACACCGCGAAGTCGTCTCCCTGCCTGTCAGCCCCGTCATGACCGATGAGCAGGTGGCGACTGTGATCTCGGTGGTGAATGCTTAGCCAGAGGCTAAGAGGCTAAGGTGCAAAAGTGCAAATCGGCCTGCGGCCTGTGCAAAGGTGCAAAAGTGAAGGCAAGAGGCAGCGCTCAAGGGGAGACCGGAAACCGGATAGGATGCGGCGGTCATTTTTCCTGAAGGTGTCAGGTGACGGGCACCGGGGCATCAGCCCTTCGGGTGTCAGCCGTTCAGCCTTCGGCAGCCGGCTCCGGGTTCCCGCGGCTGATGGCCGAGATGCCGACGCCTGAGTTGCCGACGCCCGTGCCCGTCACCCGTCACCTGAAGTTGGTTCTACCTTTGCACCTTTGCACTGTTCGTTCGCTGTACGCTCACCTCACCACATCAAACAACCCATACCCGAAACGGCTAATCTCTTTCTTGGCGCGGGAGAGGAAGAGTTTGAGTGACTTGCTGAGTGTGCGGCCTTGTTTGCCGCGCCCTTGGTAATCGATAGTGCTCGTCGTCGCGGCCACGGGCGCCAAGACGACGGGCATCGGGCGGATGCCGCGGACGCGCAGGCCGGTCTCCCACGGCCGATCGAGGGCATGGTCGACCTGCTCGGTGATGGGCCGCATCGACTGCATCAAGGTCTCGGCGGCGCGGCGATTGACGACGTACGCGGCGGAGGACGTCGTGCGGGTCAGATGCGCGACCAAGTGGTGAGCCGATCCTAGGGCGCGCTTCTTCACGGGCAGTCCAGAGTGGAAGTTGAAGAGCTTCACGAGGTCCCAGTCGTCCTTCTCGGCGAGCGAGCGGAGCACGTCGGCGCAGGCGGGGAGGACTTCGACGTCGTCCTCGAGGATCACGCACCAAGGGGCGTCCGTCCGCAGGAAGGTCTCCATGGCCTTGAGATGGCTTAGATAGCAGCCGACTTCGCCGGCCCGCGGGGTGTCCAGCCGGTTGCGCCAGGCGTAGGCCGACATGTCGACGAGCTTCTCCCACTCGGGGACGTCCTTCCCCATGACGGCGGACAGGCGTTCGAACGGCAGGCCCAGCCCCTCGAGGTTGGCACGGATCGAGGCCATCCGTTCGGCGTCGCGGTCGAGGTTGATCACATAGATGAGCGGGACCATCGGCGGGCATCGTTGCGAAGCCCCGGCATCTTTCAACCCGTTAGGCTTCGTGCTTTTGGTTCGTCACTTCGTCGCGGGTGCCATATCCCCGAAGCCAAGGATGAAGATACTGCACCTATCCAAGATGGATACCGGCGGCGGCGCGGCCGATGGCTTCGTCCGGATTCATCAGGCCCTGCTGGGTCAGGGGGTCGAATCCGTCGCCTATGTCCTGAAGCAGAAGCGTCGGGACGTGCCGATGGTGGCCGCGAAGGGCCTGCTCAATCCGTGGCAGAAGCTGGTCTGGGGGCTCGGCCGGTTCATCGCCAAGGTGAAGCGCTTCAGGGTCAAGCCGATCGGGGTCTATGATTTCGACGCGGAAGCGAACTTCCCGGCCGAGCCGATTATCCGACATGCCCTTGCGCGTTCGGCGAAATGGGACCTCGTCCTCGTCCATTGGTCCGGCGGCTTCGTCCGCCCGGAGACCGTCCGCGAGATCGCTCAAGCCCTCGGCGCCCGAGTGGCCTTATGGCAGGTCGACATGGCGCATGCCACGGGCGGCTGCCATTCTAACCTCGGCTGCCTTAAGTATCAGACCGGCTGCGGCGCATGCCCGTTACTGTCTTCCTCCGACCCGCAGGATGTGTCCTCGGTTCAGGCTGCGCGACGCGCCCGAATCTGGAAAAAGTTGGGGGCCGTCGTGCTTGCCCCGAGCGGCTGGTCCGCTCGGCAGGCGAAGGAGAGTTTCACCCTGGGTGGCCTCGAGCTGCGGACGTTCCCCATCCCGCTTGACCTCACCGTGCTGAAGCCCGC
>CANKZO010000131.1 GCA_947488485.1 Opitutia bacterium | reverse complement strand
CTTTCTTTTTGACGAACCGACCCAGAGTCCCATCGTCAGACGACTCAGGACAGTCCGATGGTGTAATGGTAGCACAGGAGATTCTGATTCTCCTTGTCTAGGTTCAAATCCTAGTCGGACTATTTCCTGAAAGCAAAAAGCCCTCTCACGAGGGCTTTTTCATGCCTATCCGGGACGCCTTAGCGGGCGTTCCAGAAGATCATGAGGTTCTTGGTGTGGCGGCCGGCGACGATGAGGTCGGTCTTGCCGTCGCCGTCCAGGTCGGCGGCTTTGAAGTCTTCGACGGCGATCGCTTCGGTCGAGATGACGTCCGTGCGCCAGGTCTTGCCGGCATCGTCGAGCGGGGTGAGCAGGCGGATACCGCGGTCGGCGGGCTTGGCGCCGCGCCAGCCGATCATGACCTGGTCGCTGCCAGTGCCGAGGAAGTCGGCGCAGGCGACGGCATGGCCGTCCTTGTAGCCGTCGAGGATCTGCTGGCGCTGCCAGACGCCGGCGGCATCGCGCGTGTAGACCGCGGACTTCGTGCCGTGGAAGGGTTCGACGGTCGCGATCATGGCCCCGGAGGCCAGCTTGCCGGCGCGGAGTTCGCCGACGGGCTCCTTGGTCAGCTGCGTCTGGCTCCACTTGCCGTCGGCATAAGAGTTGAACCAGATGCCTTCCTTGGAGCCGGTCAGGAGCTGCTGGCGCGAGGAACGATCCCAGCGGACCGCCTCCAGATTATGGGTGATGTGGCTGACGTCGTTGGCGACCTCGGTCGTCCACACGTCCTTCGGATTGGCCGGCTTGCGGTAAGCGAGCAGCTTCGCACCTACGCCGGCCCCGGCCTTGTTACCGACACCGTGGAGAGGCTGGACGACGAGGTCCCAGCGGCCGGTGGCCACTTCGACCCAAGCCATGCGATGAACCGTCGGCTCATGGTGGAGCTTCACCGCTTCCCACTTCTGGGTGCGGTCGGCGGGCGGGATGAGGTAGAACACCGCACCACTCTTCACCGTGTCGCCGGGATTCCAGCCCGCGCCCACGGCGATCTCGGCCTTGCCGTCGCCGTCGAGGTCCTGGGCCGCGACGCAGACGTTGTCTTCCTTCGTCAGGTTCTCGGCGATGACGTGCCTCTTCCACGTGGGATTCTGATACCACTGGATCGTGGTCTTGTCGGCCAGCACGATGTCCTTCTTGCCGTCGCCATCGACGTCGGCGATCGCGAGGCCGTAGCCGATCTCAATCTGGCCGATCTCCTGCGGACGGAATTTGGCTTCCGGCGCGGCGGATGCGACGGCGGCAAGGAGGAGGGCGAGGAGCGGGGTCGGCTTCATGGTCGATGGAGTAACCTGTCCGACCCTGCCTGTCGACCGCGGTTCCGCGGCATAGCGGGTAGGGACAGCACCACGTGCTGTCCTCCTTTGTCTTGGGTAGGGTTGAGCGCCCTCGCTCAACCGCGGCTGACCAAGGGTGGTCAGCCCTACCTCGAGACAGCTAGGGCAGCACGCGGTGCTGCCCCTACCCGCTGCATCGCTCGGGCCCTCGTGATAATCTTACGCCGTCAGCCGCTCGAGGCACTCCGCGTAGAGGGCCTGCGTCTTCTGCACGACATCGGCCGGCAGGGTCGGGCCCGGCGCGGTCTTGTTCCACGGCTGGGTCTCTAGCCAATCGCGCACGAACTGCTTATCGTAAGAAGGCTGGGCGCGGCCGGGCTGCCAGGTGGCGGCGGGCCAGTAACGGGAGGAGTCGGGCGTCAGGACTTCGTCGATGAGGACGAGTGAGCCGTCGGGGGCGCTGCCGAATTCGAACTTCGTATCGGCGAGGATCACGCCGGCCTTGGCCGCGCGTTCGGCGCCCATGCGGTAGAGCGCGAGGGACGTCTCCTGGATCGTGCGGAAGACTTTCTCGCCGAGGATCTCGCCGCAGCGGGCGCGGGTGATAGCCTCGTCGTGGCCTTCGGCGGCCTTGGTCGAAGGGGTGAAGATCGGCTGCGGAAGCTTGGAGCCGTCGAGCAGGCCGGCCGGGAGCGGGTGGTCGAGGATCGCGCCGGTCTTCTGGTATTCCTTGAAGCCGCCTCCGGCGAGGTAGCCGCGGACGACCGCTTCGACCGGCAGGGGCTTGAGCTTGCGCACGAGCATCGAGCGCGGGATCAGGTGCTCGTGGCCGTGTAGGGCCTTGGCCAGCGCGTTCGCGTGGTCGGGCACGAGGTGGGTCGGGAAGACGAGGCGGGCCTGGTCGAACCACCAGAGGCTGATCTGGGTGAGCAGGATGCCTTTGCCCGGGACGCCGTTGGGCATGACCACGTCGAACGCCGAGAGACGGTCCGTCGCGACGATGAGATAATGCGTGCCGAGGTCGAAGACTTCACGGACCTTGCCCTTCGCCTGGAGCGGGTAAGGCAGGCCGGTGACGGTCATCAGCGCTTCGGCGGGCAGGGGCGGCGTCTTCATCCTGCCACGGAGATAGGGCAGGGCGGGGCGGCAGGGCAAGGTGGTTCGTCGTTGAGGCGGCGGCGTCCGCGGTCAGCCTCGGACGGACCGATGGAACTCCGCGACGCCCATTGCCATTACCAGTTCGCCGAGGTGCCGTATGCGGCCGTCGAGCAGGCCCGGGCGGACGGTGTCGGCCAGGCGATGATCAACGGCAGCGCGCCCGCCGACTGGCCGGACGTGGCCGCCCTCGCGCGCCGCGATCCGCGTAACCGCGTGTCGTTCGGCCTGCATCCGTGGGATGTCCCGACCGCGCCGCCGGGCTGGGAAGCGGAACTGCGTGCCATCCTGCTCGCGCACCCGACCGCCGGCGTCGGCGAGATGGGCCTCGACCGTTGGGTGAAGGATTTCGACCCCGTCGCCCAGGAGCAGGCTTTCCGGAAGCAGCTCGCCCTCGCCGTCGAACTCGACCGCGCGCTCACCATCCACGCCGTCAAGGCGATCGGCCCGCTGATGGATATCCTGCGCTCCGCCGAGTTGCCGCGCCGCGGCTTCCTTTTGCACAGCTGGAACGGGCCGGTCGAGATCGTGCCGGAACTCGCGAAGCTCGGCGCGTATTTCTCCTTCAGCGCGCACCACCTCATCCCGCGTAAGGCCGACCTGCGCGTCCAGTTCGCCGCGGCCATCCCGCGCGAACGCATCCTCGTCGAGACCGACGCGCCCGCGCTCTGCCCTGCGCCGGAATTCCGCCTACGCGAACTCGCGCCGGACGCGGCCGGCACGGAGCAGAACCATCCGTCGAACCTCGTGCGTAACAACGCCGAGCTCGCGCGGACCATGGGCGTGACGCCCGAGGAATCCGCCGCGCTGACGTCCGCGAATTTCGCCCGACTATTCGGGGCGTAAGAGCGAAAGGCGCAGCGCCTCGCCCGCGGCCGCGAGCCCGAACGCGCCCGCCACGTGGGCGGCCGTGCCGTAGCCCCATTCGCAGTTCGGGCGCAGGTCTTCGCCTTCCGGGATCTCGCCGCCCGGCAGGCCTTCGCAATCCGTCGGCTGCGTGAACGGTTCGTCAGACCACACGCACGAGACGCCGAAGGGCGTCTTGCCGCGCGGGAAGTCGAAGTTCTGGCGCAGGCGCTTGCGCACGAGCATCATCAGCGGATCGTCGCGCGAATCGCGCAGGTCGGTGATCTTGAGCCGCGTGCCGTCGAGCCGTCCCGCGCAGCCGCCGACCGTGATCACGGGCAGCTTACGGTTCACCGCCTCGGCGATCAGGCCGCACTTCGGCGAAAGCGCATCCATCGCGTCGATGACCACGCCGTCGAAATCCGCGAGCACCTCGTGCGGGTTGAAGCGCGAGAGGAAGCGCTGATGGAGCGTCGTGCGGATCGCCGGATGGATCGCCCGGGCGCGTTCGGCGACCGCCTCCGTCTTCGGGCGGCCTTCGTTGCCGGCCACCGCGTGCAATTGGCGGTTCGTGTTCGAGACGCAGACCGCGTCGCCGTCGACGAGGGCGAGGTGGCCCACGCCGGAGCGCGCGAGGGCTTCGACGGTCCAGGAGCCCACGCCGCCGAGGCCGACCACGAGGAAGGACGAACGAGCCAGGCGCTCCATGCCCGCGCGGCCGTAGAGGCGGCCGATGCCGGCGAAGCGTTGGAGATGGTCCGCGTCCATGCGCCCAATCAAGCGAGGAAGGGGCCGTACTCCAAGGAGGAAGCGTCGGCCGGGTCCGGGCTTGCTGGTCGGCGGGCGCCGGGCATCGTCTTTGCCGATGTCCGAGCGTATCGCCCCCGAGCCCATCCGTCCGCCTGCGGAGAGCCGTCTGCGGGCCGCCCTCCGGTTCGGCGTGGTCGGCCTCGCCCTCGGTCTCATCGGCTCGGCGCTCTACATCATCCCTGAGCAGAGTCCGGCCAACGCCGTGACCAAGGTCTTCAGCGAAGGGCGGGCCGTCTTGCTGACTGCGCGGGTCGAGCGCGGCGTCTGGCCGCCCGACGGCGAACTGGCCTCCTTGCCGGTCGAAGGCCGCGGGCTGCGCCTGCGCACGCTCCTCACGGAGTGTCCGCTCGCGGGAACCTGGCGCTTCGTGGGCGTCAAGGCCGGCGGGCCCGCGATCGTGTTCACGCCCGCCGAGCCTGGCCAGCCTTACGAGCGCGCCCTGCGGTTGGCGGACAAGTGGCTCGACGACGGCGAACCGGCGACCGGCGATCTCGTCATCGGTCCCGACCGCGCGCGGCTCCGCCTCAGCGTCGAGTGATCGCTTCGGCGCGCTGACGCAGGTCGGCGTCGAACAGCGCGTCGATCAGCGCGTCGAGGTCGCCTTCGAGCACCTGCTCGATGCCGTGGACCGTGAGGTCGATGCGATGGTCCGTGATGCGGTTCTGCGGGAAGTTATACGTGCGGATGCGTTCCGAGCGGTCGCCGGAGCCCACCTGCGTCTTGCGGTCCTGGGCGCGCGCCTCGCGTTCCTTGGCGCGGGTCAGGTCGAGCAGGCGGGAGCGGAGCACGCGGAGGGCCTTCACGCGATTGCGGAGCTGGGAGCGTTCGTCGGCGCAGTAGACCATCAGCCCCGTCGGCTTGTGGATGATCTGCACCGCGGATTCGGTCTTGTTGACGTGCTGGCCGCCGGCGCCGCTCGCGCGGGCCACGGACATGTCGAGGTCTTCCGGCTTCAGCACCACCTCGGCCTCTTCGGCTTCGGGCAGGACCGCGACCGTGGCGGCCGACGTGTGCACGCGGCCCGAGGCCTCGGTGGCGGGCACGCGCTGGACGCGGTGCACGCCGGCCTCGTGGCGCAGGTGGGCCATCGCGCCTTCGCCTTCGACGAGCAGGACGGCGTCGCGGACCCCGCCCAGGTCGGAGGGCGAGAGGGACATCAGTTCGTGCTTCCAGCCGCGCTTCTCGGCGAAGCGCGTGTAGGCGCGGAGGAGCTCGGCGGCGAAGAGCGAGGCCTCCTCGCCCCCCGTGCCGGCCCGGATTTCTACAAGAGCATTACGAGAATCGTCCGGATCGGGCGGGATGATGGACCGGATGAGCTGTTCGCGGGCCGTCTCGACGGCCGGGGCGAGGCGGGCGACCTCTTCGGCCGCCATCGCGCGGAGCTCCGGATCGGCCTCGGCGCCCATCGTCCGGGCGTCCGCCAGCTCCTTTTCCAGGCCCGCCAGCACGTCGTCGGCCTTGACGGCCTTCGAGGTGAAGCGGAGTTCGGCGCCGAGGGCGGCCGCCCGGCGGTTGTCGGCGAACGTCGCCGGGTCGGCGAGCAGCCCCTCGAGCTCGGCCAGGCGGCGGCGGAAGCCGGTCAGGTCGGGGCGGAGGGGGTCGGCGGACATCAGAGAAGAGGGTTAATCGGGCTTGGACAGAAGACGTCCGTTCGTTATTCAATGGAGTGCGGCAGGCTCCCCTCCGCAAGCCCGACCTTCATCCCTTTTCCGACCGATATGCAGCCCAAGGAACCCGCGCTCCGCGGCACCCACGTCGTCACCTGCGTGTGGGACTTCGACAAGACCCTCTGTCCCGGGTACATGCAGACCCCGCTTTTCAAGGCCTTCGGCGTCGATGAGGAGCAGTTCTGGAAGGAGACCAACCAGCTGCCGGCCCTGTATGCGCGCAAGGGCATCCGTACCCCCAAGGATTCCGTCTACCTCAACCACCTGCTCAGCTACGTGAAGGCCGGCCTCATGAAGGGCCTGACCAACCGCCGCCTCCGCGAGCTCGGGGCCGAGATCGAGCTCTGCCCGGGCCTGCCGCAGTTCTTCCCCGCGCTCAAGGAGCACGTCCGCGAGCTCGGCCGGAAGCACAACGTCGAGGTCGTCCTCGAGCATTACGTCATCAGCACCGGCCTCGCCGAGATGATCCGCGGCACGTCGCTCGCCGAGCACTGCGACGGCATCTACGGCTGCGAGTTCCTCGAGCACCCGCTGCC
>CANKZO010000130.1 GCA_947488485.1 Opitutia bacterium | reverse complement strand
GCTGCCACCTCTGCAACCACCAGGAACGCGCACCGGTGCTTTGTCCGAGCTGCCGCTCTCCGAAGGTCCGCTGGAAGGGCTACGGCACCCAGAAGGTCGAAGAGACCATCGCCCAGCTCTTCCCGCGTGCCCGCGTGGCCCGCATCGACGCCGATACGATGGGCAAGAAGGACCTCTTCCGGAAAGTCCTCTCGGACTTCCGCGCCGGCAAATACGACATGCTCCTCGGCACGCAGATGATCGCCAAGGGTCTCGACTTCCCGCGCGTGACGCTGGTGGGCATCATCGACGCCGACCTCTCGTTGCAGCTACCGGACTTCCGTGCCGCCGAACGTACCTTCCAACTGCTCACCCAGGTCGCTGGCCGCGCGGGCCGTGGTGACCTCGAGGGTGTGGTCGTCGTGCAGAGTTTCCAGCCCGCCTCCGACCCCATCCAGTTCGCCAAGCGCCTCGACTTCCATGGCTTCGCCGCCGCCGAGCTCGAGAAGCGTGCCGAGTTCGGCTACCCGCCTGACCGGCACCTCATCCGCCACGTCTTCCGCGGCCGTAATGCCGAGAAGGTCAACTTTGTCGCCGACGCCTGGGTCAAGGAACTCGAGCGCCTGCATCCCGGACTCTGCGAGATCCGCGGCCCGGCCCCGTGTCCGTTCGAGAAGGTCCAGGACCAGCACCGCGTGCATATCTGGTATCTCGTCACCGGTGTGAAGTCGCTCCTCGCCGCCTTGCTGCCTTTGCGCGCCAAGATCCTCGGCGACGAAGACGTCATCGACGTCATCGACGTCGACGCGCAGGATTGTGCGTGAGGACGCTGAATTGAGGACTGAATGGAGGACAGCGTGGAGGTCTGAATGGAGGGCTGAATTGATAAAGTCATAGACAAGACAGCCTGCGGAGCCGTTCTGCCTCTACCTCTATTCAGCCCTCTATTCAGTCCTCCATTCAGCGATCAACGCAGTCCTCTGTTCTTCGCTTAGAACCACCGCTTCCGCTTCATCCAGAGGATGATGCCGGTCGCGAGGGCGCCCATGGAGCCGAGCGCCAGGAAGTAGCCGTATTTCTCACCCCACTCCGTGTGGATCTCCGGCATGAAGTGGAAGTTCATGCCCCAGAGCCCTACCAAGAAAGTCAGCGGGATGAAGACCGAGCTCATCACCGTCAGCACGCGGATGACTTCGTTGGTCTTCCGTTCCTGCTGGGTATGGTGGTATTCCTGCAGGTCCTGGAGGATCATGCGGGCGTGCTCGATGCGGTCGGCCGCGCGGATGGCGTGGTCGTAGAGGTCGCGCAGGAACATATCCAGGGACGTCGGCAGGAGCGGGTGCTCGTAGTGCTCGAGGACGCTGACCATGTCCTTGAGCGGCTGGGCGAGGCGGCTGAGCCGCACCACGATGCGCTTGAGGCGGTAGACCTCGTTGAGGTCCCAGTCGTCGGTGCCCTTGAGGATGGAGTCCTCGAGCTCGGTGGTGGCGTCCTCGATCTCCTCGGTCTGGTAGAGCAGTCGGTCGACCAGCGTGTCCAGGAGCGAGTAGACCAGGTAACCGGCGTGCCACTTGCGGATGTTGCCTTTGTTGTCGGCGATACGCCTCTCGATGGCTTCGAAGACCTTCTCGTCGTTCTCGTGGAAGGAGATGACCCAGTTCTGGGCGGCGACGATGGAGATCTGCTGCCCGCGCGGGGTGTCTTCCTCGACGCCGATGCGGACCGCGCGGGCGATGGCGAGGAGCTTGTCGCCGTGTTCTTCGAACTTCGGGCGGGAGGTGGCCGTCAGGATGTCTTCCTGGGCCAGCATCGGGATGTCGAAGAACGCGCCGACGATATGGACGATCTGCGGGTCGGTGATGCCGAGGACCTGGATCCAGACCATGCCTTGCTTGCCGGCGTAGCGACCGACGGAATCGAGGTCGGAGAACTCCTCCACCTTGCAGTTCGACTCGTCGTAAGAGATGACCCGGAACTTGGTCGGGACGGTCGACTCGAAGGGGGAGGCGGCCGGCAGCTGGCCTGGGGCGCGGCCGATTTCGGTGTCCTCGTAGGCGGCTTCGCCGGGCAGGGGCGCGGCATCGGCCTTGAGGCCGAGACGCGAGCGCAGGTCGTTCATGCGGCGTTCCAGGAAGGAACGGGCCCGCGCGACCTCTTGTTGGCGCCTTTGCTGATGCCGGCTCATCCCGCCATCATCCGCAGGCCCGGGGTCTTGTCAACGGGTTCGGCGGAGTCGCGGCCTCCGACGGGCCGTCCGAATCCTTAGGATTTCCGCGAGCCCTTGGCGTTCCGCCGTCCGTTCTTGGCGATTCCGAGGTTCACGAGCTTCCCCTGGTTCACTTTCTGGAACAGGTTGTTCGAGTTGGTCACCCCGAGGCAGTAGAGCACGGCCCCGACATCCTCGGTCTTGTCCTTGTGGACCAGGCCGGCGTTGGTCAGCCACTGCGCGATCGCGTGGTGGAAGTTCGGGGGGCTGATGTCGAGGTCCTCGCCGCCGTAGCGCAGCCAGAGTTCCGCTCGATCCTTCATGGTGCAGTTGCCGCGCTTCTCCTGTCGCTCATGGAGGAACGTCAGCAGTTGATCGAGCTGGGCGGGAAGTTTGGACGAGGAAGGCTCGGACATCGAAGGTGCGGTCAAGGGAGGGTGCGAAGGTCGCGGCGGAGGAACGAGGCTGGGAGGCCAAGGTTCGTCATGGAAAGGCTAAGAATTAATTAAGCGACAGTTCGCTGGGAACACCTAATTACAATCTGCCCCATAATATTATAAAGTAATAGAAGCCCCCTTGGCGCGCTCCCTGGTTCGGGTCGCGTCGGAAAATTCCCGGGTGGTGGTCGCGACAGGACTTGAACCTGTGACTTCAGCAATGTGAATGCTGCGCTCTAACCAACTGAGCTACGCGACCGTGACCCGGACTGGCATCATATCCCTCCGGGGAGGGAGGCGGGCAAGCCTGTTTTCCTGCGGGTAAGGGGCTTCCCGGCGTGGCGGCTTGTGTTCCGGCGGGTTCGTCGCCATTCTAGGGAAAGATGGACACCACCGCACCAGCCGCCGGACCGCGCGTCGCCGACGAGCGCCTGATCCGCCTGTCGGCTCCGGCCGGGGTGAAGGTGCGTTCCCTGGTCGCCCGCGAAGCCCAAGGCGGTTTCCTGCGCGTGGCGATCTCCGGCGGCGGTTGCAACGGACTCTCCTATAAGATGCGCTTTGTCGGGGAGGCCAAGCCGGCCGATATCCTCGTCCGCTCCGAGGGCGTCGAGGTCCTGGTCGATCCGAAGTCGGCCCTCTATCTCCGCGGCACCCACTTGGACTATTCTGACAAGATGATCGGCGGCGGCTTCAAGTTCTCCAATCCCAACGCCAAGGCCAGCTGTTCCTGCGGCGAGAGCTTCTCGCTTTAGCGCGAAGGCGCAGCCTTCGCGAGGGGGCACGTTGACACGCTGGCACGTGGACAAGGGGGTTGTTTGTCTCGAGGTAGGGGCAGCACCGCGTGCTGCCCTAGTGTGTCGCCTTGGGTAGGGTCGGGACCGCGTCACGACATAGTGTGCTTGGGTAGGGCTGACCACCCTTGGTCAGCCGCGGTTGAGCGAGGCGCTCAACCCTACCTCGATGCAGGGATCCGAACTCAAGGGGGAACCGGAGACCGGATGATTGGCTGGGGTGATAAATAACCTTAGCCGATATCCCCGTTTCCGGTCTCCCTTTGATTTCCGTCTTCAGTCCGCCGGAATCTCGTCCTTCGCGCCGGCTTCGTAGCGTTCGCACCAGGCCTTGGACCACGCGGCGAAGTCGCCCGCGGCGATGTGCGCGTGGGCCTGGGCCATGAGGTCCTGCAGGAAGTGGATGTTGTGCAGCGCGAGCAAGGTGCCACCGAGCTGTTCGCCGGCGTGATGCAGGTGACGCAGGTACGCGCGCGAGAAGTGACGGCAGGTGTAGTTATCCATGCCTTCGACGAGCGGGCGGTGGTCTTCCTTGTAACGCAGGTGCTTCACGCTGATCGGGCCGTCGGGCGTGAACGCGCCGCCGTGGCGGCCGATGCGGGTCGGCATCGTGCAGTCGAACATGTCGGCGCCGAGCGCGACCATGCGGAGGAGCTGGGGCGGGGTGCCGACGCCCATGACGTAGCGGGGCTTGTTCTTGGGGAGGAGCGGAGCGACGAGTCCGACCTGATGGAGCATGTGCTCTTCCGGCTCGCCGACGCTGACGCCGCCGATGGCATGGCCGGGGAAATCGAGGCCGCCGAGCTCTTCGGCGCAACGGATGCGGAGGTCGTCATAGACTGAACCCTGGTTGATGCAGAAGAGGTGACGGCCCGAGGCGAGGAAGCCGCTGTCCTTGGCCAGCTGGAGCATTTCCTTCGCCCAGCGGATGGAGCGAGTCACGGCGACTTCGCAGGCGGCGCGTTCGCACGGGTAGGGCGGGCACTCGTCGAGCACCATCGCGATGTCCGAGCCCAGCGCGTCCTGGATGTCGAAGCAGTCCTTCACGTCGAGGAAGAGCTTGTTGCCGTCGAGGTGGGAACTGAAATGGATACCCTCGTCGGTGATCGTGCGGAGCTTCGCGAGCGAGAAGACCTGGAAGCCGCCGCTGTCCGTGAGGATCGGCTTATCCCAGTGCATGAACTTGTGGAGGCCGCCGGCGGCGCGGACGATCTCGCGTCCCGGACGCAGGTTCAGGTGGTAGGTGTTGCTGAGCAGGATCTGGGCGCCCGTCTCGGCGACCTGCTGGGGCGAGAGGCCTTTGACCGTGGCCTGCGTGCCCACCGGCATGAAGACCGGCGTACGGACCTCCCCGTGGGGGGTCTTCAGGACGCCGAGGCGCGCGGCCGTGGTCGTATCGGTCTTAAGCAGGGTGAACACGGCGGGAAACTAGGGGGCAGGGGGGCAAAGTGACAACAAGAGAAGAGGACTGCATGGAGGACTGAACGGAGGACTGCGTTGAGGACTGAATGGAGAAAATGGCAGTCAGGATTAGCCCTGTGCTTTCATCCATTCAGCCCTCCACTCAGCGCTCCGTTCAGTCCTCCATTCTGTCGCCGCTCTTCAGCGGCGGTTTCCATCGAACGTCAGGCGCATGCCGCGCGGCGCATCCGCGCGGATCTTGCCATCCTCGTACACGCAGACGCCGTTGACGAAGGTGCGTTCGATGCTGCTGCCGAAGGTGTGGCCTTCGAAGGGCGACCAGCCGCACTGGTAGAGCAGCCCGGCCTTGGTCACGGGCTGGGGCTTGGCGGGATCGACGACCACGAGGTCGGCCCAGTAGCCTTCGCGGATATAGCCGCGCTTCTCGACGCCGAAGAGGATGGCGGGAGCATGGCAGGCGCGCTGGATGGCGGTCTCGAGCGTGAACGCTCCCTGGCGGGCGAGTTCGACGAGGATGAGCAGCGAATGCTGGATCAGCGGCAGGCCCGAAGGAGCCTTGAAGTAGGTCTGCGATTTCTCGTCCCAAGTGTGCGGAGCGTGGTCGGTCGCGATGACGTCGATGACGCCCGAGGCCACGGCGGCGCGGACGGCGTCGCGGTCGGCGGCGGTCTTGATGGCCGGGTTGCACTTGATCTGGTGGCCGAGGCGGGCGTAGTCGGCGTCGGAGAACCAAAGGTGGTGCACGCAGGCTTCGGCGGTCAGGCGCTTACCCTTGAGCGGCGCGGCGCTGAAGAGCGAGAGCTCCTTGGCGGTGGTGATGTGCAGGATGTGCAGGCGCGCGTCGTGGCGGCGGGCCAGCTCGGCGGCCATCGAGGAGGAGGCGTAGCAGGCCTCGACATCGCGGAGGCGCGGGTGTTCGGCGGCCGGGACGTCTTCGCCCCACTTAGCCTTGGCGGCGGCTTCGGCGGCCTTGATGCGCGGGGTGTCCTCGCAGTGGGTCAGGATGATCGTGGGCGCGTGGCGGAAGACGCTTTCGAGGACGGAGACCTGGTCGACGAGCATGTCTCCCGTGGAGGAGCCCATGAAGATCTTCAGGCCGCACACCTTGCGCGGGTCGACCGCCTTGATGGCCTCGAGGTTCGTGCTGGTGGTGCCGAGGAAGAAGGAATAATTGGCGACTGAGGTGGCCGCGCCGATGGCGTATTTCTTCTCGAGCTCCTCCAGCGTGACCGCGGGAGGGTTCGTGTTCGGCATCTCCATGAACGAGGTCACGCCGCCGGCCACGGCCGCGCGGGCTTCGCTGGCGATGCAGGCCTTGTGGGTCAGTCCCGGCTCGCGGAAGTGCACCTGGTCGTCGATCAGGCCGGGGACGAGGAGCTTGCCGGTCAGGTCGTATTCCTGATCGGCCTGGGTCCCCGCGGGGACGGCGCCGATGCGCTCGATGCGTCCGTCACGGATGAGGACGTCGGCGTGGAAGCGTCGACCTTCGTTGATGACTTCGGCGTTGCGGAGGACGACGGTGTTCATGCGTCCTTCAATCAGACCTCAAGCC
>CANKZO010000129.1 GCA_947488485.1 Opitutia bacterium | reverse complement strand
TGCCCGCGATACCGCCCATACCCCAGGTGAAGGTGCGGTGGCGCGTGAGGGCCAGGAGCTGCTCGCGCCGATGATGCAGGACGACGTTGAAGGCGAGCAGGGCGAGGATGAGGACGCCGATGACGATGCGCGCGGAGCCGTTGTCGACCCGGTCGAGCAGGAACCAGCCGGCGAAGACGCCGACGACCGCCGCGGGAATCATCGGGATAATCTGTCGCCAGCTGCCGCCCTGGCGGTTGATGAGGTAGCCCATCAGGTCGGCGACGATGAGCATGGGCAGGACGATCCCGACCGAGGGCTTGGCGTCGAAGATCTTGGCCATGATGACGACGTTGAGCGTCGCCGTGCCGGCGAGGCCCGACTTCGAGAGCCCGATGCAGAGGGCCCCGAAGAGCGCGAGCAGCAGGATCCACCCGTCGGCGGGCAGCAGGGTGTGGCCTTGGATCCAGTCGAGCATCGCCGCAGTCAATCAGCGGACGACGCGTCGCTCCAGCCTGGTTTTCCTTCCGCCTGGTTTATCGCGGTGTCGCCGAACAGGCGGGGTCCGCCTTGGTGGGCAGGGTCGCGTTCCATTCCAGCGCGAGCTGGGTCAGGCGGGCGACGACCTGCGGGTGTTCCTTCGCCTGATTTTTGGCCACATCTTCAGCGCGGTTTGCTGGTAGATTGTAGAGTTCGGAACGCTTTCCGTCGAAGGTGGTGACCAGTTTCCAGTCTCCCTCGCGCACCGCCAGGTCAGGCCAGTAGTCCGCTTCTCTCTTGTTGCCGCTGATGCGCCAGAAGATGGGCCGCGTGCGCCGAGCCGCTTCGCCTTTCAGGGCCGGCAGCAGATTCTCGCCGTCGATTGCTTCGGGCGGGTTGATTCCGGCGATGGCGCAGAAGGTCGGGAGCAGGTCCACCGCCGTCAGCACGGTGGCGTCGTTTTTCAGACCGGCCGGCGCCTGGCCCGGCCAACGCACGATGAACGGCACGCGGACGCCGCCTTCGAAGAGGCTGGTTTTCTGGCCGCGCAATCCGCCGGTTTCGCCGACGTTGTAGTGGGCGCGATATTTCCCGGGGACGCCTTGGTCGTTCGCCTTGGGTTTTGCCGGACCGTTGTCGCTGGAAAAGACTACCAACGTGTCCTGGGCGATGCCGCATCGCTCCAGCGCATCGAGGATCAGGCCGACCTTATCGTCGCCATCGGTGATGACCGCGGCGTAGACCTGTTGCCGGGGTTCGAGATGTTTCCACTGCGCCATGGCCTTGGCCGAGGGGCTGTGGGCCAGGTGGCTTTCGTGCAGCCACACGTTGACATAGAACGGGCGGTCTTTGTTCGCCTCGATGAACTTGATCGCCTGATTCGGAATATCATTTCCGTAGGGCCCGACTTTCGGCCCCGGCCCGTGATAGACGGCGGAGTCGTCAAAACCATAGTCCACCATGGTCGGCGTGCCTTCGCCCAGATGCCACTTTCCGAAGTGTCCGGTGCGATAACCCGCAGTCTTGAGCATGCGGGCGATCGTGGGCGCCCGGGGATCCAGCCAGTCGGGCATCTCCGGCGGCTTGGTGACGCCGAAGACCGTATTGATGCCGAAGCGACCAGGGAAACGCCCCGTCATGGCCGCCGCTCGGCTGGGTGAGCAGACCGGGCTCAGGACGTTGAACTGCTGGAAGTCGATGCCCTCGCTGGCCAGCTTGTCGAGGCGCGGAGTCTTCAGCCAGGTGTTGCCGTGACATGACAAGTCTCCCCAGCCCCAATCATCGGCATAGATGAAGACGATGTTGGGTTTCGCGGACTTCGTCGACGCGTCGGCCGCCGGCCAGGCGACCAGCGGGGCGAGCAGCAGGGCTGCGAAGAGGGCGAGGGTAGGTCTCATCGTCTTACTTTTGCTTTTTGACGCGTCCCTTGCTGAGCGGTTCGGGCTCACCCTTGTCGCCGCCGAGTTGGATCATCGTGGGGTAGAGCGAGTCCCACCACTGGTCGTAAGACGCAGCGAGCTTGGCGGTCAGCTCCGGCCGTTCGGCCGCAAGGTCGTTCCGGCAGACCGGATCCTTCTTGAGGTCGAACAGCGACCAGCGTCCGGGCGGCGTGACGCCCCAGTGGAACTGGGCGTCAGCTTTGGTGTAAGTCGCCGCGGTGGCGCCCGCTTCGACGGAGCGCAGGGTGGTGCACTGGCTGGAGTATTGCTTGCACGCTGGGTCATCGCACGGACGGCTGCGCACGAGGAGGAGGTCGCCCGTCTGCACGGAGGCCATCGCATATTTATGCGCGGCCGCCAAGCCGCTGGGCCAGCGGCCGACATGATGGAAGAGCAGGCGGTCGTCGTGCCAACTGACCGGCGCCGCGGACTCAAGCAGCGGCCGGAGCGTGAAGCCTTCGAGCTTCGCGCCGAGCGGGGGCGGGAGGGCTGCCCCGGCGAGGTCGCAGAGCGTCGGGAGGACGTCCAGGTGGGCCGTCAGATTAGACACCGTGTGCGGCTGCCATTTCCCGGCCCATTTCCAGAGGGAGATGGCCCGCGAGCCGCCCTGCCAGATGGTGCATTTGCTGCCCCTCATACCGGCGTTGAAGACATCCAGCCCGTGGGTCTGGCCGTTGTCGTTCATGAAGACGAGGATGGTGTTGTCCTCCAGTTTACGCTCCCGGAGATGCTGCATCAGCCGTCCGAGGTTGTAGTCGAGGTTGGCGACCATACCGAGATACGCGGCCTCCTCGTCGTCCACCTTGCCGCGGAATGGCGCCACGAACTCCGCGGGGGCGGCCAGCGGCGCATGGGGCGAATAGGTGGCGAGATAGCAGAAGAAGGGGGCATCCTTGCGCTCATCGATGAAGGCCATGGCCTCGTCGAAAAAGATGTCCTCCCGGTAGCCTTTCCGCGGGTCGCGCTTGCGGTTGCGGATCATAACCGGGTCGAAGTGCACGTTCGGGCCGCCGACATTGGTGGAGGACCATTCGAACCCGCGCTTCTCCGGAGCATAGTCGCCTTCGCCGCCCAGATGCCACTTGCCGACGAAGCCCGTGCGATAGCCTGCGGACCGCAGGAGCTGCGGCAGAAGGACGGCATCCTTGTTCAGGTGTTCTCTCGGCAGGGTGGTGTGCGTGACGCCGTTGCGGAACTCGTGCATGCCCGTCAGGAGCGCCGCGCGCGTCGGCGAGCAGGACGGACTCACGTAGAATTGTTCGAAGCGCACGCTCTGGTCGTGCAACGCGTCGAGATTCGGCGTCTTGAGTAGCGGATGTCCGTGCCGCCCTAGGTCACCGTAGCCCTGATCGTCCGTCAGGATGAAGATGATGTTCGGCTTCGGCGCGGGTCCTTCGGCGGCCCGGAGCACGGCCGACGGCGCGAGCAGCAGGGTGGCCAGGAAGAGGAAAATAAGCTTCATGTGGAGAGGTGAGGGAAGAAGGCGTGCAGGCTTGAGGGCGATGCGCATGCGCGGATCGCGGGTGCGGGGGTGGAGGCGGCCGAGGGACGTCCGCAGTCAGTCGGAAACCGACTCAGCGGGCGAGCGTCTTCACGCGCAGGTGGCGGTATTCCATCTGGCCGCGGTCGCCTTCGAGGCCGATCGGGCCCGTGGCGGGCAGCTTGAGGGCGGCTTCCAGGACTTCGCCGTTGCAGGTGGCGTGCGCGACGCCGCCCTTCACGACGACGACCAGTTCGTTCCAGTCCTGGGCCTTATACTGCTTCAGGTCCTTGTAAGGCCCGGCCACGAGGAAGTCGCGGCACTGGAGCTGCGGCTTGCGCAGGTAGACGCCGCTGTCGGCGTTGGGGGTGGCGCGGAATTCGAGACGTAGCTCAAAGTCCTCGGGGAATTCGCGGGTGGTCCAGAGCGCCTGGATGCGGCGGCCTTCGGCGGGAGTGGTGATCACGAGGCGTCCGTTGATGGCGCGGTAACGTCCGTCGGGGCTCTCGGTCCGGCCTTCGAAAGATTGGTCTACCTTTACTTCCACGAACAGCGGGGCGCCGGGCTTGGGCGCGCCCTTGCGGGGAGGCGTGGCGCGGTAGCCCCAGCCGGTCAGGTCCTTGCCGTTAAAGAGACTCACGAAGCCTTCCTCCGGCTTGAAGTCGTCGGATGCGGTATCGAGGTGTCCGAGCGTCGCGAACACCGGACGTAGCGCCGAGGCCCACTTCGCATAGCCGGCGGGATTGAGGTGGAGCAGGTCGGGGAAGAGGGAGGGCAGGGCGTCGCCTTCGGCGTTGGCGAAGAGGGCGTAGGTATCGAGCACCGTGAACTGCGGGTCGCCTTTCACCGCGGCGGCGAAGAGCTCGTTGACGGCGAGGATGGTCTCCTTCGGACGCTTCTTCGTGGCCGAGCTCGGGAAGATGCGGCAGACGATGACGGGCATCTTCGGATCATGGGCCTTGAGCGCGGCGATGATTTTCTGGAAATTACGGCCGATGGCGTCGGCCGGCACCTCGACTTCGATGTCATTCGTGCCCATCAGCAACACGACGGCCTTCGGGTTGAGCGCGAGCACGTCCTCCTTTAGCCGGAGCAGCATGCCGCGGGTCGTGTCACCGCCGATGCCGCGGTTGGCCAGTTTCATGCCTTCGAAGGCTTTCCGGAAATCCGTGCCCCAGCCTTGGGTGATCGAATCGCCGAAGAAGACGACCGCGCCTTGGTCTTTGGCGACCTCCGTCGCCCATTGCGGGCGGATCGTGTTCCAACGCTTCACATAGCCGTCATAGCGGCGCAGCGCGCCTTCGCCGGGCAGCGTGGCCTCGGCCGAGGGCACGGGCAGGGCCAAGGACGCGGGGTCGGCGGCGGTCAGCGAAAGGACCGAGAGCAATAGGGCAAGGAGCGGGCGCATGGTAAGGAGATGAGTTTATTTGGCCTTCTTGGCGGTCTTGGCTTTGGGCGCCCCGGCCTTGGGGAACCGGACGACGGTGACGTCGTTCTTCTGAGGTTCGCCGGGGGTGGAGCGTCCGTCGGTGATGAGCTTCTCGAGCAGGGCCTTCATCTCGGCTACGCGCTCAGGCTGGCTGGCCGCGAGGTTCCTGGTTTCCCCTATGTCGTTCGCGAGGTCGTAGAGCTGGGCAGGTTGGGTCGGGATATACTTCCAGTTCCCGAGGCGTAGGCCGGGAGTGCCGGCGGAAGCGCAGCTGATCGCGTGGGCGCGAGTCGGCGAGGCGGAGCCTTTGAGGAGCGGGAGAAAGCTGAAGCTGTCTTCGGCGGCGTTCGCCGGGAGTTTGGTCTGCAGGATGTCGGCCACGGTCGCGATGATGTCGGCCTGGTGGACGAGTTGGTCGCAGGTCGTCCCGGCCGAGACTTGTGCGGGCCAGCGAGCCATGAAGGCGACTCGGTGGCCACCTTCGTAGACCGAGGTCTTGTAGTCGCGCAGCGGACCGCTCGGGAAGTGACCCTGCTTCTCCAGGTCCTTCACGCCCACGTAGGAGGCGAAGCCGTTGTCGCTGGTGAAGAGTACCAGCGTGTCCTTGGCCGCTCCGCTGGCTTCGAGCGCGGCGAGCACCTTGCCGACGGCCGCGTCCGTCTCCATGATCAGGTCCGCGGCGGCGTTTTTGAGGCCGCTCTTGCCTTTCCATTCCGCGTTCACCGCCAAGGGCGTGTGCGGCGTGGTCAACGGAAGGTAGAGGAGAAAGGGTTCGGGCTTGCGGGCTGCATCATTGATGAAAGCGCAGGCGCGTTCGGTCAACGCCGGCAGGATGGCCTCGAGTTTCCAATCGGGCAGCGCCGGTCCGGGCGTGCTGGCCAGGTGGTTGCGGAAGAACTCGGCGGGCAGGGGCACGCTGGGGGTGCCGATCGTGCGATCGTTCTCGATGAAGCAATAGGGCGGCCAGTTAGGCACGTCGGTCCCGAAGTAGGTGTCGAAGCCGCGGGTCGTCGGCCCGCCTGCGATCGGCTGGGAGAAGACCTTGCGCCAGGTCTCGCGATGGGCGTCGGGCGAAGACTTGTCGGCCTCCTTGTAATTACGGAAGAGCGGGCGGTCGCCTTCGGTGATCGGCCAGTCCCAGCCGAGGTGCCATTTGCCGATCGCCGCGGTACGGTAGCCGTGTTGCTTCGCGAGACCGGCCACGGTGAGTCGGTCAGGAGCGATGAGTGGCTCGCCGAAGACGCCGACGATGCCGGTCTGCAGGCGGGTACGCCAGTGGTAGCGTCCGGTGAGGAGCGCGTAGCGCGACGGAGAGCAGACGCCGGAGGAGGAGTGTCCGTCGGTGAAGCGCATCCCTTCGGCGGCGAGTTTGTCCAGATGCGGCGTCGGGATCTTGCTACGGGTCGGGTTGTTGGCGCGGACGTCGCCGTAACCGAGGTCGTCGGCGAGGATCACGAGGATGTTCGGCTTACGCGCCTCGGCGGCGTAGACGGCTAGGGGCAGCAGCAGGGAAAGCAGCAGTCGCATGGGGGTCAGGCGACCTTACCCTGTCGCCGGCACCATTCAAGCCACATGCCGCGGAAGGCCGCCTCGACTTTGCGCGTGTAGCCCGCCGCGTCCAGGATCGGGGAGGCCCGCATTCGTTCGCGGAGCGAGGCACGGAGGTCGGCGAGCCGGGGCAGGTCGTGGGCGAGCTTCACCGCGAC
>CANKZO010000128.1 GCA_947488485.1 Opitutia bacterium | reverse complement strand
TCGGTCCGACCGAAGAGTTCGCCTTCGGTGCCGGCGGCGGCGAAGAGCGGGGCGATCGGGCCCACGGCCAGCTTGGCGATACAGCGCGCCATCGCGAGGCGCGTGGCTCCGAGGATGTTGTGCGCCGAGATTTCCAGCACCGAGCCCGCCGCCCAGGCGGTCCGCAACTTGCCTTCGGCTTCCATCTTCGCGATGGCCTCGCGCAGTTCGGAACGCTTCTCGGCCGTCAGCTTCTTGGAATCATTGGCGCCGGAAAGTTTCCGCAGCCAGGCCGGCTCGCCGTAGAAACCCGCGTCGAGCAGCACCGCCGCGGCGATCACCGGCCCGCAGAGCGAACCACGGCCCGCTTCGTCGACGCCCGCGATGCCCGGGCGGTCGGCGCCCTTCTTGCGGTCGAATGACGCCAGCGAGGCCACGGCTTATTCCGCCTTCTTGCGGCGGACGAACGGTTTGGATTCCGGCGGCTCGAGCCCACGGACCTCGTAGGCCGTCTTGAAGTGGAGCTTCGCGAAATTGACCAGGATCGCCGGGCCGAGACGGCCGACGAGTTCGATGCCGGCGTTCTTGGCTTCGGAGCCGGAGCCCTTGGGCAGTTGCACGCCGCCGTCCTGGGACAGCCGGTCGATCTCACGGACGAAGGCCGCGCGGGCGACGATCGAGGCGGCCGCGACGACCGGGTCGGATTCGGCCTTGGTCCGCATGCGCAGGTCGAACTCGACGCCCTTGCGGGCGAGCTCCTTCTGTACGAGCGGTTCTTCGGAGAATTGGTCGAGCAGGCCCCACTTCGGGCGACGCTGGTGCTGTAGTTCGAAATCCTTGAGGGCTTCTTCGCACGACGTCGCGTGCATCCAGCCCAGCAGGCGGTTCAGGTTCTTGCCGAAGCGCGAGTGCAGCTCGTTATACTTCGCCATGCGCATGAACGTCGTCTTCACCGCCACGCCCGGGGTGGAGCGGATGATGCGGTCGAGTTCGGCGATCTTCGTGTCGGTGAGCTTCTTCGAATCCTTGATGCCCAGGTCGATCCACTCGCGGGTCATCTCGCCCGTCGCGATGACGCAGGCCGAGACCACCGGGCCGAAGAGGTCGCCCTTGCCGGATTCGTCGAGGCCGGCGTGTTCTTCGAACCACTCCGGATTGTTCTCGGCTTCGTAACCGAGGACCGCCTGGCCCGTCACGTCGGGTTCCAGCGTGAACTTCACGAAGTCTTCGGTGCCCTTGCCCGAGATGACGCACTTGCCGGACTTGTAGTGGACGATGTTCAGGTTCTCGCCCTTGAAAGCGAAGGCGGCGTGGTCGACGGGGAAGGAGACCCAGCCCTTGGCGACCAGGATCGTGCGGAGCTTCGCGGCCTGGGCAGCGTCGAGCTTCAGCGTGTGCATCGCCACTTTCTTCGGCTCGTCGTCGGAGTCCTGCTTTGCCTTTCGTGCCATGAGTCCCAAGGTCTACCCGAGTTGGCCCACGAATCCAGCCCCATCCATGCCACCCGCCCAGACCACCCGTCCAGACCGCATCCCGGCGATGCGGCGGGCCCTGCTGGCTTGGTTTGGCAGGCATCGACGACCCATGCCGTGGCGGGAGGAAGTCTCGGCCTACCGCACCGTGGTCTCGGAGCTGATGTGCCAGCAGACCCAGATCGCGACCGTCATCCCGTATTTCGAACGCTGGACCGCCAAGTGGCCCGACTTCCCGGAGCTCGCTCGGGCGGAGGAAGCCGAGGTCATGGCCCTCTGGGCCGGGCTGGGTTACTATTCGCGCGCCCGCAATCTGCTCGCCTTGGCGCGTCAGGTGGCGGCCTTGCCGCGTCCGCCCCGCACCGCCGCCGAGTGGCGTGAATTCAAGGGCGTCGGGCCTTATACCGCCGCCGCGATCGCCAGCATCGCTTTCGACGAGCCCGTCGCGGTCGTCGACGGCAACGTCGTGCGCGTGCTCGCCCGGCTGGATGGCGTCCGGGCCAAGCTGCGCGATGCCTCTTCGGCGGCGAAGCTCTTCACCGAGCGGGCGGACGAGCTCGTCGATCCCAAGCACCCCGGCGATTTCAATCAGGCCATGATGGAGTTGGGTGCGACCGTCTGTCGCAAAGGCGTGCCGGATTGCGGCCGCTGCCCGTTGGCGGAATGGTGCGACGCCAAAGCCAAAGGCGATGCCGCTACGTTGCCGCGTTTCGTCTCCAAGGAGCGGAAGGAGGCGGCCGTGGATCGCGCGTTGGTCATCCGGGCTGGCAAGGTGCTCTTGCGGCGGAATCCGCCCGCGGCCAAGCGCCTCGCCGGCATGGCAGAGATTCCTGTCGTAGCGTCCTTAGGCCTCTCTTCGGCTGAGGGGCCGGCGCTCGTGCGGAGACGGACCATCGGTAGCGTCACCTACGAAGAGAAACTTTATGCGCTCGAACCCAAGGCGGCGGATCTGCGTCGCTGGGCGAAGGATGCGGAACTCGAGTGGGTCGACGCGGCGGACCTGGACGGAGCCGCGCTGAGCGGGCCGCATCGCCGTTGGCTCGGCGAGTGGCTTAGTCGAGACGGTCGGAAAGCGCGCGGCAGACAGCCTTGAGGGTCGCCACGCGGGCGTAGCGCTTATCGTCAGCAGAGACGACCACCCAGGGGGCGTGCGGCGTGTCGGTGCGAGCGATCATGTCTTCGGCCGCGCGCAGGTTCGCGTCCCACTTCTTCCGGTTGCGGTAATCCTCCGCCGTCATCTTATGACGCTTGTGCGGGGAATCCTCGCGGGCGTGGAAGCGGCGCAGCTGTTCTTCCTTCGAGATATTGATCCAGACCTTGAGCACCACCATGCCGGCCTCGGCGAGGCGGGCTTCGAAATCGTTGATCTCGGCGTAGGCGCGGGCCCACTCGGCGTCCTGCGCGAAGCCCTCGACGCGTTCGACCATCACGCGACCGAACCAGGAGCGATCGAAGACCGCGAGGCGGCCGGGCGCGGGTACCTTGTTCCAGAAGCGCCAGAGATAGTGGCGGGCCTTTTCTTCGGGCGTCGGGGCCGGCGTCGGGTAGACCTGATAATGCGCAGCGTCGAGGAGGCCGCAGAGGCGGCGGATCGCGCCGCCTTTGCCGGCGGCGTCGGGGCCTTCGAGTACGACCACCGTCGACAGCCCTTGCGTATGAGCGAGGCGTGTCAGCCGGCCTAGGCGAATCTGCAGCTTCGCCATCTGCTGGCTGTAGGCTTTCTTGTCGAGGGTCGGGTGGGGCGCGGCGCTTTCGAGCAGGCCGCGTGGACGCGACCCCGGCTTCTTGGCCTTGGCGGCGGCGCGACGGCGCGAGGCTTGGCCGAGCTGGGCGGCGATAGCGAGGCCCGCGTGCAGGTCGCGGAGCTTCGTCTCGGCGCCGGCGATGACGACTTTCCAGGGAAGATTCTTGCCGCTGCCTTGCGCGCGGAGTTCGCGGGCGAGGTTAAGGCTGCTCTTCTTGGCGAGCAGCAGGTCGTCGGGGCTGACGACCCAGCCTTCGGCGTCGGTGTCTTCGGCTTCGCTAAGGCGTCGGCGCAGGGACTTCTCCGGCGTCTCCAGCCAGATCTTCACGACCGACGTGCCGTCGGCCGCGAGCAGCTCTTCGAACGTGCGCAGGGATTTCAGGCGGGCGCGCAGGGGCTCGCCGGACAGTTCATCGCGCGCGGCTTCGAGCGTCGTGCGCGTGAGCCAGTCGCCCACGACGATGGTCATGCGGCCTTTGGCCGGCACCTCCTGCCAGTAGGGCCAGAGGAAAGGCCGGCCTTCGGCGGAGGCCGCGTCGGGCGCGCAGACGCGCACCGTGCGGGCATCGAACCATTCCGTGAGCTGGTTGGCGAGTTCGGAGGCCGCGAGGCGGTCGTTGCCGCCGATGACGATGATCGCGCCATACTGCTTGGCCGCGAGGCGGCGCTGGGCCGCCAGGAGGCGGAGGTGGAGGGCGGAGCGGGATCGCTCAAGGACGCTGCGGGTGGCCATCGGAAGCGACTATGCAGGCCCCCATCGCGGATGGGAAGCGCGATTGAGTGACGGTCCCGTGACGGGCTCAGCCCAGCAGCCCGGCGATATCGGCCACGTAGACCTGGCGGCCGCCGGCGTGGGCGGAGTCGAAGCAGAACTGCCGGCCGCTGCGGCTCGCGGAGGGGTGCGTATCGCAGCGCCATTCCTTGCCGTTGATGGCGGCGATGGTCGGGAAGGCCCCGACCTCGATCCGGCGGTCCGTCGGGATATGGTAGACGTAAGGACGCTGCAGCTTCTCCGGTCCCTGCGGGTAGGTATCGTTAAGGACCCACTCGTTGTTCGTGTTCGGCAGGTAGGTGTTGTGGCCGTTGTTCGGCATCTTGTCTTTACCCACGACCGTGACCTCGTCGGAGAGGTCCTTATAGACGTAGAAGCGTTCGCCGTGGGACGGGTGCCAGGCCCAGGCGAAGATGTGCTGCGGATCGCGCCAGACGAAGTGCGAGGTGCCGCCGTTGGGGTCCATCACGTGGACCTTGCCGCCGTTGACATCGATCGTCAGCGCGCGCGTACGGAAGCCTGCCTTGTCACCTGGGGTCCGCCAGCGGTGGAGGAAGAAGAGGCGGGTGCCGTCGGTGTTGCAGAGCAGGTGGTTGAACCAATGGACCGAGTCCGGCTTGAAGGCCGCGGCCGAAGGACCCGTGAAGGGGATCTTCGCCGCTTCGGCGAGGGAGAAGAGCAGGCGTTGCTGGCCCGTGGCCATGTCCATGCGCCAGATGCCGACGTCGTCGGGCGTCTTTCGCAGTTTCCAGATATCGCGTTCCGCGCCCGTCGCGTAGCCGTAGCCCGGGCGGGTGACGTCGAGCCGGCCGAAGTCCGGCGCGAAGGCCGTCTTGCCGTCCGGACTGAACGTATAGAAAGGATGGGGCAGGGTGCGCGTGCGGCCGGACTTCACGTCGAGAACGCGCGTCACGAACTGGCCGCCTTCGCGGTCGTTCCAGGCCACGTCGCGGTCCGAGCCCGGGACCCATTGGAGCATGCAGCCCTGCTGCCAGTTCCAGGCGTTGGAGCCGCCCAGGTCGATCCAGCGGTCGCCGTCCTGCGTGTCGACCATCCCGACGCGGATCGAGTCGGCCTTCGTCGGCGAGCGGCCTTCGAAGTCGACTTCGTTCGCGAGCACGAAGCGGTCGTCGGCCGAGAACAGGAACTTATCGTAGTAGCCCCGCCAGTGGAATTTCGGACCGCGCGTGATCGGGCGGATGCGGGCGGATGCCGGCGTGGTCGCGCAGCCGGCGAGCGCGCCGAGCGAGGCGAGGGCGGAGAGTTTCAGGAAGTCGCGGCGGTCTAACATACGAGAGTATGGAGTATTGAGTATGGAGTATGGGGGCTATGCAGAGAGGCTTAGTTGACCAGAGGCCCGGAGGCCCAGATCAAGCCCGGGATAATGCGTTCAGCGGCCGAGTTCTTCTTCGTCGTCGGCCGGGGGCAGGATGCCTTTGAGCATCGCGTCGAGGGTCTTCTGGAGGGCGGCCTTCATCTCGCCGGGTTCGGCCTTGTCGACGGACTTGATCTGCAGGCGGATGGCTTCCTCTTTCTTGCCTTGGAGCCAGCGGAGGCGGGCGAGCGTGTCGAGCTTGTCGGGGTGCTCCTCCTTCGTGAGCTTCACCGACTGCACCGCGCACTTCTCGGCGAGCGCCAGGTTGGGATTCTGCGCGAAGGCCTTCATCGTGAGCAGGCGCCAGGCGATCTCATTCAGCGCCTCCGGATCGTCGAACTCCTCGTCGGCCAGCTTCTGGAGCTGCGCGTAGAATTTGGCGGGCTTGCCGCGGGCCAGGCCGATCTGAGCTTCGATGGAATCGCGGAGCTCCTGGCCTTCCGGCTTCGGGAGCACGCCGGCGGCGGCGGGCAGGGCTTTCTCGGCGGCATCCCAGTCGCGGGCGCGCATCGCTTCGGAGAGCGCGTCGAGTTTCGCCTGGGCGGCGGCCATCTCCGGGTCGTTCGGCGCGGTGCCGGCGGGAACGGCGGGCTTGCTCAGGCGGCGCTGCGGAATCTTCTCGGCGATCGGCGCCGCGGCGGCGAGGGGCGTGCCCGTGAGGATGTCGCCGAGCATCTCCGCCGTGAGCTGCGCGGGGTGGCCGGTCCAGGCGATCTTGCCATCGGCGACCACGAACGCGTGCGGGATGCCGTTCACTTCGGCGGCTTCGAGCCAGTCCTTGATGAAGGCCTTGCCGCCGAGGGCCACGCGATAGGACATCTTACTCCCTTGGGCTTGGAGGAAATCCTTGGCGCGCTGGGCCGAGGCCGCGTCGCGTTCGCTTTCCCAGACGTTGACGCCGGTGATGACGACGCCCTTCTTGCCCATCTGCTTGTGCAGCTCGTTGAGGTGCGGGATCGCCGCGATGCACGGACCGCACCAGCTCGCCCAGCATTCGAAGACGTAGACCTCGCCCTTCTTGAAATCTTTCACCGCCTCGCCTTGGAGCATCGTCGCCGGCCGCGTGGCCGGGGCGGGATCACCGACTTTGAGGCCGGCGGCGGACAGGGTGGCCGAGAGCAGCAGCAGGAGCAGGGCGCGCATGGGGATGAAGGATTAATAGGGGAAGGGCGGGGGGAGGCAAGAAGGCGGA
>CANKZO010000127.1 GCA_947488485.1 Opitutia bacterium | reverse complement strand
GCAACGACAACGGCTTCCCTCGGCGCAACTGGGATTCCCACGAAGACATCGCCCGCGACCACGCCCCGCTCTCGCTCGGCATGGCAAAAGGTACCGCGGCTCTGATTCAGGATCTCAAGGACCGCGGTATGTTCGAGGACACCCTGATCCTCTGGACCACCGAGTTCGGCCGCATGCCCTGCGCCCAGGGTGGCAAGGGACGCGACCACAACCCCTTCGTCTTCACCAACTGGCTGGCCGGCGGTGGCATCAAAGGCGGCGTCTCCTACGGACCGAGCGACGAATGGGGCTACAAGCCAGCCGACAGGTCGCACTCCACCCAGGGCTACGACATCCACGCGACGGTGCTCCACCTCCTCGGCCTCGATCACGAAAAACTCACCTTCCGTCACAACGGCGCCGACCGCCGCCTCACGGATGTGCATGGGCATGTGATTAAGGAGATATTGGCGTAAGGAAGTTACTTGTTCTTGGTTCTTGGTTCTTAGATTAATTACATGGGGAAGGAGGTAGGGTTGTAGACCAAGCGCAACCGCGGATGACCAATGAACCTCACCGCCTTTGAGCGAAACCTAGGAACAAACCCCCAAGAACAAGTAACCAAGAACAACGAACCAAGAACGTGCACCCCACCCTCCCCCTCCTCGCCGCCCTGCTGCTCGCGCCGCTAGCCACGCCGGCCGCGGACGTATCAACCTTATCCCCCGTCCCACCCGACTCCACGTTCAGCCAGATCGCCCAGCCCTCCGGCTTCGCGCCCGAAATGCCCAAGCTCAGCGACGTCTGCATGCGGCTGTTCAGGCTGGACCAAAAAGGCGTCTCACCCGAGCGGATGCTCGACGCCGGGAGCGAGTTCCACATCACGCGCGGAGTCTGGTCCTACATCGAGGACAAATCCTTCATCGAAAAGGTTCGAGCCAAGGGCTGGGAATTCCAAGGCAGCCTGTGCATGAGATTGACCGATCCCGCTCTCGCCCTGCGTGACCGCGAGGGCAAACCCATCGGCACCAATGGGCAAAGCGACCAGCCCCCTTTCCGATGCGATAACGCCAACCCAGAATATCGACGAGCTTACCTCGAAAGAGCGAAGCGTCTGGTCGACATGGGCGTCACCAGTTTCCAACGCGACGACCCCGACGAAGGCTTCTTCGATTGGGGCAAGAAAGGCCGCCGCGACGCCATCCCCGACGCCGATTTGCTGGAGTTCCACCGCTGGGCGCGGACCGAGATCGAGAAATACGCGGGCCGCAAACTGACCTTCAGTACCAACTGCCACAGCGATCCGCTCTTCATGCAGGCATTCGACTATCGTATGACCGAAGTGCGTTTCCGCTCCATGGACGCGACAAAGGAAGTCATCAGCCCCGGTCGCATCCGCAACATCGGCTTGTCTGCCCGTAAGGAAAAGAAACTCTTCGTGCTTACCGGCCAGGAAGACCGGCCGGCTGAAGACTACCGCTGGATCTGGGCGACCAGCTACGCCACGGGTAACCTGTATATCGTTCCGTGGGATCAGTTCCAGAACGTGGTCCTCGATCCGGTCACACGAGTGCCACGCATCCCGGTAAACAAGCTTCCCCGCATCTTCATCGCTAAGGAGAAGTTAGCGGACCTCACCGGCTTCGTCCGCGCCAATGCGGACGTGCTGGATGGCTACGAAGAGGCGGCCGTCGGCGGCTACGACGTCCAGGACACCCGCTTCGGCACCGATGCGCCTGTGTCCGTCGAAGGCGGCAGCGGCAAACTGAGCGTGTTCGTCCGCGCCAAGCCCGGCGACACCAACGCGCCCGTGGCGATTCACCTCGTCGAAAAAGACAAAGGGGCACCGACGACCCTACGCCTGGCCACCGCACGCTTCTTCGGGAAGCAAAAGTTCAAGGTCACCCTACGCGAACCGCTCCCGTATGATGCAGCGCTGCATGCCCAAGCCGAGAACGATAAGCGCTACCATAGCCTCCTGCGCGAGACCATCCTTCCCACAACCACCGAAGGCGCTTCGACGCTCGTCTCCGTACCCGCCCTCAGCCCTTGGGGCATCTTGGTAGTGGAAAAGATCCCTTGAGAAGCCCCAGAGGGGCCCGGCCACCGCGGGTGGTCCGCCCGACCCTTGAAGGCCTCGCATAAACCCAATCGAAAGAAAATGACTGGGGCATGAACCCCGCAGCCTTTCAGTGATACCTAGGAACAAAGCCCAAAGAACAAAGAACCAAGAACAATTAACATGCGCCCCACCCTCCCCCTCCTCGCCGCCCTGCTGCTCGCGCCGCTGGCCGCGCTTCACGCAGCCGAACCGGTCAGCCTCTCCGCCGACCATACCGCCGCCGTGAATCGGCAGCGGCGCATCTTCTTCCAATACGATCCGGCGGCCGACATCCAACGTCCCGGCGGTTTCGGCACGGACATGGCTGCGGTGATGAGCTACGTCTTCGACGGGGTGAGCCAGCGTTCCAGCCAGGTGGATGCGATCTGCATCGACGTCTCCAATGAGGGCGTAGCGCATTACCGCAGCAAGATCCTTCCGGCGATCCAGCACCCCGGGCTGATCAAGTGGCGGGAACAGGGCCTAGATTATTTCGACGAGCTAATCAAAGAAGGACACAAACGGAACAAGGAAATCTGGTGGGGCCTGCGCATGAACGAAGTCGAACGTGGCGACTTGGCGACCTACGATATCAAAGTCTACGCCGAGATGAAGGAGCGTAACCCCGTCAAGGCGGCCCACCCGGAATGGCTCATCCGTTCCTGGTGGTGGCAGGGTTTCTGGAACTACGCGGTCAAAGAAGTGCGAGACTACCGGCTATCGATCGTCCGGGAAGTCGCCGAACAGTATGACTTCGACGGCGTGCATCTCGACTTCCTCCGTCACACGCCTTTTCTCCCACCCGGCAAGCAATGGGAGAACCGTGCCCACCTCACCGACTTCATGCGGGAGACCCGCCGGACCCTTCAGGCTCAGGCAACCAAACGGGGCCGCCCTCTCCTACTGGCCGCCCGGGTACCAGATTCGGTCGAAGGCTGCCACATCGACGGCCTCGATATCGAAACCTGGGCCCGCGAGGGTCTCGTGGACGTGCTCATCCTCGGCACCCGCACGATCAAGGTCGACGTGACCTCCTTCCGCCAGGCGATGGCCGGCGCCCCCGTGAAGCTGCTGCCGAGTTTCGACAGCTACCATGCCACGGATGGCTACCACGGCGACCAGTCGCTCGACCTGATCCGCGGGGTCTTCGGGAACTACCTCCACCAAGGAGCCGACGGCGTGGGCGTTTTCAACGGGATCATTGGGTTCCCTGAACAGGCCGAGAAGCTGGGCATGACCAAGACTGACCCGCGTGACCTTCAGGTCTTCTCCACCATCGGGAGCCTAAAGACGATGCGCGACCAGCCCAGGTATCTCCCGATCGATCGTCGGGGCGGCTATGCCCACAACGAAGGCTATGGTTCCTCCAACAACAACGCGCCGCTCCCGTTCGATCTGCGGAACGACCAGGCCACCTCGACGCTCACGCTACCCCTCTGGGAGCCAGTTAAAGCCGGTACCGCCGCCCGCCTACGCCTCGTGCTCTTCCAACACGTCGCGAGCGACGAAGTCAGCGTTCAGCTCAACGGCACCAGCCTGAAGCAAGACCTCGTCGATGCGCAGTGGAAAGACCCCCGCATCTTTTCTCCGAATCTCCAGCCTGCCACGGTCTCGCCCGGCGGGCTCGTCAAGAACACCGCCACCCAGAAGCTCACCCGGCTCGAGTTCGTCGTCCCCGCGGAGATTCTGCTTCGCGGCGACAACCGCATCACCCTCTCCGTGGACCGTAAAGGCCCCTTCTCGCCCTCCCAATCCGTGAAAGTCGAGAAGGTCGAACTGCACCTGAAGTAACCAAGAACAAAGAACCACGAACATGCAACGCTCCCTCCCCCTCTTCACTGCCCTACTCCTCGCGCCGCTGGCCGCGCTGCACGCGGCCGACCACGACCTTTTCATGAACGAGGACGCATGGCATTATTTCGTGGCCGCACCAGACGTGAAGCGCGGAAAAGGCGATGAAGACTTCCCGGTGATGCGTCCTCAATTCACGCTCACGAAGAAGGGGCTTGAAAGTTACATCGACGAAATCGCGCGCGGACACGTGACGCATTTCGTCATGAATCTCAACTCCCAACGCGCCAACTTCCCCTCGAAAACGTTCGAGCCCCTCTGGAAATCGCTCGACGAACCCGAACGCGACCACCTCGACTACATTCGCGCCATAAAGGCGCTCTACGAAAGCGGTGTGGACCCTTACAAGGTGTGGATCGACCGTTGCCGCATGAAGGGGATACAGCCCTGGATCTCGATCCGCATGAACGATCTCCACCGTTGGGACGAACCGAAGAGCCCGAATATCTCGACCTTCTGGCATGCACATCCCGAATACCGCTTGAGACCCGCAGCATGGGATAACGGACTCGACTACACGCTCGAACCCGTCCGCAAGCGCATGCTCGATTTCATCACGGAGGTCCTCGACCGTTACGACCCCGAAGGGCTCGAAATCGACCTCATGCGTTTCAAGCGCTATCTTCCCGTAGGACGCGAGAAGGAATGCGCGCCGATCTTCACGGCGTATATGCGGGAAGTCCGGAAAGTCGCCAATGCGGCTGCGGCGAAACGCGGCCACCCGATCACCCTCTCCGTTCGACTCAGTTCGAAGCCCTCCGAATCGCGCAAACTCGGCATGGAAGCGGACGTCTGGGCGAAGGAAGGCATCGTCGATATGATCGTCCCAACCAGTCCCTGGGAGTCCATCGATTTCGACATCCCGCTCGCCGAGTGGCGCACTTGGACGGGTGATAAGGTTCCGGTCTTTCCCAGCGCCGACGACGGCATTACCGAAAAAGGCAAACGCCGGATCGCGACCTTCGAAGAATATCGCCGCTGGGCCAGCATCATGCATGAACGCGGCGCGAAAGGCCTCTACCTTTTCAATCTCTTCTTGCATCCGCAGGACGGCCCCGTCTGGAACGGCGTCCTTTCGGGAGGTCTCGCGCCGCAGGCCGGTTTACAGTCCGCCGAAGCCCCCAAGCCAAGCAGAAAGATTATGCAGGAGTTACCCAAGAAATAAAGACCCCCCTCAACGAAAACAAGGACAACGAACCATCATCATGCGCCCCACCCTCCCCCTCCTGCCGCGCACGCTGGCGCTGATGACCGCGACCACCCTCTTCGTCGCGCTCGCCCAGGCCGAAACCCCGCACACCTACGGGGTCGCGGAACCTCAGCTGCGCAGTCGCGCCGAGGTCAATGCCGTCCTCAGCCAGGCACCCAAGCCCCCCGCGGAGGAGAGCCTACGTCCGCTCACCATCCTTTTCGCCGGCGGCGCCAAGGATCACCCTCCCCAGTCCCACTCCCATGATGTGCTACCGAAGCGGTGGAAAGTGTTGCTGGGCGGCGCCGGCCCCGGCGAGGAGGCGATTTCCAATATGTACCGCCCGCAGGTGGAGGCGGACCGTGCCTTGATCGCCGCCGGCTCACCCAAGGTCAAAGCCATGAGCACCCTGGAATGGCCCACGGAAGAGCAATTCGCCACGGCGGACGTGATCTTCCTGTATCAGCACCCGAAGTGCCTGTCGGATGCGCAGCATCAGCAGCAGATTGAGGCGTTCCTGCACCGTGGCGGCGGCCTCGTCCTCTCTCACTATGTGCTCTGGAATGCTTCGCCCAAGATCCAAGAGCTACTGGGCCTCGGCAAGGGGAAGGACAGCCAGTACAAGCACAAGGTCGTCTCGCTCAAGGTACCCGACCCGCGTCACGCCATCATGCTCGGCCTGCCCGAGGCGTTCACCCTCGCCGACGAGTGCTACTGGAAGATGCAAGGCGACCGCAGCAAGGTGACCGCGCTCGCCACCTCCGATGAAACCGTGGGCGACAAGGTCAGCGCCGAACCGGTCATCTGGGCCCATCAGCATGGCAAAGGCCGCGTCGTCGCTTCAACCTTGGGTCACTTCGACTGGAGCTTCGACGACCCCTACTTCCGCGCCATCCTGCTGCGCGGCATCGCGTGGTCCGCCGGCGAATCGCCCTACCGTTTCGACCCGCTAATCCTCCGCGGCATCCCGTTGAAAGAGTAAGAAGCCATCAGCATAGGTAGGGTTGGGCGCACTTACTCAACCCTACCTCGATACCGCTATGTCGTGACGCGGTCCCGACCCTCCCTAGTGCCAGACATCGCCATAAAAGACCCCATTCCAGCACATATATCCGGCCCCTGAAGGCAGGGAACTTGACCCTCCTTCCGCCTGTCCAATCATCATCACAAGCGTCCACCCCTGAACGCCCTCTTTTCTTTCCGCACCATGCCCTCCCCGGGACACCTCGCCAGCGCCATTGCGCTATTCGCCCTGAGCCTGACGGGTATCGTCCGCGCTGCGGAGCCCTACGAAGCCTTCATCCAGAAGCATTGCTCCCGCTGTCACGGCCCTGAGAAGGAAAAAGGCGACCTGCGCTTCGACAAGCTCTCCCGCGATTTCAAACTCGGCACCGACACCCATCATTGGGCCGAGGCCATGGAGCAGGTGAACTCCGGCGAAATGCCTCCGAAGAAGGACA
>CANKZO010000126.1 GCA_947488485.1 Opitutia bacterium | reverse complement strand
GGACCTTTCTCATCGGCCTCTCGACCGATGACTAAAGAGTGTCCGATATCCGCTTACACTCAAGCCGTAAAAGTCCCTAGGACAGCACGTGGTACTGTCCCTACCTCGATACAGCTATGTCTCCCCCGCCACCCGCCACCTGGGGCCGCCACCCGCCACCCGAAATGATGCCTCCCCTATACTCGATACTCCATACTCAATACTCTCACGCAGTCTCACGCCTCCACCAGCTGGCCCAGTCTTACGTGAACGAGTACGCAGCGGATTTTATTAGGCTCCATCCCACACAACTTCCCCACCGCGACCCTATACAAATCCATCTGGCCCTGATACAACTCCTTGAGGTGTTCGAGGGAGCAGTCGTTGGTCTTGTAATCGATGACGGTGGCCGACTGGCCGGGAATCACGTGCACGCGGTCGAAGACGGCGCTGATGGCCTTACCTTCATGCATGAGGGTAGCCTTGCGCTCGTTCCAGAGGAGGACTCCCGCCGGCTTGCTGAGCAGGAGCTCGGCCACGGGCGCTGACTTGAGGCAGGCTTCGATCGCCGCCACGGCTTCGTCGTAAAGCGCCGGGGACTCGACCGACCAGGTCCGTGCCGCCAATCCCGCCAGAAAGGCCTCGGCATCCCATTCGAGGTGGTTGAAGAGCTCGTGCACGAGGGTTCCGTAAACTTTGCCCCGGGCGGTGTCCTTGCTGGGTCTCCAGCCGCCTTCGAAGGCCTTGCCCGACTTCGAGGGGCGGAGGCGCTCGGTCCGGCGCACAGGGGTCAGCGTACGGATATCCCTGACCGGCGCTTCCGCCGCCGCCGGCTGAGCCTTGATGGCATGGGCGATCCATGCGTTCGAGCCGTGGCTAACCACGATCTCCGCAGGGCAGGCGCCCTTAAGTTCGAGTGGCGTACCTTCGATTCCCGTACCGGTGGTCCCCCCGAGGGCTGCCTCGATGAGGGATGCGAAATCGTATTTCCGGAGCTTCTTGTCGTCCGTGAGCGCTTCCCGGCTTTCGAGTTCGATCTCATCGGTGACGAGCACGAGTCGTCGGATGGCGCGGGTCATACCCACGTAGATGCGGCAGAGGTTCTCATAGGCCGCCGCGGTCCGCTCCTTGGTCAGCGCGGCCTCGAGGGTCGCTGGGTCCGCCTCGCAGACCTCGGTCTTGGGACGCGTGATCACCCATTCGGGGATGAACTGCGCATCGGTCTTCACCATGGGGTCCTTGACCCGCACTTCGGCGATCTTCTGCTTGTCGCTGTTCAGGCAGGGGAGGTAGACCGCGGTGTACTGCAGGCCCTTAGATCGGTGGATGGTCAGCACCTGCACGGACCGAGGGTCGGCCGTATCGCGGAGCGACGACTTTTCCAGATGGGTGGCGAAACGGCCGAGGTCGCGATGGTCGTCTTCGTCGAACTTCACGGCCAACGCCAGGATCTGCTGCACGCGCTTGGCCAGGAAGCGCTCGGCGTTCGTCTCCCCGGTCGGGATGCGCCCCTTGAGCAGTTCCTGCAGGAGCGCTTCGCCGCCCTTTTCGTAGAAGACCTCGGCGATCTTGAGCCTCGCGTGTTCCCAGCTCCCGCACGCGTCGACGAACGCCTTCGCGCTTGGCGACATCCACGCCATGCCCTTGCTCAGACGATCGGTCGGGTGGGCGGTGTTCTTGATCAGCGAGACGATGCCCGCCGTGAAAGGGTTATCCATGGCGATCTCCGCCGCGGCCTCGTCGGCCGCCTCGATACCCATCCGTCGTAGCTGTTCGGTGATCTCGGCGGCCTGGCTGTTCTTCGACACCAAAATAGCGCAGGTGATGCCGGGCTTCAGCAATCCACGTTCGAGCATGCCGGACTTCTCGATGTGCGCTCCGATCCACTTGGCCTGACAGGCGACCTTGCTGGTCTCTTCTTCTTCATCACCGAATTCACTGTCCTCGACGGTTTCATCGAGGTTCTTAAGCCTTACCCAGAGGGCATCGCCCAGCTCGGGCTTATCCTTGTTCTTGGATTCATGGTTAGCCCAGACCTTGGCCCATTGCTCCGCAGCCTCGGCCGAGAAGTAAGGACCATGGGGCTCGAGGTCTCCCAGCAGGCTATTGACCAGTTCGACGACGGGTTGGGCGCAGCGTCGGGTGAAATCGAGTCGGTTGTCCCCTTCATTGGGGATCAGCCCATCCACCATGCGCAGGAGCTCGGGATTGCCCGCGCGCCAGCCGTAGAGGCTCTGCTTGAGGTCGCCCACGAAGAAGGCCGTCCGCCACTCGGTCTTTTCCTGCTGTCCGCCCATGATCTCCATGAGGTTATCTTCGAGCACCTTCCACTGGCGTGTGCTGGTGTCCTGGAATTCGTCGAAGAGCCAGTGCTTCACGCTGCAGTCCAGGCGGTAATCGATGTCGAACTTACCCTCGGCGTTGAGGAGCAGGGTGACGTTGTCGCTGAAGGTCAGTCGGCCTCTCTGCCGGATCTCCCGGTCATAGATCTCATCGTATCGCTTGAGCAGTCGATGCATCGCCTTCGTTTGCGCCAGCTTCTCCTCCAGCGCGATGGAGTAGGCTGTCCGGGCGAGCACTCGCAGCGCATCACACGCGGCAGCGGCCAAGTGGATGGATTTACCTTTCTCTCCCGCAGGATAGTTAATCGTAAAATCCGTCCCCATCTTGCCCCGTACGACAGGCCTGAGGCGTCCATCTAGGTTGTTCCAATTAGAGTCGGACATGTCCGAGGCATGCGCCATCGCTCCGATGTTCTCGGCGATGCTGATCAGGCTCTTCTTGAAAGTCGCGTGGAAGGTCTGGGGTTCCAGCCAGACCAATAGCTCGCGCGACGCCTTCTGCGTCTCCGCCTCGGACGGGCGATGGAAGATCTCTGGTCGACCCTGTGGCCAGATGGTGCCTGCTTCGCCCCACTTGAAGTCGTCCTTGGCCAGGGATACGAGGTCATGGAGCTTGGCGACGGTCTCCGCGAAGCCCTTGAGCGGGGTGGCGACGACCTTGCCTTGGTTCAGGAATCGCAGCAGGTCCCAGATCTCGTCGATCTCGCTCGGATTGGTCTCGGCCATCATCTGGGCGATGACCTGGGTTCGGATGTCCGCGGCCTCGACGTCGCTGATGTTGCTGATGCGTCCGCCGTCCAAGCCGACTTCCGTCGGGTTGTTGGTCACCAGTCGCGCAAAGAAGCTATCCAACGTCCCCAGGGTGAGGCGCTGCATCGAAAGCAGGGTCTTGCGTAGGAGATCCCGGAAGAACGCCGCATCGCAGGTCTCCGGTAGGTTCAGGCGATTCTCGCTGCGTAGGTCGGCGGCCTCTTCCTCGCTCGAGGCCGCCTTGGCGAGCTTCTCGAGGGTTCTGGCTACGAACTCCGCCGCCGCCGCCCGCGTGAACGTCAGGGCGACAATCTGCTCGGGCTTAGCGCCGGTGGCCAGGAGTTTGACGATACGATCGGAGAGGGCGAAGGTCTTGCCCGATCCGGCGGAGGCCAGGATGACTTTATCTTCGACGGGGAACTGGCTCATTTGCGGATGCCTCCCAATTGGTCGACGTTGAGGTATTCCTTCATGCGTCGGCCATTCAGCGCCGCGAGGATGGGGTATTCGCTGCCGTCTTCGGATGGCTGGTAGGCGTCCTTGCCACCCTGCTTGAGGGCTTCGACGACGCGGTGGATCTGGGCCTCGGCCGCATTGATGAAGTCGGCGTGGTAATACTTCCAGACTTCTTCGCCTGTATCGCTGACCTTGGAGGGCAGGCAGAGGTAGCCGACTTGCAGGATGTCGTCCTTGCCGATGCCGGTCCATCCCTGCTTCAGCGAGCGGTGGTAGACGGGCAGTTGCAGGTCCTTCCAGCGGATGAGCTTGGTCTCGCCGGTATCCTCGCCTTTCTTGTTTCGCTTCCGTACTTCAGCGATGAAGGACTCACCGGCGTGTCCCGTCGCCGTATGGGTGCCGACCGGGTTCTTGGCGTAGTTGAAGGTCTTGTAGTCATAGACCCGCCATTCTCCGGTCAGGGTGTTGAAGTCTAGTCGGTCGAACGACCCGGTGATCTTGATCCCGAGGATCTCATCCTCAGGCAGGTCGCCTTCGACGGCCTTAATGACCCATCCTTCGGCAGCCATCTTAGCCTGCGTCTCGACGAAGGCGGTCAGACGACCCCGCGCGGCTTCGATCTGCAGGCGGATGGCGGTCGATGGGTCATTGCCGAAGTGGGCTTCGACGTGCTTGCCCAGGCAGGCCATGAGCTGGCGGTGGATCTCGTCACGGTCGGTGACGGCCTTGTCGAGGTTGTCGTTGCCGAAGATTTCCAGCGCCCCGTGCGCCAGCGAGCCGAAGCCGGCGGCGTCGAGCTCGATGCTGCCGTGCTTGACCTCATCCATGCGCAGCGCCCGCTTGAGCCAGAACTCGGCCGGATCCGCGAGGTAGGTCTTGAAGGCCGTCGCGGAGATGGACTTCAGGACGCGGGCCGCGCCTGAGGCATCAGCGAGGGGGACGAACTTGTGGGCATCCGCGATCTCCCAGTAGGGCTGGGCGTCGCTATTAGGCGCGTCCGCGAACAGGTGGCTGACCCGGGAGCCCAAGGATTCGTCCGGAGCCTGGAAGAGTAGGCGGGAAGGGCGCAGGGGGTTGCCGTCGGCATCCTGCTGGGGGACGATGACGTCCAGCCAGCCGTGGCCGAGTCTCCGACGCCAGAGCTGCTCGAAGGTGAACGCCGCGGAGGCGAAGACGGCCTCATTGGTCGGCAATCCGGCCAGAGTGCGCAGGCTCGCCGGCAGGTAGGGGTGGGCGTGGGTGACCCGCGGGATCAGGTGGTCGTTCAGCCCGAACAGGATCATGTGCGGAACCGGGTCCCACGGGGCTTCGACCCAGCCGGGGAGATTGACCGCTTCCTGGGCGTCGCTGCGGCGGTGACGTTGGGTGCTCGCGGCGTCGAGGGTCAGCCCGAAGAGCTGCTCGTGCGTCAGCGCGAAATCCCCGGCCAGCTGTGCGGCGTCGATTTCCTGGGCCGTGGCGATGAGCCGTTCGGCGACTTCGATGGCGAACGCTCCTTCAGGGTCGTCCTCGCGCAGTTTCTTGTCCGCCGTCAGCAGGGAAATGGTCGCGACCAGCGCTTCTTGCCAAGTCAGGCTGAGGTGGGCGCGGCGCAGGGCCAGCACGGCCTCCAAGCGGGCAGGGAGGCGTTGCAGGGCCTCGTATTCGATGAGCTTGCGCGCGTCGTTCTCGGGCTTGGGCAGGCTGGCAATCTGGCCACAGAGATCGCTCAACGACCCGCGCAGCATCGTGCGGTCGGCGATGTCTAGCTGCTCATTGAGTTCGCTGAAGCCCAGGGCCGTCGTCCCGCCGGTGGTGATGCGGACGAGCTCAGGGATCAGCAGGACCTCGCGGAGGACTTCAAAGGGCGGTTCTTCGGTGCCCAAGCAGCGACTCCAGGTGCGCAGGGCGTGGTGCAGTCCGTGTGAGCCATGCGCGACGCCCAGTGGGTTCACCGCATCGGCCCCCAGCGAATGGATCAGCGCGGCGATCTTCGGCGCATCGACCTCGCGGTCGCAGGCGCAGACGGCGTGGATGCCGTCGACGGGCTTGGCATCGCCGAGCAAGGCACGCAGGCGCTTGAGGGATTCCGGGGCATCGCCGACCACATGCACGCTCTCGGCGTAGTCAGGCCACACGCTCCGTCGGTCCTGCCAGGACTCCGGACGAGGCCGGCCCCATTCGTCAAAGTTTTCGGCCTCGGAGCCATCGGCACCTACGATTGCTTGGATCTCGAAATGCTCACGCAGGCGGCTCAGCGCGGTGATGAACAACGGTTGCGGGTCGGTCAGCCCGGCCAGCCAGATATGCGTCACCCCTTCCGGCAGACCCTCACCGCGGGCCAGTTCCGAGCGCAGGTCATTGTGGTCGCGCAGGCCGCGGCAGTTCAGACGCGTCCGATAGCCCTCTTCCAAGGACGCCAGGTCATTCCAGCGGGCCTTTTCTGGGTTGGCGGGCAGGGCGGCTACCCCAGCGAAGTCTAGCCCCTCGGCAGAACCGCCCAACTCATCGCGCAGTTCGAACAACGTCTCTGCCAGACGCTTCGCTTCCTCGAAAGTGAACTGCCCCGGCTTACCGTTCGGGAACAGATTGGGCAGGGTAGAGCGATCCGTCGCCTGAAGGACCTCAATCCAAGCCATCAACGCATCCGCCGAACTCGCCGCCACAAAGCTATCATCTCTTCCGGTTCCCGGTTCCCCCGTGCCTGCATGCCCTCGGCTGTCTTCACCTTTCCACATTTCCACAGGCCCTTGGCCGTTTTGCACTTTTGCACCTGAACTGCGGTCTCCCCAGTTCAAAAACTCCGTCGGCGTCTGGAATACCGGCAGCAGGACGCCATTCGGCGCCTGCTTCGCCAGCTCCTCCTGGATCAGGCGGCTGGCGAAACTAGATGGTACAATCACCCGATGGGTCCCCAGGTCGATGGGTGCTCCTGTCCGGCCTGCGAGTAGGCTCGAAGCAACCCCCTCGGCTAGAGCCTTTGACCAACCGATGAACTGAGGGGGCTGTAGCGACATGAATGTTAAGGGTCGTTATGCCTGACTCCGTCCGCCATGCAACCCCCGCAGCTAGGGAT
>CANKZO010000125.1 GCA_947488485.1 Opitutia bacterium | reverse complement strand
ACGAAGCCCATCTGGTCGGGGCCGTTCTTCATGGCGAGGACGACGGTCTGGAAGCCCTGGGCGACGACCTTGTTCGGATCGAGGATGGAATCGATCAGGTATTCGCGCGGGAACTTCGCGCCGGCGGCGCCGAGATAAGGACCCTTCTGCTCGGCGGCGAGATCGACGGCGTGGCAGGCCACGCAACCCTGCTGGGTGAACAGGCGCTGGCCGTTCTTCACGTTGCCGCGGCCCTTGAGGGCGGCGGTCGCGACGACCTTGGCGTCGAGCTGGGCGATCTTCTTGCCCTTGCTGGCGGCGGCGAGCTTGCCCGCGGCGAGCGCGGCCTTGGCGGCGTTGATCTGCAGGACATTGTCGCCCTTCATGCCTTCCTGCAGCTGCTTGTCGAAGCCGGTGAGGCCGAGGTCGGCGATGGCGTGGAAGAAGCCAAGGTCGCGCGGGTTCTTGTCGACGTGACCACGGACGGCCTTCTTCTGCTGGTCCTTGGTGAGCGGGCTGCTGAGGACGTTGAGCAGGGCCTTCCAGAGGATCGTGGAGGCGGCGTCTTCGGCCTTGTTGGCCATCGTCCGGAGCTTGTTCACCTGGTTGCCGCGTTCGGCCTCATAGATGAAGTCATTGATCGCCTGCGTAGCGGATGCGGGCGCCTGGGCGTCCTTGGACCAGCCGGCGAGGACCTTCACGCGCGGCTCGAGGCCGGCGTCGCCTTCGACCTTGAGGAGGGCCTTGTAGCAGTCGATGCGCTCTTCCCACTTGCGGGAAGCCTGGAGCGCGGCGTCGACGAGCAAGGCCTGGTCGGCCGGACGCAGGGTCTGCGTGGCCATGGCGAGACGGAGCGGGTCGAGGCCTTCGAGCTTCAGCTCGGTGATGGCGATGCGGTTCTTGGCGAGGATCTCGAGCGAGGCCATGCGCAGGTTGCCCGGCAACTTGGCGTAGGCGGCTTCGATGCCCTGATGGATGCGCGGCGTGGCGGACCAGGCGGCCGGTTCGAAATACGGACCGCGGTCGTCCGGACGGGTGCTCCACCAGTCCTTATAGTTCCACGGCTTCTCGACGTGGTAGAGGCGGGCGAGCGAGGAGACCGCGCCGAAGCGGACGGCTTCGTCGCCGCTCAGGCTGAGGGCGATGAGGCCGTCGACGGCTTCGTCGGAGTGGATACCCTGGAGCGCGCGGAAGGCGACGAAGCGCTGCGCGGGATCGGCGAGCGCGGCGAGGCAGGCCTTCGCGTTGCCGAGGCTGCGGAGGGCCGCGATGGCGGTATGCGGCAGGCGGTAGTGTTCGCCTTCGCCGAGCTTCGACTCGTCGGCGGGCCACGAGCCGGCGGCGGCGAGGATGGCCGGGGCGGCGTCCTTCGCGCCGAGGCGCTGGAGGCCGATGAGGGCCTGCAGGCGGACGCGCGGGTCGGCATCCTTCAGGGCGTCGACGAAGAGCTGGACCGGCACGCCTTCGAGCTGCGTGGTGCGATCGGCGAGCGCGCGGAGGGCGAACTCGCGGACGGCGGCGTCCTTGGCGAGGCCGGCGAGGCCGGCGTTGGCCTTGGCGCCGAGGAGCTGCTTGTAGGTGAAGATCGCGGCGACGCGGGCGTAGAGGTGCTCGGAGCCGGACTGCGCGAGCGCGAGGACGGGTTCGCCGAGCTCAGGCTTGGCGCGGTCGAGGATCTGGCGCTGGGTCTCGAGGCGCTGGACGGCGGACTTCGAGGAGAGCTGCTTCACGAGGTCGGCGTCGGAGAGCTTGGTGACGTCGACGTAGACGTTGGGCTTCACGTCCTTGGCGGTGATGATCTGGACGGTGCCGTTCGGGTAGTAGATCGGCTCTTCGACTTCCTTGCCGTCCTTCATGACCTTCTTGGTCTTCGGCTTGTTGTTGCCGAGGTAGCTGAAACCTCCGCCGCGCCAGTCGGCGAGGAAGAGGCGGGAGTTGCCGTCGACGTCGAAGTCGGTGGCCTTGGCGACCTTCTCGAAGGTCTCCTGCTGGGCGACGAAGGTGGACTCGAAGCGGGTGATCGGGTGACGGTGCAGCGTGCCGGTCGTCCAATCGCACGTGAAGAGGGATTCGCCGAAATCACCGGGGAAGCCGGGCTCGCTGAGGTAGAGGCCGCCGGTGCCGGAGCCGCCGCCGTAGTCGGCGAGGGGATGGGAGATCTCGTCGGCGAAGTTCTTGTAAAGACGGGGGTAGCCGGCGTCGGCCAGCGAGGTGAAGTGGTGGAAGCGCGTGTTCCAGCCCTTGCCGTCGTTGGTGTTGTCGCGGGAGAAGAGGTCGAGGGTCGGAGAGATCGCGACGTCGCAGATATTGCGGGTCATCACGGTGTAATTCTCGAGCTCGGTGCCGTCGGGGCGGACGCGCATGACGCCGCCGCCATAGAGGGTGACGCGCTTCTTGTCGCCGAGGCCGATGGCGCCGTCGTTATCGCGCAGGAGGCCGGCGCCGAAGTCACCGACGGCGATGTAGAGCCAACCGTCGATGCCCATGCGGGCGCCGTTGGTGGTATGGTCGGCGCCGCGGGGGTGCTCGATGCCGCCGCCGAGGCCGTCGACGAGGAGCGTGCGCTCGGTGTTATAGTCGGCCTTACCGTCGCCGTTCTTATCCTGGAACTTGGAAAGGAAGGGAGGGTGGACGAGGTAGAAGACGCCGCCGACGAAGTGTCCGCCGCGAGGGCTCTCGACCTTGGTGTATTCGATGACCTGGTCGGCGACGCCGGCGCCCTTGGTGTCGCGGGCGATCAGGATGCGGCCCATGCCCGGGACGTGGCCGAGCGAGCCGTTCTTGTCCGAGGAGACGTAGACGTCGCCGTTGGCGGCGGCCGACACGGCGGTCGGGTAGATCTCGGGCTCCTGGGCGTTGCCGAGGAACTCGCGGATGACGAACCCTTCCGGAACGGCCTGGGCGGCCGCGGCGAAGAGGAAGAGTCCAAGGGATGAGCGTGCCATGGGTGTGCGGGGTAAGGGCATAAGATGTAGGCGGACCGGCACTTGTTCCAAGCGGGAAGCGTGGTTCGGACCCATCTTAGCGTCTTGCCCGTCGGCCCGCGGGGGCTAACCCTCGGGGCATGGCCCTCCCGGCGCTCAAGTTCTTCCCCCGTCCGAGGGAACTGACCCTCCGCGGGGGCTGGCTGCCGGTGCCTGCCCTGCCCCACCCGACGGCCCTCTTTATAAAGAGCCTGCCGACGAACATGGACGAAGCCCGGGCGGCCCTGACCCGAACCACGGATGGCGCCTGCCGGATCGTCCATAAGCCGGAACGCGGCGCCGAAGGCTACCATATCGAAATCCTCGCGAGCGGCGTGCGCCTCAACGCCGGCGACGCGCATGGCGTGCTCTACGGCGCGCAGACGCTCCGACAGATCGCCGCGCAATACCCGGACGAACTCCCGCACCTCGAGATCACCGACTCACCGGACCTTCCCGTGCGCGGCTTCATGCTCGATATCTCGCGCACGCGGGTGCCCACGCAGGCCGAACTCCTAGCGCTCGTCCGCGCGCTGGGTCGCCTGCGCGTCAACCAACTCCAGCTCTACGTCGAACACACCTTCGCCTTCCGCGGACACGAGGACGCGTGGAAGGACGCCTCTCCGTTGACGCCGGCGGAGATCCGCGAGCTCGACGACGCCTGCGCCGCGCTCGGCATCGAACTCGTGCCGAACCTCAACACCTTCGGGCACATGGAGCGCTGGCTGCGTCACCCGCGCTATCGCGCGATGGCCGAATGCCCCGAAGGCTGGATTCATCCGCTGACCGGACAGTTCAAGGAATTCCCCGGCACGCTGCGCCCCGACCAAGGCTCGCTCGATTTCGTGGCGGGACTGCTCGACGACACCCTGCCGAACTTCCGCAGCCGCCAGGTGAACATCGGCGGCGATGAGCCATGGGAACTCGGCCAAGGCTTCAGCAAGCAGGCCGTCGCCGAACGCGGGAAGCACCGCGTCTACCTGGATCACCTCAAGCAGCTGTGCGCCCTCGGTCGCGAGCGCGGCCGCACCGTGCAGTTCTGGGGCGACATCCTCCTCGAAGACCTCGCGCTCGCGCAGGACGCCCCCGCCGACGCCGTGCCGGTCGTGTGGGGTTACGACGCCGGCCATCCCTTCAAGGAACAATGCGGACGCCTCCGCGAACTCGGTCGCGACTACCTCGTCGCCCCGGGCACGAGCGCATGGCAGAGCTTCACCGGCCGCCTCGACAACGCGCTGACCAATCAGGCCGAAGCCGTCGGCGCCGCCGTGCGCCACGAAGCGCGCGGCATCCTGCTCACGACTTGGGGCGATAACGGCCACCACCAGCCGTGGCCGACGTCCTGGCTGCCGATGGCCGCGGGCCTCGCACAGGCGTGGGGTTTCGCCGCGAACGCCAAGACCGACTTCGCCGCCGGCTGCGCGATCCTCGGCGGACTCAGCGACGCCGACGGACAGGCCGTCGCCGCGGCGCTCACGCAACTCGGCACGCTCGACGGCCAGATCGCCAAGGCGAACCGCAACAAGAGCCTCACCTGGGATTTCCTCACCGCCAAGCCCGACGCCCTCGCGAAGTTCACCGACGGCGTCACGCCGGCGGAGATCGCCGCCTCGCAGGCGCACCTCGCCGAAGCCGAAGCGCTCGTGGCCAAGATCGGCGACGCGACCCTCCGCGCGGAACTCTCGCTCGGCGCCCGCCTCGCCGGCGCCGGCCTGCGCCGCGCGAGCGGCCAACCCGTCTCCGCCGAAGAGCAGACGAAGTTTAAGCAAGAATATGAAGCCGTCTGGCTCCGACGCTCCCGCCCGGGTGGATTGACGGAAAGCGTGGCGGGGTTGTTTGGGTAGGGCTGACCGGCCCGGTCAGCCGTGCCTTGAGGTAGGGACGCGATGACATCGCGTCCGCGGGCGAACGGATACGACGTCATCGCATCCCTACCGGTTGAGCGAGGGCGCTCAACCCTACCCGATGCACCTAGGGTAGCACGCGGCACTACCCCGATACTCAATACTCCATACTCTCATATTTACCCTATCCTCATCCTTATTGCCTCTCGCCTTCAGCACTGACATCTTTTCGCCACCCCACCGACTTTGGAAAGCCTCCGCCCATTCTTCCGTCATGCTGCGCTTCTCGTCGGCGGAGCGATGATTCTTTCCGCCCAGACCCTACCGCCGCTGATCGTCCCCAGACCCCCGGTCGTGAATGTCGCGCCCGACGCCCTCTTCGGCGGCGTCGTCCCGAAGCTCGAACTGACCATCACCCAGGAGAACATCGACAAGCTCGCCAAGAATCCGCGCGACTACGTCACGCTGACGATCAAGGAGCCCGGCGGCGTCACCCTTGAGAAATGCTCGATCAAGCTCAAGGGCTCCGCGGGCAGCTTCCGTCAGATCACCGAAGACCGCCCCGGCTTCTCGCTTCGCACCGCGAAGTCCAAGAAAGGCCAGGAGTTCCGGGGGCTCTCCAAGTTCCAGCTCAACAACTGCGCGCAGGACGGCACGATGCTGCTCGAGATGGTCGCCGGCGAGATGGCCCGCCGCGCCGGCGTGCCGGCCTCCCGCTGTACGCACGCCTTCGTGGTCCTCAACGGCAAGCGGCTCGGGACCTACGTGCTCAAGGAAGGCTTCAACACCGAGTTCCTTTCCTACTTCTTCAAGGACACCAAGGGCCACCTTTACGACGGCGCCTTCTGCAACGAGATCGACGGCCCGATCGAGGTCGACCAGGGCGATCCGGACGAGAAGGTGCGGCTGACGGAGCTGATCGGCGCCACGAAAGAAAACGTGCCGGGACTGCGCCTTCAGCGGATGGAACGCATCCTGGACGTCGACGCGTACTTCCGGCACCTCGCCCTCGAGCAGATCCTCTGCCATTGGGACGGCTATTCCTTCAACCGTAACAACTACCGGTTCTACGAGGACCCCACGTCCGGCAAGTTCACCTTCATGCTCCATGGCATGGACCAGGTCTTCGGCGACGACCGCTGGTATGTGTTCCGTCAGCCCGGCGCGCTGGTGCCCAACGCCTTGCTCGGGGATCGCGCGATGCGCGAACGCTACCGGGCGCAGTTCTTCACCGTCTACGAGAAGAACTTCCGGACGACCGACTGGCCGAAGCGCATCCTGGAACTGGCCGCCAACACGAAGGCCAAGCTCATGCCCTTCGACACCGAGGAAGCCAAGCGCTTCGACCAACGCGGTAAAGACGCCGCCGAGCGCGTGAAGCAACGCCTCGCCGCCGTGCGCTCGCAATTGGAAGACGCGGTGCAGCTGCGCTCGCTGGGCGGCAAGGCCAACCTCGGCAAATACGCCTGGGAGCGGAACGCCGATGAGAAGGAAGCGGACGAACTGGACATCGACGGACGCAGCTGCTTCCACGTGAAGGCCGGCCTGAAGAAAGGCGGGGACTTCCGCCTGCCGTTCGCGACCGGCCCCGGACGCTATCGGCTCACGGGCATGATCAAGACGGCGGGGGTCATCGCGGGCAAGGAAGAGACGGAGCGGGGGCTGCGACTCCGGATCTCCGGACTCAACGGCGTGCCCGCCGTCGCCGGAACGAACGGCTGGCGCCAGATCTCCGTCGAATTCTCCGTCGCCGAGACGGATCCGGTGCTCGTGCTCGAACTGCGCGCCGACCGCGGCGAAGCCTGGTTCGACCGTAATACGCTGACCCTCACGCGGATCAACTGACATGGAGATCGCCGCGCG
>CANKZO010000124.1 GCA_947488485.1 Opitutia bacterium | reverse complement strand
CATCGCTTAGGCTTCGATCAGCTTCGCGCTGACGATCGCCGGATTGCGGAGGATCTCCGCGATGGCGGCGTCACCGGGGGCGGTGTCGAGCTGGTAGACGGCGAGGGCGTTGGAACCGCCGGAACGGCTGAGGGCCATGTTGGCGATGTTCACGCGTTCCTTGGCGAGCAGGGTGCCGAGGGCGCCGATGATGCCGGGCTGGTCCTGGTTCTCGATGAGGAGCAACATGCCTTCGGGGATGAACTCGAGGGTACGACCGTTGATGGAGACGATGCGGGGCGACTGGGCCTTGCCGATGACGGTGCCGGCGACGGAGACGGTCTTGCCGCCCGCGAGCACGGCTTCGACGAGGATGAGTTCCTTATAGTCGGCTTCGGCGGAGGAGCGGACGGTCTGGACCTCGACGCCGAGGGCCTTGAGCTTGCCGGGGGCGTTGACGTCAGTGACGCCTTCCACGATGCCGCGGAGGTAGCCGCGCTGGATGGCGCGGGCGATGGCGTTGGCGCCCTGGTCCGAGCCAGTGCCGAAGGTCGTCAGGCGGAGCGATTCAATGCGACCCGGGGCGGCCAGTTGGCGGGCGATGGAGCCGAGCTTCTGGGCGAGGGAGAGGAAGGGCTTGATCGCGGCGAGGGTCTGCGAGTCGACGGAGGGCAGGTTGACCGCGTTGGCGGGCGAGCCGCCGCCGAGGACGGTGATCGCGGCTTCAGCGACTTCGACGCCGACGTTCTCCTGGGCTTCGGCCGTGGAGGCGCCGAGGTGCGGGGAGAGGTGGGCGCGGGGGAAGGCGCGGAGGGGGTGATCCTTGGCGAGGGGTTCTTCGACGAAGACGTCGAAACCGCAGCCGCCGCACTTGCCGGAGGCGAGCGCAGCCGCGAGGGCGGCTTCGTCGACGATACCGCCGCGGGCGCAGTTCACGATTTTCACGCCCTTCTTCATCTTGGCGAAAGCGGCGTCATCGACCATACCTTCGGTCGCGCCCTGCTTGCCCTTCTCGATGAGGGGCATGTGGACGGTGATGTAGTCGGAGAGGGCGAAGACTTCGTCGAGGGTGGCGATGGTCACGCCGAGGGCCTTGGCACGGGCTTCGGTGAGATACGGATCGTAGGCGAGGACCTTCATGCCGAAGGCGAGGGCGCGCTTGGAGACTTCGGCGCCGATGCGGCCGAGGCCGAGCACGCCGAGGGTCTTGCCGAAGAGTTCGGAGCCGGAGAGGGTCTTACGGTCCCACTTGCCTTCGTGCATGGACTGCACGGCTTCCGGCACCGGGCGGGCGAGGGAGAGCAGGTGGGTGAAGGTCAGTTCGGCGGTCGCGATGGTGTTGCCCGAGGGGGTGTTCATCACGATCACGCCGCGCTCGGTGGCGGCGTCGACGTCGATATTGTCGACCCCCACGCCGGCGCGGCCGACGCAGACGAGGCGGTGGGCGGCGGCGAGGACTTCGCGGGTGATCTGGGTCTCGGAGCGGACCAGGATGGCATCCACGTCGGCGACCAGGTTCAGGATCTGCTCCGGGGTGGAGCCATAGGCTTCGACGACCTCATACCCGGGCTGGGCTTTGAGGAGGGCGACTCCGGTGGGCGAGATCTTATCGGCGACGAGTACCTTGGGCATGGCGATGGCGTGTAAAAGTTTGAATTGAGTCATAAATGCCCGCCCAAGGTAAAGGCAAGCACCTACCCCTGTTCGTCCGTCATAGCCGGCTCAGAGCCGGCGATGGGCGTAATCCGCCAATTCGTAACAATCCGGGCTCATTTCTTCCAGAAAACGGCAGGGATCGAGCGGACGGTAGCCTTCGCCGGAGACCGCGAACCGGGGGGCGAAAAGGAAGAGCATGTTCTCGGCGCGCGTGCAGGCCACGTAGAAGAGGCGGCGTTCCTCCTCGACGTCGCCCTCGTCGATGGCGCGGGTCAGCGGGAGGAGGCCGTCCGCGCAGCCCAGGAGGAAGACGATCGGGAACTCGAGGCCTTTGGACTGGTGGATGGTCGTGAGGCGGAGCATGTCCTCTTCCGGCTCAGCCTTCTTGTCCGAGGACTCGCCGTTGAGCAGGGCGACCTGGGCGATGAGGTCGCCGACATCCTCGAACTTCGAGGCGAAGCCGATGAGGCCTTGGAGGTCCTGTTCGCGTTCCTTCCAGTCGGGGAAGATCGTCTTGAGGAAGGTGCCATACCAGCCCTCGATGCAGACGCGGACCGTCTCGGCGGGCGTCCGGGCGACCTTGACGGAGTTCGCGTCGGAAGCCGCGACGAAGAGATCGGGCGCGGGCGCGACGGGGCCCGGCTTGGCCTTGGCGGCCTCGAGGCCTTCGAGCATGTCCTCGAGCGTGATGGTCAGGTCGTTGAAATCGTCCTTCGCGGATTCGGGCACGCGCTTGAGCACCGCGTCGGCGCGAAGCGCGCGGACCAGTCCGCGACCCTGGGCTTCGTCGGTCTCACGGGCGGCCTTGCTGATCTTCTCGGCGGCGACCGGGCCGACCTTCGGGAGGAGGCAGAGCAGGCGGGACAGCGCGACCTGATCGAGCGGATTGTGCACGAAACGCAGGTGGGCGAGGATGTCCTTCACATGCGCGAGGTCGAAGAACTTGTGGCCGCTGGTGATGACGAACGGCACGCCCATGGCGTTGAGTTCCATCTGTAGTTCCAAGGACTGGTAGTGCGCGCGGTAGAGCACGTGCATGTCCTTGAGCGCGTGGCCTTCATGGTGCAGCTGCATGAGCTTGCGGACCACGAGTTTCGCCTGCTGGGAAGTGTCGCCGACGGTGAAGACGGTGGGCTGAGGGCCGCTCTGACGCACGGCCTGGAGGCGACGGTCGAAGCCTTCGACGCGCGGACGGTGGCTGAGGATCTCGTTGGCGAAGGCCAGGATCTCCGGGGTCGAACGGTAGTTCGTGTCGATCGTGTGGATCAGCGTGCCCGGGTGGCGCTGCGGGAAGGCGACGATGTTTTCCCAGTCCGCGCCGCGCCAGGTGTAGATGCACTGGGCGTCGTCGCCGACGGCCATGATCTGGTGCTCGCTGGCGAGCAGGTCGATGATGCGGCTCTGCAGGCGGTTGGTGTCCTGGAACTCGTCCACCAGGATGTGCTTGAAGCGTTGGCGGTAGTGGGCGAGGGCGGCCGGGTCGTTCTCGAGCACATGCAGCCACAGGCTCAGCAGGTCATCGAAGTCGCACAGGTTACGCTCCTGCTTCGCCGCGGCGTAGGCCGTGCAGAACTGCATGAGCTTCTCCGGGCCGCCTTTCATCCAGTCGAGGCGTTCGGCGAGGACGTCCTGCAGGGGGCGGAGCGTATTGCGGGCGTGCGAATAGGCGTCGAGGATGACGGCCGCCTTGGGGTTCGTCTTGTCCTTGATGAAGGCGCCGTCGATCGACTTCACGATCTCGGAGAAAAGCTGCTCCGATTCCTTCTGGTCGAGGATGGTGAAGTCCGGCGAGCGCGAAGCCACGGCCGCGTTACGGCGCAGGATGCGTTGGCCGATGGAGTGGAAGGTGCCGCCCCAGAACTGTCCGCGCGGGACGCCGGTGAGGTCTTCGACGCGCTCGAGCATCTCCTTGGCCGACTTGTTGGTGAACGTCAGCAGCAGGATGTCCCAGGGCTTGGCGCCTTGGTGCAGGAGCCAGGCCACGCGGTAGGTCAGGGTGCGGGTCTTGCCCGAGCCGGCGCCGGCCAGTACGAGCGCGGGGCCGCGCGGCGAGGTCACCGCGGCGTATTGCTCATCGTTGAGCTCGCCGCGGAAATCGACGGGAGGCAGGCCTTCCACGGATTAGCGGGCGGGTCGCTGGCGGCGATCCATCAGGCTGAACTTCACGACCTGTTCGTCGGCCCGGTAGGAGGAGCGGACCAAGGGGCCGGACTCGACGTGCTTCACGCCGACTTCCAGGGCGAAGGTCTTCCACTCGGCGAATTCTTCGGGCGTGACCCAGCGGTCGATCGGGGCGTGTTCCTTGCTCGGCGAGAGATACTGACCAATCGTCAGGATGTCCACGTCAGCGGCGGCGATGTCGCGGATCAGCTGGGCGACCTCTTCCTTGCGTTCGCCGATACCGAGCATGATGCCGGTCTTGGTGATGAAGTCGCGGGACTTGGCGTGCTTGAGCACCCAGAAGGAGCGTTCGTAGCGGGCGGTCTTGCGGACCGGGCGCTGCAGGCGTTCGACCGTCTCGAGGTTGTGGTTGAGGATGTCGGGCCGGGCGTCGAGCAGCGTGTCGAGGTGCTCCTGCTCGCCGCGGAAGTCGGCCGGGAGGACCTCGATGGTCGTGTTCGGGCAGCGGTGGCGGGTCGCACGGATGGTCGCGGCCCAGACGGAGGCGCCGCCGTCCTTGAGGTCATCGCGGGCGACGGAAGTGATGACCACGTGCTTGAGGTTCATCAGGGCGATGGATTCGGCCACGCGGGCCGGTTCGCCGAGGTCGAGTTCGCTGGGGCGGCCGGAGAGGACGGCGCAGAAGGTACAGGAGCGGGTGCAGACGTTGCCGAGGATCATCACCGTGGCGCTGCCACGGGACCAGCATTCGCCCATGTTGGGGCACTGCGCGGACTGGCAGACCGTGTGCAGCTTATGCTCGTCGACGTTCTTCTTGGTCTCCAGGAAGTCGGGACCGCTGGGAAGCTTGGCGCGGAGCCAGTCGGGTTTGCGGGCGGACTCGAGCATGGAGGTGGGAACATTGCCTTCTTCCGGCGATTTTCAACCTAACAAAGAAGAAGGGGTGCTTTCCTCCCGGAAAGCACCCCTTTTGCTATGCTGCAATCTCCCGGTTCTGAAACTGTTCCAGGCCGGGGAATGGTTCAGTCCAAGGAAGGCCGGGCGGTCCGAAGACCACCCGGCTCAGGTCCTTAGAAGACGGCCTTGATCGAGGCGCCGAAGAACAGCTGATCGTCGTCTCCACCGAAGGCGGAGGCGGCGGTGTTGGACTCGGTGCGGCCGGCTCCCGACATGTTGTAGGAGACGTAGGGCGTCAGGGTCGCGGTCTTGGACAGGGCGATCGGGAGCGAGGCGGTCACGGCGACGTGGGTCCAAGCGCTTTCGGTGCCGGTGTTGAAGCCCGCGCCGTTGAAGGCGGTGTAGTAGCCGCCGACGCTGTAACCCGCCACGGCCTTGAGGACGAGGGAGGTCGAGTCGGTGAGGGCGAAGGACTTGTCCACGGCGAGCTCAGCGTAGCCGGCGTCGATGTAGAGATCGTAGGCGTAGGTGGCGGTGACGTTCACCGGGCCGACGGTCTTGGCGGCGCTCACGAAGAACTCCGAGGCGAAGGTCTGGCCGGCGCCGTTACCGACGTAACCGTTCAGGAAGAAGAAGTACGTGTAACCGGCGGTCAGCGTGGCGAAGCCGGCGTCGTAGGCGAGCGAGGCGCCGAGGTCGAGTTCCTGGTAGAGGGAACGACGATCGTTGCTCGACGTGTAGTAAGCCAGCGCGTTGAGCGTGGTGGTGTCGGACAGCTTCTTGGAAGCGCCGATGTTGTACCAGGCGTTCTGGTTGGAGAACCAGAGGCCGCGGTAGTAGTACTCGCTGTCGTAGCCGGCCGTCAGGTCGTAGGCGACCGGGGCGGGGGCGGCTGCGGCGGCGGTCTGGGCAAGACCGGTCGCGGCGAGGAGGGTGGTGAGGGTGAGGGCGGTGATGTGCTTCATGGCATCACCCCTTATGCTAACCCCGTGCCAAACCCTTAAACCGTGCCATTGGCACAGGAAATTGACCTTTTCAGGTCGTTTTTCGGCAATACGGCCTGAATCTGCCTTTTTTTAGGCTGAAACTGCTGTGCGATTCTGAGCTCAGGCCGACTGATAGACCGCGAGGTGCGCTTCCGCGGCCTTCGCCCAGCTGAAATCCTGTTTCATGGCCTGCTTCCGCAATGCTTTGAAGGCCTTGGGCTGTGCGTAAAGTTCGAGCGCCCGCTCCAAGGCCCACGTGATGCCGCCTTGATCGGCGTGCTCGAAGACGATGCCGGTGCCTTGTTCTTTACCGTCCCAGCCGGTGACGGTGTCGGCGAGTCCGCCGGTCGCGCGCACGATCGGGAGCGTGCCGTAGGCCATCGAATACATCTGGTTGAGACCGCACGGTTCGAAGCGGCTCGGCATGAGGAAGAAGTCGCTGCCGGCTTCGATGCGATGCGAGAGGCCGTTGTCGTAACCGATACGCACGGCGCACAGGCGTGGGAAGTCGGCCGCGAGCCGGCGATACTCGTTCTCGAGCGCGGCATCACCGCTGCCGAGCAGCACGAAGCGCAGCTTTTGTTCGCGCAGGAAACGCGGGAGCACGCCCGCGGCGAGGTCGAGGCCTTTCTGATCCCACAGTCGCGAGATCACGCCCACGAGCGGAAGTTCGTCGTCCGTCGGCAGGTCGAGTTCGCGCAGGAGCGCGGTCTTGCACTCGGCCTTGCCGGCGGGCTTGGCCGCCGAGAACGCTTTTTCGAGATGCTTGTCGGTAGCGGGATCCCATTCGTCGCGATCGACGCCGTTCAGGATGCCGCTGAGCGCGCCCGCCCGTCGGCGCACGACTTCATCGAGGCCGTAACCGAACGCGGGAGTGAGGATCTCCTGCGCGTAGGTCGGGCTGACGGTGATGACTTTGCTGGCATGCAGGATGCCGCCTTTGAGGAAGTTGACGCCACCGAGACACTCAAGTTCCTGCGGGCTCCAGAGGAATTCCGGCAGGCCGAGATACGCC